>CALVMK010000024.1 GCA_944345545.1 uncultured Clostridia bacterium | reverse complement strand
AAAACCGTTTACATTAATGAATGCGCAACATGTGATTGCGAGACTGGCTGGATTTTATAAATGGACCGAATTAATTAAGGCAACAGAACCTGCTTTAGAATTAGGCAAATTATTGTTTGAAAATCGATTGCCTTATTTAGAGAAGGTTCCAATCATTGTTAACGACGAAAGCATGATAGTAGAAGACTGGAAATTTTTCTTGGCAGAAAATAATTTGCAGAATTGTGATGACGAAACAAAATTAGATATTTTTAAGAATCATTTTTTAAAGCAAGATGAAATTTTGAAAAAAATAAAGAAAGAAAAAACTGTACTTAATTTTACCAATAACGCAAAAGCACAAGATATGCTTGTAAAAATTATGAAAGAAAAAAATGTAAATGCTGAAAAGGCAATACTATCTTCAATAACTCAAAAAATATTTATTCGAATAATTGAGACAGGTTGGGGTCAAATTGCTTTGCCAATATGGGGGCATGATAATCCTTATAGAGAATGGGAAAGACTTGATGATCCAGTTGTAAAGTTTAAGCTTAGCAAAGATAAAGAACATCTCGTTTCAATAGTGATGGAAAAAGAGAATGTATCATTTGAAACTGCGATCCTGTATTTTATGCTTTTTACTTTAGAATCGTTAGGGTATCACATATAAAATTTTAAAATTGCCGATATCGGCAATTTTTTTGTTTTTGCAAAAATATTATTTTAATAAAAAAGTCCCTAAATATGTTGACTTGTCCCAATGCGTTGTGTTATAATCACGTTGTGAGGTGTTAAATGAAAAAAAGAAATGTGTTAAATTTAATCAAATATCATGTGGAGAACAATGACTCGGGATTTAGAACTGAAGCATATGAAATAGCTCGAGATTTTGACGAATCAGGAGATGTTCAATTATCTCAATATATTTTATCGTTATTATCAAACGCAAATACTTTCATACCGCAAATTAATCGCGAAAATATGTCGTTTTGTAAAAAAATAGATACAAGTAGTGCATCATTTGTATTACCTGAATCTATAAATGAAGATATTATAGGAATTATAAACGCAATAGGACATAAAGCTGGTGTTAATAAATTTATGTTTCAAGGTAGTCCTGGAACGGGAAAAACAGAATCGGTTAAACATATTGCTAGAATTTTAGAGAGAGATTTATATATTGTTAATTTTGATTTTATAGTTGATAGTAAACTAGGACAAACTTCAAAGAATATAGCAGAGTTGTTCGATGAGATAAATAACCTTTCTCAACCAGAAAAAGTTGTAATTTTATTTGATGAGATTGATGCAATTGCTTTAGATAGAATAAATAACAATGATTTAAGAGAAATGGGAAGGGCTACTTCTTCAATTATTAGAGGTTTGGATGAATTGAATGATAATGTAATATTATTTGCAACAACAAACTTATTCCAATCATTTGACAAGGCTTTAACACGTAGATTTGATTTAATTGTTAATTTCAATAGATATGAACAAAAAGATTTAATTGAAGCGGCATGTTCAATTTTGTCAAATTTAGCAAAAAAATTTAATCATATTGAGGTGAATGTTAATATATTAAAGAAAATTTTAAAAGCAAACGAAAATTTGCCTTATCCTGGTGAATTACTAAACATTATAAAAACATCTATTGCTTTTAGCAATCCAGATAACCCATACGATTATTTAAAAAGGATATTTAAAGAATTTAATGATAAAAACAAATTAAATGATTTAAATGCTTTAAGAGAAATGGGTTTTACATTAAGAGAAATTGGTATTTTGACAGGTATATCAAAAAGTCAAGTTGCAAGAGAATTGAAGGAGGTGGAAGATGAATGATTTATTACAATTAAAAGGTACTTTTCAACAAGTTAAAAACTCGGTTGGATTTGGTTATCCTGAATTACCACCTCATAAAATGGTCAAGGCTAAACATTTAAGAGATTTAAGATTACAGCTTATTAACATATACAAATTTTGGGAAACAAATACTATAATTGGGGGAGCGTTAGTTAGTGTTTATTATATAGATGTAATTGCAAAAACTCGCAGAATTAGCGCATGCTTTTCAAACAGGCGTAAGGATGAACCAAATAATTCGATTGTGGGGGCTAAATATACAGATATAAAACCAGAAAAACATATTATAACTCATTTTATTTCATTGGAAACGCTACAAGATACAATACAATTATTGGAAGAATGTATTCAATTGCTCGAACAAAAATTTAATGGAGTAATAGATTATATTCAAATTAAAGAAATAAATGATAAAAAGATTAATATACCCAATGAATTAAAGAAAAATTCATTATTTGTAAGGGTAATAATTGATGCATATTATGTTTTGAAATTTGATAATGAGAAAGCAGATGGGGCATTAGAAGAGCAGTCAATCATAACTTTTTATAGGACTAAATATCCAATTCAAGAAATTTTAAAAACAGTTGGGATAGAAGTTTCTGATCACAATATAATGGAAGGTGATAATAATACAGTTTTGTTGAATGCGGATCAAGTAAAAATTTTGCAAAAAACTACACCTATGCAATATTTAGTCTCAATGGCTAGTCCTGACATGGCCACCCTATCTAAAAAAGATTTTGATTTTAAGGACGAGAAATCTTTTGATATACCTGACCCGCTAAATGAACCAGTTATAGGTGTAATAGACACATCTTTTGATAAAAATGTATATTTTTCAAAATGGGTCAAATCTGAGAGTTATTTAGCAAAAGATTTTATTCCATCAGATGAGGATTATTTTCATGGTACGGCAATTTGTTCAATAATTGTAGATGGTCCAACACTAAATAAAAATCTTGATGATGGATGTGGAAGGTTCAAGGTTAAACACTTTGCAGTATCAGATAGTTCAAAATTTAGTTCCTTTAACATTCTTCAATCAATAGAGAATATTGTGGCTAAAAATAAGGATATAAAAGTTTGGAATTTGTCTTTGGGGTCTGATTTTCCAATAAATCCAAATTTTATTTCTCCCGAGGCAGATATATTAGACAGAATACAGTATGAAAATGATGTTATTTTTGTAATAGCAGGAACAAATAACTACAATGAGGAATCTAAACATAAAAGGATAGGAGCCCCAGCAGATTCAATCAATGGGTTAGTAGTAAATTCTGTTAAGTTTGATAAAACAAGTGCAAGATATACGAGAGAAGGTCCTGTATTATCATTTTTTAATAAACCAGATGTGAGTTATTTTGGTGGTGACAAAGATGGTAAAATAACTGTTATGACTAATAATGGTTTGGCGCATGTTGAAGGTACATCATTAGCTGCTCCTTGGATTACAAGAAAGATGGCATATCTAATTTACGTCCTGGGCTTAACTAGAGAAGTAGCGAAAGCTTTAATTATAGACTCAGCGATAGGATGGAGCAATCATGGATATTCTCCAACCATAGGGCATGGTATTGTTCCTATTAGAATTGAAGAAATTATTACTTCTCAAAATAGTGAAATTAAATTTGTATTGTCTAACACTTCAAAAATGTATAACACATTTAACTATCGATTACCAGTTCCTATAAATCAAGGGAAATATCCGTATGTTGCAAGAGCAACGATGTGTTACTTTCCAAGTTGTTCAAGAAATCAAGGTGTTGATTATACGGATAGTGAATTAGATATTAGTTTTGGTAGAGTCAACAATAATAAAATAGTGACTATAAATAATAATCATCAAACTGATGGAGAGGGACCTGTTTATGAAATTGATGCAAGATATCACTATAGGAAATGGGACAATACAAAGGTAATTAAAGAATTAATAAAAGACAACAATCGACCAAAAAAAGTTTATTCAACTAAACTTTGGGGGATTAGCATAAAATCCAAAGAGAGACTTAGCACACAGAAGAAAGGAGAACTTAATTTTGGCGTAGTAATTACATTGAAAGAAATAAATGGAGTAAACAGAATAAATGAATTCATTCATCAATGCTCTTTAAATGGATGGATAGTTAATAGAATAAATATTGAAAATCAAGTTGAGATTTTTGCTAAAGCAGAAGAAAATATTATATTTGATGAGTAAGAACTAATAAAAAAAGAACAAGTTCGCACCTTGTTCTTTAATCGGAATGAGGCTCCGATAACCGTTTAAAAATATTGCTAATTTTTAACACAAATATATTATAACATATTTTTAACCGGTAAGCAAGTCCTCTGACAGAATATTTTTAAGAGGAGATGATAATGTGGGAACATTATATACTTTAATTACCGGTTTTTCTATTACAAATAATAAGTTTATCTATGTTATACTATTCCTTATTTTTGATAGTATTGCGTTCACAGTAGCATGGAAAATTGGTGGCTTAGGAAAATCGTATTCTAGTCGAAGCTTATTACATTGGATAAGTCGAATAGGAATATATGTTGTTTTAGTAATATTAATACAAAAATTTTTTTAAGGAGAAATACGAAATGAGAATTTATAGAAAACACAAAAAATATATAACAAAAGAGGGTTATATTCAACATTATAATCCTAAAAGTCCAGATGCTAGAGCAAATGGATATGCTCCATTACATCGGGATATAGCACGTAAAAAAATAAAAAGAAATATTGGTTTAAATGAAGTTGTTCATCATAAAGATGGAAATAAATTAAACAATCGAAAATCAAACTTAGTTGTATTGACTAGATCGCAACATTATAAATTACATCATAAGTAACAAAAGCAAACATTATAAAAGGAGTTGTAGTATGGCAAAAATTAATTTATCGATATATTTAATTAAAGAAGAGATTACTGACTTCAGTGATATTGTAGAAAATTGTGAAGAGCTTCAGATTGTAGACGAAAATAATATAATTTATTATAATAGATCACTTGTTCAGGAACCAGATTGGTTATATAAATTTTTTAGTATTCATCGAGACGAATTAAGAACTGCAAATTCAAAGGTTTTGTATTTAAAACGAATACAAGTTAACGAGGCGGTTACTAGGATTTTTGCATTAACATTTGGTTATGGCAGAACTTTGTTTAAGGATAATGTAATTGAGGAGCAATTTGGTTTAAAAATTGTTTTGAATACTATACAAAAAAATAAAATTAGAAAAATTACCAAAGTTGATATAGGGAAAAATTACAAACAGAGTCAGGAACAAATGCCAAGGGAAAGTGATATTGGGGAATTTGGCTTTGATATTGACAGGGATTTAATCCGTTTTGTTACTGGAAAAAGTGAGGATGAATTTTTTGGAAAGACTATTATTACTGGTGGAGATATTTTCAATTTAACTATTGATAGAGACATATCCAATATTGATGAATTGCTAATATATTGTTATAATAAATATAAATTGACTACATATCAAGAAAATTTTGAATGGTTAGATAATATAAAACTAGTTAGAGATAAAGGATTAATTGATAGACTAAATGATGAAGTTGTGAGTCGATTTAATAATGGAGATTTCTCACAAGTTTGGATGGCAATTCCAGATTTGATTGAATGGCGTAATTTTAGGTGTATTTATATTCAGGGTCAAGATGATAGACACGTAGAATATAATGACATTGATAATGATGTTTTTGTTGATAGTTTTAAAAATTCTACTATTGAAAATTTTGAGCAATTAAAGCAAAAAAACATTTATGCCAGATCAAATGCTAGTGAAAGAACTAATTTATATAATTGGAAAGCATATAAATGTATAGTAGGTAGCATCGAAGTGGAAAATGATATTTATGCTATCAATGGAGGAAATTGGTATAAAATAAACAGAGATTTTGCTCAAGATATCAACGATACTTATAACGCTTTAAAATTATCAGAAATCTTATTTATTGATTGTCCAGATGATAAAAATGAGGATGAATATAACTCAATGTTGGCAAATTCACTTAGAGGAGCTAGGTTGATTCATACAATAAACATTCCTTTTGGAAGTGGAAAAGGTAATTCAATTGAACCATGTGATGTTATTTACAATAAGAGATTAATGCATATAAAAAATAATGGTGGATCTTCGTATTTAAGCCATCTTTTTAATCAAGCCACGGTATCTTGCCAAGCATTAAAGGATATATCTTTTAGAACAAGATTAAATGAAAAATTACATGAAGAAGGTATGTATGAAATAATTGATAATAATTTTATCGCTGATAATTATACAGTCGTATTAGGAATAATCAATCGATATCATGATGAAAGACCTAAAATTCCATTCTTTAGTAAAGTTTCAATAAAATATGCCGCTCAAGCTATTACTAATATGGGATATAAATTTGAGATTAAAAATATTAAAAAAATAAAAAATTGACAATTTTAATCAAATATTTATAATTGATTTTGTGATTTTAATTTAAGACAAAACAATATTATAGTTGTTTTTAAATTAATTTGAAGATAATATTAAATTATTGTAATTATAAAATAAAACAAAAATTTAAATAATTATAAATTGGTTGAGTAGGTAGTGAAGCCAAACAATCATAATACAAATTAGTTTTATTAAACATTTTTAAGCATTTCTATTACAAAATTTATAATTTGGTCAATTTCAATAGAATGAAGCTCGCCTATTGCTAGGTCAATAAAGTATTCACGCCACTTGTCTTTTGAAAAATCTTTGGTGAATTTGTTTTCAAGTTCCACAATTTTTGTCAGTTGAAGAGCATATTCAGCTGACATTTTTTGTATTTTTCTTTAATAAAGTCTATAAGAGTTTTATTTCTCATAAGCCCTCCAAGTGTTGAGTGTGTTTTAACTCTTATAAAAATATTTTGCAAGTCATTTTGCCAAAGTATTTTAAAATTAGAAAAAACTCATGGCCTCTCTTTTTGAGATAAAAGAAAATCGGAAAGAGATTGGTCACGCTGCAAGGTGTAACTTTTTTTGTATACGAAAACCCCAGATAGTCTGGGGGAGGGGGATCATTTAACAGTAATTATTTGATTGACAGAGTATGATAAATATGAGTAATTTAGTATAGGTTTATAGACCTAAATTAACTCTTTTATTATGTAGCATCAAATAATTGAGTAAATTTTTATTTAAATGCTCATCTTTGATTTTCATAACATCTGTAATATGATTAATAAAATTTTTTTGATTTTCCTTCATTAATGAATTAATTACTAAATTTCCACTTTGATCAAAAGTAATTATTCCATTTTCAAACATTTTATCATGATTAGCACATAACCAAAATCCATTATCGGCATCTACAGCCTGTGTTCTTTTTTCGGCATCTGATAGGACTGAATGATTAATATCAGTTATTCGATGAATATGGGAAGCGATTATATTTTGTTCAATATCACATCCACACAAATAACATTTTTTAATTCCATATTTTTCAAGTAAATTATATTTGAATTCATCTTGTTTTCTGCAGGTTGATTTATCATGTATCTGTTTATCTTTTAAGATGATTGCTCCATCTGAAACATTAACATTGTAATATTCAAGAAGTTTTCTGTCAGTATTAGAAATTGATTCTGTACCATGTTCTTTAACTTGGACAAAATTTATTGTCTTATTTTCCTTTTCTGCAATTTTAGCTAATTGACAAGCAGTAAAAGATGAATCTTTTCCATTTGCACCATATAGTTTTCCAAAAATTGTATATTCAGTTTCTTCTTCCATAGCGTACGAGGAGTTATTTGCAGGATTATAGTTTTGTCTATCTATCTTTGCATATTTCCAATCCTTAAATGTCATATAAGGCATAATGGGAGACATTTTTAAATCTTTTTCATTTAATATGTCTATACCAAGAGTTTTTGCAACTCTATATGTATCAATTATAAAATTTGTTTTAGCTTTTTCAGAAGTATCAAGAAGATAAATATATATTTTTTTATTAATACAACTATCTTCTATAAACTCACTTAGCACTGTTGGAATGTATTGTGCTAAAAATGCATTTCTAGCATCTGCATTCTCTCTACTCACAATTACATATATTTTTTCATTTTTATTTTCAATAATAACACATCTGCCATTTCCGTTAATGTATTCTATATTTTCAATTAAAGGCATGTGTAAAATTGTTAATATATTATTTACAACATTCAGAGATAATTCCTCTTTATATCTTTTTCTAACGAAAACTTTCATACTACACCTCATAATTAATAATTATTACTTCTTGTCTATTACCCCTAGCTTTTTCATCATAATTAATTACTTTAAAATTATTGTTTTTAACCCAGTTTAACAAAATTAGATTAATTTTATCTTTATGGTAAAGTACATTTGATAACATAAATTTTATACCTTTAATGTTTAATTTTTCAAGGAAATCGAGTAAACGTTTTTCTTCTTTTTCGTTCCAACCATTAAATCCACGTTTACCATCATTATAACTCCCTAAAGTTATTAAATATGGTGGGTCTATATAAACAAAATCTTCTTTGTTAATAAAATCAAAAAATCTTTCATAATCTTCTGAATAATAAAAAACCTTTTTTTGTTTAGTAATTCTTGAAAAAGATATTAGTTTCTCTAATACTTTATCATTGAATCCAGCTTGCCCCACAGGATTGTTGTAATCATATTTCCCATTAAATCGAATTTGTTGTTGATAACCATACATAATTAATAAAAATAAGTCCCTGCAGTCTCTAGATTCAATAGGAGTAGAGTTATACTTTTCCCTTAATTTTAAGTAAGATTCTTTATCACCTTTTTGTAAATCAAATTTTTTTATTGTTGATAATATATGTTTGTAAAATTCTGCCATTTTAGCATCAGTAATGTACTCTAACAACTCCCTGACTTTAAAATTAACATCATTGTATATTATTTTATCTGAATTTATATTAATTCCTACATTAAACCCACCAGCAAATAAATCATAAAATGTATTAATTTTTGTTGGCATATTTCTTTTTAAAAAATCAATCATATCATATTTTCCACCAATAAAATTAAGTGGGGATGCGTATTGAATGTTATTTTTTTTCTCTATAAAAAATAAATACTCGCAATGATCTTCTTTATGTGTGGCTTTATTATTCAGATATTGCTTATATGAAAACTTCCTAAATTCATAAGTTTCTTTCTTTCCATACCTTTTTAATACACTTTCTATGTATTCTTTTGACATTAATCCATCAGAACTATAACTTAGAACAATATATCGAAAATTTGCGTTAGCAATTAAGTTTTCAAAAGCAACTTGAACATTCCCTTCCTTTGAAAAATCTGAAGCATAAAGGCTCATATCCCTAGCACCAGTTTTGCCTTTTATAATAGGGTTATCATATAAAGCTATTGTTTCTAATAAATGATATTGAACAGAATATTGATTTTTTGTATATGGTGGATCTAGATATAAGATATCTCCTGATACTTTCTGAATAATATTAAGAATATCATCATTATAAATTTCTGCTAAATTCTCAACATATGGTTCTGAATCAACAGGGATAAATTCCATTTGTTTAACTGCTCTAGGATCCCATGTTTTTAAATATGAACCATAAACACCCGCAACATTTGCCACTCTAGAGACAGATTCAAGTAAAGAAGCTATTAAATAATATTTTTCGTTTTCTGTTATCAAATCATTAATATACCAATCTTCAATTTTTGTTCTTATAAAATCAATTTTTTGTGCATTATTATCACTAAAATACTTTCTAGATGAAAATTTAGGAGCATAGTTTTTTGTAATAAAGCCATCTAATAAGCATTCTTTTTTATTAAAGTATTCAAAAGGATTAAATCCAAGTTTTTTAAACATATTGCTTTTTGAGTTTAACTTTGCTTCAGTTATTACATAAGAAAAATATAAATTATCGTTGGCAATAATCTTATAAATATTTTTATAGTGATGGCCTACTGATGCTGTACCACTGAAAGCATCAAAAAATACTAAACCTTTACGATTTAATTTTTTATCAATTAATAATTTATCTATCTCATTTAGAACTTTTGCTTTGTTTCCTATATAACGCATTGATATGTCCTTTATTTTTATTAATAATATATCATAAAAATCCTAAAAAGTATAATCGATAAAACTATTTTTTAAATTTTTTAATTAAAACTAAAATATGAGAATGTACTAACCTAATTGTTGTCGCATTATTTCACAATTAGCATGAATAGTTATTTGCGAGTCAGAGGATAATAACAAAAATTTAAGGGGTTATTGGGAAGATAGCACACGTCTACCTGAGTTTTACTATAAAACTTATCAATATCTAAAAAGTTTGGGAATAAAGGAAATTTAATTAAAAACTCATTGCCTCTCTTTTTGAGATAAAAGAAAAGGGAAAAGAAATTGGTCACACTGCAAGGTGTGGCTTCTTTTTGTGCAACAAAAAGCAGAGAAGCAGGGTGAAGGGAATAAAAAGTTGAAATAATTTTATGGAGGATTTAAAAGACTTATAAAATAAGGGATTGATAGGTTTTTTGTACTTGGAAGCTGTGTTGAATAATGGTTGTGAGTATATAAAAGGGGTTAATTTTGCTTGAAATTGGGGGATTTTTATGAAACAAGAGTGCCTTATATAGAAGGGCATTTTTTTATTTGAGTTAAAAAGGTTATTGCATTTGCCTTCTTTTGAATAACTAAATAGACAGTTTCGTTTTGAGAAAATGCTTATAAATGTAGCTTAGTTCGAGGGTTGTGATTATGGAGCTGTTGAGCATATAGTGAAGTTTTATAAAAAAGGGTGGTTATCAAAAAATATGGTAAGTAATTAGCAGGGCGAAAAATAAGATAATGGTCTAAGATTTAAGTTTAATATTGAAGTTGGAATGGGATTAATGGGAAGAATTTAAAGGCTTTATTAAAGCAGATAAAAGAGGAGGTGACGGCAAAAAATGGGCGATGTTTGGCGAGTTGAATGAGTGGTGAAGAAAGTGTAAAGGATAGGAGTGTTATAAGAAAATTTGAAAGAAAACTGACATAGCACAAAACAAACAAGTGGCTGTTGATTTTGGTTGGGAATTGGAGAAAATAGGCAAATTGATTGTTAAAATTATTGAAGCAGGAAAAGAGGTGGCTCAAAGTGCTGAAAATATGCCCAAAAGCCATGAAAATAAGGGCATATTTTGACGCACGCCTGTGTATCGCTGACGCACTTTGCGCCACCTACGTTTAGCCGAGAAGTGGGAAACCCACTTTCGCTTTGGGCAAGAGTATTAGTAGTTAGAAATTTTAAATTTATGTAATTTAT
>CALVMK010000023.1 GCA_944345545.1 uncultured Clostridia bacterium | reverse complement strand
CTACTAAAACATAACTTAAAAATAATCAAAAAATGCCTAACAAAATAACAGCCAATAAAACGACTAGCAAAAACGCTACAGCCCCAAAATCATATCTTGATTTAATTTTTAAGCTTTCTGTGACCTTTTTATTAAGCTTTGGAACAGGTGTGTTTTTAAAGCTTAAAAATAATCCCCAAAAAAAATAAAAAGTGCCAAATATTAAATATTCAAGCCCCCTTAAAAAGAAAACTTTATAGTGTGGAATGGGTTTAAACTTTGTTTTGAAGCTTTGCACAAAAATAGAACCGTTATTTTTAACTAAACATAAAACGGCGTTATTTTGAACAAAACACAAGTTCCCATTAAAACTTGGAAAAATAAAAGAATTCACATTAAATATATTGCCAAAAAAAGGAAATTTAAACCTTATAAAATTTTTATAATCACTTGAAATAAAAGCATTTTTGTGATATCTTAAAAATAAGGAGCTAAAATGAAAGTTAAAAGTGGATTTTTGATGTACCTTTTTATATTTTTAGGGTTAATTGTTGGTGCATGTTTAATTATGGTTGCTATTATGATGTTTTCACCTGGAACAAGTATATTTGGACTTCAATATTATAGTGAAAACACTGTAACCACCTATTCAAAAACAGACGGATATTTTGATGAGTTTGAAAATTATGACTACATTACTATAAATTCTCTATCAAAAGATAAAGATGGCAACACTTTAGGATATGGATATTATAATGTAGAAATTAGACCTGGCTATAGAGATGCTGCAGTTTCTAATGTTGTTGTGTCAAATCAAATTACAGGATTAGTAAAATCAAGTGATAATTTAGAATGTAGCATTAATTTTAATGCATATCAAATAGATGGCAAAAATTATTTGACTATAAGTATTACTCAAGTTAACACTTTTTTAGCTAGTAAAAATTGCAAAATAGCTTTAAACATTCCAGCAGAACAAAACATGTCTAATACAATTTTTACAATTAATACAAAAAATGGCGATATCGACATGGGCGGAACACTTGGAAAAGACAATGAATTATCACCATTAAATATATCTGCTTTTAAAGTTGCAACTGAAACTGGCAATATTGTAATCAAAGAAAAAACAACAGCACCTAATTATGTTGATGCCAAAACAACCTCTGGCAAGATAAGTTTTTTTGCAGACAGTTTTAACACAAAGGAAGTGGCTTTAGAAACAACTACAGGAAAAATTTTACTTCCAAACTCTTTAACAACACCTTCTTTAACATTGACAACAAACAGCGGAACTATTGACGGCGGAGATATAAACGGAAATTTAACATTAAACTCAGAAATGGGAATAGTAAGATTAAACAACATTTCTGGAAATCTTACTGGAACAGAAAAATTAAACGGAACAGATATAAAGCTTTTATCAATCGGCGGAGAATTAGGAATTCCTAACGCAAGAAACGTTAAGTTAGAAGTTGGAAAAGTTGATGGATTTATTAACATTAACACTCAAGGTGGAATAGTTACTATTGGTAAAAATAACAGTGGCATTTTATCGAGAGCAAACATAACAACAGATTCAGGAACCATTAAAGTTTATATAAGCGGAGATGAACTTGTTAATTTACAAACAAAAAGTGGAAAAGTAACTGCTTATTTTGAAGTTTTTAATTCAAATAAAAACATTACCACAGAAAGTGGTAACATAGACATTTATTTAAACCAAAACACATCTTTAAACTTAATTTGCGAAACAAAAAATGAAACAATATTAAATTGGGAAGAAACGAAAGTTAAAAATGATATAGTTTATAGAGAAATAAGAGGTTCATCAATTTTTGACAATTCAATTTTAAAAATTAAATCTAACACAGGAAAAATTAATGTTGTTAGAGAAGTCGACTTAGTTTTCGAATAAAATTAACCAATAATCGTTAAAAGCGTTGATTGCACTTGTAGCACCAACGCTCTTATTTGTTTAATTTCGTCTTTGCTTTTTCCCTTAGCCAATTCCATTGCAATAGCAGTGCCAGCAAGAGCAATTTCTTCATTACTCAAACATTTCATATACTATTTTATATTCAAATTGAATAAAATTGTTTTGTAACGCTTGATTTTTTATTTTTAATGCTATATTATATTAATAGTTAGTTTGTTTGTAACAGTTTAAACTTGTTTAAACGTTTTAATAATTTTTAAAAGGGAAATATAAGTTTTATGATGTTTAAAAATTCCATAAAGCTTTTAATGGCTAACTTTGTTACCGTTTGGAAGCTTCTGGTTTATAAAATAATCGTACTAGGAATAATTACTGGCTTATTTTTTGCTGGCTATTCTTTAATAATTGGAATGGATAGTTTTTTAGCATTAGGCAACAGTTTAACATCACTAATTTTTTCTTTTAATGTAGGAGCAAGTTTAGTAAATCTGTTACAAGCTCTTCTTAACGTTTTTCAAGAGTTTTTTGTTTTTGCTTTAGACCTAGCTGTAAATGGAACAGAAATTTTTGTGTTTTATGTTTTCTTGTTCCTTATCCTTCTCCCATTCTTATGGAATCTTTCAAGCATTCCTACTGGGGAAACACTTTACGGCTATATGGCAAGTTTAACAAAATATAGTTTTGTTGGGGCATTCATTAGAAAACTAGGCACTTCATGTTTGTATAGCCTTCTAAGTTTAGCAATATCTTTGCCAATAAACTTTGCAATAATTGCAGGTTTTTACGGCATATTAACCTTAACAACTTTTGGTGGATTTGTTGCTATTTTAGTACCATTTTTAATATTTATTTATCTAATTGCTGTTATAGGGTTAAAAATGGCAATATTTTCTGGTTGGATGCCAGCATGTATAGTTTTTAACTGCAATGTTGTTAAAGGTTTAAAACTTGGTTTTAAAGCAGTTTTTAGAAGGTTTTTCAAAGTTCTTTCCACATCAATAATCATTGTGGCAGTAATTTTAGCTATTAATTTATTATTTGGAAGTTTCTCTTTTATAATCACAGTTCCAGTAGGAGCAATGATTGTTTTAGTTTTCCAAATGGTAATGTTCTTTGGAAGTCAAGGAATGAGATATTATGTAGACCTAGACACCATTCTTTCACCCAAAAAACTTGAACAAACAGATAAACTCAAGAAAATTAAAGATTTAATTTAATTGTTAGTTAAATTGGATAAATTTAAAGCCATTAAGTAAATGGCAAATTGTTTTATGTAAAAAAAAGGAGTAAAAATGAATAACGAAGAAATTAATTTCAACGCAAATGTTGAAAAAAAATCAAGAAGTAAAATGTTAGAGAAAAAACAAATAAGAACACCAAAAGCTCAAAAAAAAGTTCAAAAAATTGCAAAAGTGCAAGAGCCAAAAACTGAACAAATTGTCAATAACACTGTTGTTTTAGAAAACAAAGAAACAAAAAGCAAAGGAAAAGTTAAAATAACCTTTTTAGGTGGAGTTGGCGAAATAGGAAAAAACATGACAGCATTTGAAACAGAAAACGAAATGATTGTTGTTGATGCTGGTCTTACATTCCCAGGAGACGAGCTTCCTGGAGTTGATGTTGTTGTGCCCGACATATCCTATTTGATAGCAAACAAAAAAAAGGTAAAAGCAATTATATTAACACACGGGCACGAAGACCACATTGGCGGACTACCCTTTGTGCTTTCAGACTTAAATGTTCCAATTTATGGAACAAGGCTTACTCTTGCATTGGTGGAAAATAAATTAAAAGAATATCCAAAAATAAAAGCAAAAATGGTAACTGTGAAACCTAAAAATGTTTTAAGGCTTGGAGATTTTACAATTGAATTTATCAAAGTAAGCCATTCAATAGCAGGAAGTTTAGCGCTTTGCATTGGAACACCAGCGGGCAACATAATTCACACGGGAGATTTTAAAATAGATTTTCAACCAATAGATGGCGAAATGACAGACTTAATTCGTTTTGGTGAACTAGGCAAACGCGGAGTTAATTTGTTGATGTGTGAAAGCACAAACGTATGCAGAAAAGGTTATTCAATGAGTGAATCTAATGTTGGTAAAGAACTTGAAAACATTTTCAAAGCTCACCCAACAAACAGATTAATTGTTGCTACATTTGCTTCAAACATACATCGTTTGCAACAAATAATGAATTTAGCTGAAAAATATAAAAGAAAAATAGCTTTCACAGGAAGAAGCATGATAAATGTTTCTGAAGTTGCATTAAAAATAGGCGAACTATTTTTTGACAGAAATAACATAATAGACATAGACAAAATAGATAAATATGCAGATAGCGAACTTTTAATATTAACAACAGGTAGCCAAGGTGAACCTATGAGTGCATTAACCAGAATGGCAGCTGGCGAATTTAACAAAGTTCAAATTGGTGAAAACGATTGTATAATTATTTCAGCATCACCAATTCCTGGTAACGAAAAAAGTGTTTATAATGTAATAAATCACCTATTCAAAAAAGGTGCCGATGTTATTTACGACGAACTTGCTGACGTGCATGTTTCAGGGCACGCATGCCAAGAAGAAATTAAAACAATACATGCCCTTACAAAGCCAAAATTCTTTATGCCAATACACGGAGAATATAGACACTTAAAGCAACATAAAGAATTAGCTATGAGCATGGGAATGAATGCACGTGATATAATCTTACCAGACCTTGGAATGCAAGTTGAAATGACACAAAACTATATTAAGCAACTAGGCTTTACAAAAGCAGGTGTTAGATTGGTTGATGGTATAGGCGTGGGAGACCTAGAAAGCAGTGTGTTACGTGAAAGAAAGCAATTAAGCGAAGATGGTTTTGCAATAGCAGTTATAAATGTTTCAGGTTCTTCTGGTGATGTAATTGGCGACCCATTTGTAATAACTAGGGGTGTTGTTTATAACGACGAAGCAGATAGTTTTGTAACAGATTTAAAAACAAATCTATTAGTTTTCATGAAAAATTTAGATGTTCAAGGAACAGAACCAAGCTTATTAAAAAATGAAGTAAGAAAATTTATGTCTAACTTTATATTTAAACGAACTAAAAGACGCCCTATGACATTAGCAATAGTTTTAGTTGATTAGTAAGTAGGTGTAAATGGACTTAGAAACATTAAGAATAGAAGCTGAAAAAAATTATATACCTATTCTAAGAGAAGACACAGAAAAAATTTTAATAAAAACCTTAGAAAAAGAACAACCAAAAAACATTTTAGAAATTGGAACCGCTATTGGATATTCTGGGACCATAATATTACAAAACAGCAATTCAAAATTAACCACTATAGAATTAAATAAAGATAGATATGAATTTGCAAAAAATGTTTTTAAAAATTTCAATCTAGAAAATCGTGTAAATCAAATATTAGGTGATGCAAATGAAATTTTGCCTACAATTAAAGAAAAATATGATTTTATATTTTTAGACGGACCAAAGGGTCAATATTTAAAAGAGCTTCCATATTTATTTGATATTTTAAGTGAAAATGGAACATTATTTGCGGACAACATATACTATCATGGTTGGGTAAAAGGTAACGAATATCCAAAACACAAACACAGAACAGCAATTTTAAGGTTAAGAAAATTTATAGAAGAATGTAAATTAAAATTTCCCACAATCAACCTTTATGATGACGGAGATGGAATTTTAATAGCAAAAAAACAACAAACTAAAAATTAAAAGTTTGTTGTTTTTTTATACAATCTTAAATTTACCCTCTATAAGGAAAAGTTCTAACATCAAAATAATATCCTTCTTTAATTTCTGGCACTTCTACATATAAGTTGGAAGTTGAAAAATCTCCCCACTGTTGTATTCGCTGTCCTTGAGAATCATAAAGAATTAATATAACAGAATATATAGTATTGTATTCAGGTAAAATCTTTAAGGATATATAATCACCTTGTTTAACTTGAGAATTACTGTTAACATTAGCAGTTATATATGCGTCATTAAAAATGTTAAACCCTATTGTAATGACTTCATGTCTAACTGCACTTATGTCAAGCCCAACAGTTCCACTTTGACTTGTTGCCACATTATTTAATGTCATTGTGAATGTATATG
>CALVMK010000022.1 GCA_944345545.1 uncultured Clostridia bacterium | reverse complement strand
TACCGCCACCATATCTTCGGACGGAATACTCTTTTTGATTGATATAAATTCAGCTTTATCGTCAGCACATTGTTTTTCTAATTCTGTATTATTTGCAGCAATTTCTATAATAATATCATCATTTTTGTTGCAAGCTTTCCCATATCTAATAGCTATCGGCATAATAGGCGCAATTGCGTCAATTGTTTTTTTAGCATTAGATAAGAATGAGAAACATGTCGCCAGAATTACTATTGCTTCAATAATTCTTGTGCTTTCCGTGGTGATTGTCATTGTCATAATTGGCTCTGCCAATATACATAATTTTATGACTACTATAATACCATTTTTTTGATAATTCCTCTATTCCAACGTTTGGATCTCTATCCTTAAAAAATCCGCCTGTTCCTTTCTCAAAAAATTGTGGTGCATCTTCACTCTCTCTTGTTACCGCATATATTCCCTTTTGCTTAGGCAATTTTTCTATCCACATTTTCCAATCTTTAATTTTGCCAACTTTCGTAAATCCTTGCATTGCATCCTCCAATTTTATAAAATCTTCAACCCAATTTCTTTTATACTCAATCATTATTTCATATTTTCTGCATTCTGGACAAAAGCCTTCAATTCCACGAACACTACGCAAAAATGCCAACTCTTCCCACTTTTCTTTTGTTTCAATTGTATTGTCAGGAATTTCAAATAAAAATTTTTCTCTAACTGTAAATATTTTTCCGCAATTTTTACATTTTGTTTTAACATCGTATTTCATATTCCTATATCCCTTTTGGTTTGACTTTATTTTCTCATAGTTCTCGGTAAGCATACTTTTGCAAAAGTCCTCTTCCATAAACCAATAACTCGCTTTTTCTTTATCCTTTTTTACACCCCATCCATAAAAATAGAAATCGCCCAACAAAGCCATTGCCGCAATCAATCCTTGTTCAGCACATTCAAAAGCAAGTTCAAATGCTTTTTTATAATCTTGTTTAACGCCTCGACCTTCACAATAACGACCTGCCAAATTTAATTTGGCATTGATATCATCAATGTCAATCCTTTTCAATTTGCATCCAAAATCCTTTTCGCTCATTTGTAAACCACCTAATATTCTTATACAATAAAACTTTCAAAAATCCTTGCATTTATTTATATCTAAATTTTATCACAACTCTTTGAATTCTGCATCGGTTTTGGCTTGAAATTATACTACCATTCTACAAATACATACACATTATAACATAAAATTCTCAATTAGAACTAAAATTTTAAAATATTTATCAACATACAACAAAATTTTTAAATAAAAGTTTTGTTAACAAAATAAGGCACAAGTAAAATCCTTGCACCTTATCTCATTAATCATCTTCATTCTTTGGAGTTGTATCTAAGAGTTTTTTATTTGTTGCATTTACACTTGAAACAACTTTTGTGCCTGTCGCCTTTTCAAATTCATCTTTGGCATTATTTGCTACTTTTCCACCGCGCCTTGCAACATCTTTACTTTTTGCAAAAGTTTCTGGCTTTTCTTGTTGTGAGATTGTCTTTGTTGTAAGTTCCGCAAGCTGATTGATTGTCAGTTCAATATCTGTCATATTATCTCTTAAACTTTCTTTCTTTAAGTTTTTAAGTGCCTTATAGGATTTAATATCTTTTCCACTCCAAGCCTTTGTCAATTCATTTGTAAGAATTGCATAATCACTTTCTTTTTCAATTCCCCTTTCTTTCCATTCATCAGTAAGCTCTTTTCTTATTTTAATTGAAAGAAGTCTTTGTGTTATCCATTCTGGTGAATATCCTTTGGCACGATAGAAATCGGCACCTCTTTGCATTGCCTTTTCTGGATCAGCAATTTCATCAAGTCTATCCCCACCCACTTGTGCAAGCCAAAGTTTAAAAGGTTCTGCCTTTTTACTTGGAATAGACTGAACAAGACGCAACACTCCACGAGTGTTTGCCATTAAAATTTTTCTTCTCTTGCCGTCATTCCCAACACTTTCAACTAGGGGACAAATTGTCCCCCAGTTCAAATTCAACTGTTCATCTCTCTTTCTCATTTTTTTGATATAGTCTCTAACATCTTTACAATCGCTTAGCACTTGCACCACGTCGTGGACTGAAAACCACCAATCTTCTTTTTCAGCATCCCACTCTGTTCTAATTTTCTTATCTTCAAATACTTTAATATTTGCCATAACAATTTTACCTCGCTTTCATTATAACATACTATTTGTAAAAAAGTGGCATATTTCAACCACTTTTTTAGATTTTCTTGATACCATTATTACCTCCTTTTATTTAGATTTTTGTATTAGATATTCGTGGCAGTATCATTCCACATAGTCCTATTATATCAATGGCAGGTGCCATTGCTGCACCCATATTGTTTACATCTTTTATTCCAAAATCTGTTACCTTTCCAAAAGTTGCCTTGGTTATGCAAGGACCTTTGCCTTGCAATGACAAAATGCTACAACCAGCTGCCGTTGCCGTCCATTGCGATGTAGGCGGGCGTTGATTTCCAAGTTCTAGCGGAAATCTAAATTGTCTTTCAGCAGTTGAAAAATGACTCACAGTAGAACATGCAACATTTTTAAAATATCCACCATCAACTAAACTAGCCCCTATTGCCAAGCTTTCAGCCATTGTTGAGCAAGCGCCAAATAGCCCTAAATAAGGCATGTCAAAACTACGTGCAGCATAACTTGAACTAATTATTTGATTTAATAAATCACCTGCAAGCAACAACGAAACATCTCTCGGAGTCAGCATTGCACAATCAATTGCTCCAACAAGAGCATGCTCAACCATTTTTCTTTCTGCTTTTTCATATGTTTTTTCACCAAAAAGGTCGCTTTTCATAACATAGTCAAAATATTCCCCAAAATTTCCTGCACCCTCTTTTGGCCCAACAATAGCATAATTACCAATAATTTTTGGTCTATTTTTAAATTCCACAGTTTGTGGATTTTTTAAATTTTTTGTCATATATTCTCCTTAAATTATTAAATAAATCAAGCCCACTAAAATGCTAGAAATTATTCCAACAACAATGACTGGTCCAGCTATAGAAAACATTTTAACGCAAAGCCCATAAATAATTCCTTCACTGTGAAAGTCTAACGCAGGACTTGTAATACTATTTGAAAAACCAGTAATTGGAACAATACTGCCACCACCTGCAAACCTGCCAATTCTATCATACACACCAAGGCCAGTTAAAAAAGAAGCAAGAAATATTAAAACAATTAAGGTATAACCCCAAGCTGTTTGCTCTGCCATATTAGGAAAAATTGCAAGCAAACCATCGTTTATTCCCTGACCTAAAAGACAAATTAGTCCACCAACCCAAAAAGAGTTAAATAACGAAGGAAAAGCTCTAGTTTTTGGAATCTTAGCTTCAACATAAGCATTATACTTTTTATTTTTTTCTAAATCATTCATAAAAACCTCTAAATAATTATTGCAATAAATTTACTACTTAAACTTTGCATAGTTAAAAATTTTTTGCACAAACTAAGTAAAACAGGAGGTAAACATGAAAAAATTTTTAGTTTTTACGCTTACTTTATTAATTACGTTAACTCTTGTAGGATGTGGCACAACAAGTTCAAATCTTGCATCAAACATGACTAGCAACTTGAATAAACTTAACAATTCTATAAAAAATATTACAACAATATCTGATGCTGACATAGTTATTTCAGATTTAATTTCAGACACAGCCATAACTACAATGAGAACTTTAAAACCATCAAATAATGTAACAGATGCAGAATCACTTTGTGATGTCAAAAATGTAAGCGGTAATGCATTTGTTGTTCCTAATTATAATCGAAACACTGACACCTATGGGAATTTTAATAACAATTATTTTGGCTATAACGGAATTGGTAACGGTTTTGGAACTAATTATGGTTACATGGGTGGATACAATTCTAATATTGGTTATGGCTACAATAATTCCGTAGGTCCATTTCCATACGGATTTAGACAAAATTATCCTTGGGGTAATGGTTATAACAATTTTAATGGTAATGGTTTAATTGGTTCAAATATAGATACTTACAGAGATAACATTAACCCAGCAAATTTGTATAACAGACTTTATAGAAATCAATATCCTAACGCTTTTGAAAACAACTACTACAATGGAGTTAATGGTTATTACAATACATATCAAAATGTAACAAATAATAACTATTTAAACAAAAGATGGTTGACAAAAAACATAAACACTTATAGAAACATAGCTTCAAATATTAACACTTATAAAAATGCAAACACATCTTATAAAAGTAGATATGATATAAATAACATTGGATATGAAACAGATTTGAATAATCATTATCAAAAATTAAGTAATTTATGTGCAATACAAGTTGACACGCTAAATTGCAATGACCAAACAAACAATTTAAAAACAAGAATACTAGCCAATATAAGTTACTTAAATAGTATTGCAGAACAAATAAAAAGCGGAAACATTCAAGTAAGTGAAAATCAAGCAAAAGCAGTTAAAGATTTGTTAAACAATGCAAATGCTTTTGCAAATAAAATAAATACTTCAAAAAATGAAGTAAACAATGAACTAAAAAGTGTAAATAACATGAAAGTCAACTATTCCGCAAACGCAGACGAATTAAGCTCAAAATATATTAGGCTACTAAATAGCTTAGATACAAGAAATTCTTATTTACAAAATATTTTAAGTTCACTTTTACAAATAGAAAATGTGGTTTTAGGAAGTAATTATTCTTCTACAGAAAACAACATAATAAACAATACAAATAATTGTGAAGATTGTGATTGTCCATACCTTCAAAATTCACAAAATTCAACATCTACTACAATGCCTCCTCCAAAACAAATTGAAAGTGCTGACAACATAGATGGAATTATTGATATTTATGGAGAGCATAAAGAAGTTGTAACAGACGAAAATGGAGAAATAAAAGAAACTAAAAACGAATATCAAGATAGATATATAATAGAAAATGGTAAAATATCTAAGTATCCAAAAATCAAAACAGATAATAATGATACAACTGATGTTTCAAGCCATATAAAAAAAGATTCTCCTGAAAAATTAGAAAACGATGATATTAAAAAATTAAAGATTGCTGGTGAAAAAATAATGAACACAATTAATAAAATAAAAGGTTTTTAATGTATAAAAAAATTAAAGATAATTCAATCTTTAATTTTTTTATTGTGTTAATTAATTTTTTTATATATTTTCTTTTAACTTTTCTCTCATCTTTTCTATTATTTTACATTCAAGCCTTGATACTTGAACTTGTGAAATATTTAAAACAGTTGCTATTTCACTTTGTGTTTTATCTCTAAAAAATCTTAAAAGCACAATCTTTTTATCTCTCTCATCAAGACTGGATAAAGCTTCTTTTAAAGAAATTTTATCTATAAGAACTTCATTTTCTCCCGTTTGCATAAATTTATCTATCAAATACTGTCCACTATTAGAATCGTCATCAAAAGTTGCAAACATAGAAATTGGCATTTTCGCTGAATCCATTGTGAAAATGACTTCACTTTCATCAATTTTAAATTCATTGGCTATTTCTTTTGTTGTAGGCTTTCGCATATGTTCTTTTATAAAACTTTCAACAAATTTTGTTATTTTTAAATTTAAAGATTTAATAGCACGAGACACTTTAATTTCTCCATCATCACGCATAAAACGTTTTATTTCACCTATAACCATTGGCACAACATAAGTGGAAAATTTTACATTATAATCTACATTAAAATTTTTAATAGCTTTTAAAAAACCAACACATCCAAGCTGATAAAGGTCATCATATTCAATTCCTTTTCCCTTAAACCGTTTTATCACACTTTTTACAAGCGGAGAATTTTCTTCTATAAGCTTTTGCTTTGCTTCTTCATCTCCACTTTGAGCAAGTTTAATTAATGCCAATGTGTCCTCAGAAGGCAACATTTATTCCCCCACAGCCAAGTTTTTCTTTATAGAAAAAAACTTTTCCATTTTTACAGTTAAACCTTTTCCTTGATTTTTTATAAGATCAAGTTTATCCATAAAACTTTCCATAACTGTAAAACCCATTCCACTACGCTCTTCATTTGGCTTTGTTGTAAAAAATGGTTCTCTTGCCTTTTCAAAATCTTCTATTCCAACACCCATATCAGAAATATAAATAACAACAGAATTTTCAAATAACTCAACTTTAATAGTTACATCACCAACTTTTTTAGGGTAAGCATGAACCACGCAATTAGTAACAGCTTCACTAACAGCAGTTTTAATGTCGGTTATTTCATCTAAACTAGGGTTGACCTGTGCACAAAAAGCAGCAACGCATGCTCTAGCAAAGCCCTCATTAACAGATATAGCTTTAAAAGAAATAGTCATTTCATTAATCATTTCTCTCATAATTTTCTCCTTAAACAATTTTAGGCATAATTTCATATAGCCCTGTCATTTTAAAAATTTTTTCTGCATGAGCAGACGGATTACAAATAAAAATAGGAATTTTTTTATCTTTCATTTTTTTATAGCGACCAATTAAAACGCCAATTCCAGTGCTATCCATAAAATCAAGTTCTGAAAGGTCAATAATAATTTGTTTAAAATTATTATTTTCAAAAATTTCATCTAAAGTTATCCTTGTATTATAAGCCGAGTGTTCATCTAATTCTCCGCTAAGCAAAACATAAAGCGTGTTATTATAGATTCTATTTTTAACTAACATAATTTCCTCCTTTGATGTAACGATAATAACACACTAATGATTGCAAAAAATTAGAAAACATGTCGAAATTGCACTAAAAAACAAATATTAAAAATGGTAGTAATGTATTTTTCTTTAATTTTAACTTTCATTAAAATTGCACGATTTTATTGCATAAAAAAACAAGGTCTTATAACCCTGTTTTTTATAAAAATATTTTTATAAATCTATTTAATTTTCTTGGTAAACTATCATTGAAGCATTAATAACCACTTCACCAAGTTTTAAATTCATGTCAAAACCTGTTTCTGAAAAATTCTTTAATTCAATTGAACATTCTTTTGTGTTTACAATGCCATTTGCTCTTGCAACAATTTTATTGTTTTCTAAAGTTTTTATTAGTTGAGCAGTAAAAACAGAATAAGTTTCCTCAAAAAGTTCAATTTGATTACTTTCATTTATTGAAATATAGAAATTACTTCCCCCACTAGCTATTTGACCTTGATTATCATATTTTAATGTTGAAACATACTTTGTATTAACTTCATACAAATTAGCAACCATAGGTGTATTTATTGTTATATCCCCAAAAGTAAAAGACATATCAAACCCTGTCTGTGAAAAGTTTTTTAGCTCAATTACAAATTGTCTTTCATTAACAACAGTTGTTGCTCTTGCAACATAAGCATCTTCTTCTATTGTTTTTGTCAATTTAACTTTCGCAACAGAGTAAGTTTCTTCAAAAAGTTCAATTTCATCATTTGAGTTTATTATTGCATAATAATTGCGCCCAGAGGCTGACTCTTGACCCTGTCCATCAAATTTTAATGTTGAAACATATTCAGTATTTGTTGCAACAAACATAGGTCTAACCATATATGGTATTGTTAAAGTAAAACCTTCATAAGTAATAACTAAATTTCTTTCACCTACTTGTTCAGTTGTAAAACCAGTAATCATATCATCAGTTAATACTATTTGTGTTGTTTTACCATCAATCGTATAATCTATTATGCCACCAGTTACATCTAATTTATCTCCAATATCATAAGTTGTTTTAAACTCACTGTTAATCTTAATTCCATCTGGAGTTTGATTACAAGCAGTCATTAAAAACATTGCAGATAAAATTATTAAAACCATAGATAAAGAAAAAATTAATCCTTTGCCATTTAATATTTTTTTCATATGAATTCTCCAAAAATTAAAATACATTAATAAATTATTTTTGTCAAACAATATAATTAAATTTATAAATAATTATCTTTATATTAATAAAATTAATTACCATTAAATTTTTGAAAACAAGTATTTATTTAGTCTTAATCTTACACAACTATATTACATTTTTTTATTTTTACGTTTTATTCTCACTGACCTTTAAATTTAGTTTAAAAAGTACATCAATAAAAAAAATCGTTGTAACACTTCGATTAAAAGGATTACAACGAATTTTAAGATGGTGGGCAGGGATGGATTCGAACCATCGAAGTCCTGAGACGACGGATTTACAGTCCGTAGCATTTGACCGCTCTGCAACCTACCCTCTTGGAGCTGGTGATAGGAATCGAACCTACAACCTATTGATTACAAATCAATTGCTCTACCGTTGAGCCACACCAGCTGGTGCCGCGGGGCGGAATCGAACCACCGACACAAGGATTTTCAGTCCTTTGCTCTACCGACTGAGCTACCGAGGCATCTATAAATAAAAGGGGGTGTATTCGCAAATTAGTGCGAAAAGCACTAATTTGCATTCACCTTTCGGTGAATTTGCTTTTTACAAAGCAATGGCGATTCGGATGGGGCTCGAACCCACGACCTCTAGCGTGACAGGCTAGCGTTCTAACCAGCTGAACTACCGAACCATAAAAATTTGTCGACCTTATGGCTTGATTTGCCTTTCAGTCAAATCTTCGCTTTTTGGTCGCAAATTTTTATTTAACGACCACACGCAAACTCCACTTCGTTG
>CALVMK010000021.1 GCA_944345545.1 uncultured Clostridia bacterium | reverse complement strand
TGTCCATCTATCACAAGGTCTACATCTTGTTCTTGGAGATGTAAATGGGTTATAATATTCGTATGTCATATTATCCTCCATTTCATTCTACGCTAAAAATTTTAATTCTGTCCGCTTGACAAATAAGAAAAATGCATTTAAACTCTAATAAAATGAGTAAGAAAAATTCTTTAACAATAAAATGTCCTAGATGTGGGGAAGTGTGTTTTAAAACTCAAAAAAAATGCTCAGATTGTGGGCTTATTTTTGAGCGTTTAAATTATGTTACTAATCGTGCAGGTAAAATTGCAGTTGTTAGAAGAGAAAAGGAAAAAATACTAAGAGTTACTAATTGGCCAACAGATGTAAAAAAAAGTAAAGCTCTTTTACTTTGTGGTTTTTTTGGAATTTTTGGTGTTCATAATTTCTATTTGGGAAGATATGTAAAAGGTTTTTTTTCTTTAATTGTTACTTTGGTTGCATGTGTGTGTCTGATGTTAGAAAATGTAATTGATTATTCAGTATTTTATTCAAGTTTTTTCTTTCTTCCAACAGGTATTATGGTTATTTTTTGGTGGAGTGATTTTGTTTTAATTGCATTAAATAAATATAAAATTCCTGTTGCAATAGACACTAAAATGTTTCATTTGTATAATAAAGAAACATTTGAAAATTTAGATACAAATAACAGCATAGAAAATCAATTTAGTGATGAAGTTAATATGAACAATGTTATAAATATTAATGAAAAATCAAACAAGGAGAATAAAGAGTGAAAACTGTAGTTGTGGGAATTAGCGGTGGTGTTGATTCTTCTGTGTCTGCCTATCTTTTAAAACAACAAGGCTATCGAGTAATAGGTTTGTTTATGGTAAATTGGGAAGAAAAAGATGGAGCTTGCACTGCAGAAGAAGATTATGAAGATGTTAAGAGAGTTTGCAATAAAATAGGAATACCATATTTTACTGTAAATTATAGCAAGGAATATTATGAAAATGTTTTTAAACATTTTTTAGAAGAGTATAAAAATGGTAGAACTCCTAACCCTGATGTTCTGTGTAATAGAGAAATTAAATTTGGTCCTTTTTTGGAACAAGCAAAAAAGTTGGGTGCAGATTATATTGCAACTGGACATTATGCAAAGCTTGAAGAAAAAGATGGAAAATATTATTTAAAAAAATCTAAAGACTTAAACAAAGACCAAACATATTTTTTAAATCAGTTGTCTCAAGAACAATTGAAAAATGTTATTTTCCCTTTAGCTGATATTGAAAAACCTGAAGTTAGAAAAATAGCAGAAGAACTTGAACTTTCTAATGCAAAAAAGAAAGATTCAACAGGAATATGTTTTATTGGTGAAAGAAATTTTAAAAAATTTTTAAAAGATTATCTGCCAGCAAAAAAAGGTTTAATAAAAACTCTTGACGGCGAAATAGTAGGTGAACATGATGGGCTTATGTATTACACTTTAGGGCAAAGAAGAGGCTTAAATATTGGCGGTAAAAGTGGTGGAACTGGTGAAAGATGGTTTGTTTTAGATAAAGATTTAAAAACCAACACATTAATAGTTTCACAGGGGGAAGATGATGCGTTATTTTCTAAAGCATTAATTGCAAAAGAGTTTAATTGGATACCACAAACTCCTAAAACAAAAGAATTTGAATGTTTTGCTAAATTTAGATATCGTCAACCAGATCAAGCTGTTAAAGTTAGTTTAAAAGAAAATGATGTTGTTATAGAATTTAAAGAGCGTCAAAGAGCGATAACTCCAGGACAATATGCTGTTTTATACGATAAAGATGGCTATTGTTTAGGCGGTGGAGTTATTGACAAGGTAATTTTTTAATTTTTATAATATATTAAAGAAAAAATCTGTTGGCACATCAAAAAATAATGAGAGTTTGTAAAGATAATCTACTTTCATTAAAATTTTACAATTTAGCCACGCATTTATAGTAGTGCGTGGTATTTTTATTTGTTTAGATAGCTGAGTTATGTTTAAGTTTTTTTCTAACATTAAAAATTTTAAGTTTGATGCTAAAATCTTTTTTAATTCTTCTGCTGAAACTTCTTTCATATTTAATATTTTAGTAAACTTTTTGTTAAATATACTTGACATGACAGTAAACTGTCATATATAATAAAAATTAATTAAAAAGAGAAACTAAAAAACAGAAGGAGAAAAAAGTGAAGAAAAAAACTAAATTATTAGGAGCGATATTTGCACTATGTACAAGCATTTGTATGTTAGTTGTTGGTGTTATGGCAGCAACTACGGTAGGATTAGATGTAACAAGCAGTGTAAGTTTTAGTGCAACTGGTGTTTACGTTAAAGTAAACGGGGAAATAAAAAGTGGAGCAAGCACTGCTAGTTTAACCACAGCAACTGGAACAGGGGACTATAAATACATAGGTTATTCATATGATGCAGTAGATGAAGAACAGGAAACAGACTCACAAGCCACAGATTATAACGACACACCAGCAGGAACATCATCAAACCCAACAATGACAGCATGGACAATAGGGGAAGTAAGTTTTGATGAAACAAACAAAGTTTTGCAATATAGTTTTAAGTTTACAAACTACTCTGAGTTTTCAGTAAATGCGACAATAAAAAACTATAATCAAGCAGTGGACACAACACCAGCTTTATCAAGCACATTTTCAGCCTTTGGTGAAGATGTAGACGTAGTGGAAAGTGTAGAAGGTGGAGTTATAACAATACCAGCACTAAGTGGTACGTTGCCAGGAACAGCAACATACACAATAACACTAACATTAAAGAACTTTAGTGCAAGCATAAGTCAAACTTTAGCTTTAAATTTTGAATTTGAAAAAGATGTTGAATCTCCAGTTTTAGAAATGGTTAAATGGAATTCTGTAGATAACTATTATTATTTGGAAATGGGAGAATACAACAATCAACCAATGGAATGGCGTTTAGTTTTGCAAAGAACAAATGATGACGTTGTTGGGATTAGTGAAGCTGGATTTACTGGCGATGTTACAGAATTATCTGGAAAATCTTATTATTTTCTTTTAAATACTCAAACTGACAACAATGACTTGTGTTCATATGAAAATGAATATCATTATTCTGGGACAGGCATGGGGGTTCTTGATTTTGCAACAAAAACAAATTATTCTTCTTCGGTTCAAGCAAGAGATTATGCTTCCAGCAATATTAGAGATTATATTTTGGGTAACAAAGTTTATAGGGGTTTTAACTTAATTAACGAACAGATTAATAGTACGCCCACATTTGAGTTAAGAGCTCCAGAAAAAGGAGTAACATATGATATAATACAAGCACTAGAATCAAATCAATCGGAGCCAGATGATTTTTTAAGTAAATATAAAATAGAAAATTCTCCATTATATAATTTAATAGATGGCAGAAGTTTGGCAGATTTATATTTAAAAATGTGTGATGATAATATGGAGTCTCCATCTAACATTGAATATAATTCTGTAGTTGAAAATGGAGAAGGTGATAATCAAGCCATACCATCATCTACAGTGGATAAACTATGGTTGCTTTCAGCTTATGAGGCTTACAAAATTATGAACACGGAAAGTGAAGATTTTGTTATAAGGAGTTGGAATAATAATTGGTGGCTTCGTTCCCCTAATAGTTATTCTATGCTTTATGGTAGTTACTTAGATGGAACTTGTGACGTTTCTTATGTTAATTCTAGTGGAACATTATATATTTATAGCAATGATAATCATTTAGGCTCAGCACCAAATTATTCGTATGCAGTTCGTCCAGCATTTCAAATTAATTTTTAAATAAAAATTCCATGAGATTTTTCTCATGGAGTTTTTTTATAATATATTGTTGTTTAATTTATTGTTTTTCTACGCATGCCACAGCAAGAGCTACTGTTGCACCAACTATTGGGTTGTTACCCATTCCTATAAAACCCATCATTTCTACATGTGCAGGAACAGATGAACTTCCTGCAAACTGAGCATCACAATGCATTCTTCCCATTGTGTCAGTTAAACCATAGCTTGCTGGACCGCATCCCATGTTGTCTGGGTGAAGAGTTCTGCCTGTTCCTCCTCCGCTTGCCACACTAAAATATTTTTTGTTATTGTCGTAGCACCATTTTTTATATGTCCCAGCAACTGGATGTTGAAATCGAACTGGATTTGTAGAGTTACCTGTAATTGATACATCAACATTTTCATGTATCATTATTGACACGCCCTCTGGAACATCATATGCCCCATAAACTTTTACAGCACTTTTTTCTCCGCTACTAAACTTTTTTTCTTCTATTATTTTTAATTCTCCAGTTTCATGGTTATAGTTTGTGTTAACATAGGTAAAACCATTAATTCTTGCTATAATATAGGCGGCATCTTTTCCTAATCCATTTAAAATCACTTTTAAAGGCTCTTTTCTTACTTTGTTAGCTGTTCTTGCAATTCCCATAGCGCCTTCTGCTGCTGCAAAACTTTCGTGACCAGCTAAAAAACAAAAGCATTTTGTTTTTTCGTTTAAAAGCATGCTTGCAAGTTTTCCGTGTCCTAATCCAATTTTTCTTTCATCAGCCACAGAACCTGGCTTGCAAAATGCTTGCAAACCTTCACCGATGAATTCTGCTGCTTCTTCGGCTGTTTTAGCATTGTTTTTTAAAGCTATTGCAACACCTAAGTTATACGCTTGACAAGCATTGTCGAATGCTATTGGCTGAATTGTTTTTACTTCTTTGTCTACATCTATACCCTTACTTTTAACAAAACTTACAACTTCTTCAAGGTTGTTAAAACCATATTTTTTTAAACATTTTTCTATACTTTCTTTTTTAGTTGTCATTTTTTACTCCTTTGACCTTGGATTTATAAATTTAACACCTTCATTAAATCTGCCGTATGTTTTTGTTGAACGTTTATATGCTTCTTTAATATCTTCTCCATTTTGCACGAATGTCATAAACGCCCCAAGATTTACATATTCATATCCAATAATTTCCCAATTTTCATCTAAAGCTTGTTTTGTTATATAACCTTCGGTTAAGTTTAAATATCTTGGACCATCTTCTGAGCCATAACAAGTTGCAACATTACTAGTTAAATTTTTTCCTAAGTCCTCAAGTGCAGAACCAATTTCTAAACCATTTTCTGAAAAAGCAGATTGACTTCTGCCATAAACTAATTGTAAAAAAACTTGTTTCATTGCGTCGTTAATGGCATCACAGACTAAGTCTGTATTTAATGCTTCCAATATTGTTTTGCCAGTTAAAATTTCACTCGCCATTGCTGCTGAATGAGTCATGCCGCTGCAACCAACAGTTTCAACCAGTGCTTCTTTAATTATTCCATTTTTTACATTTATTGTAAGTTTGCATGTTCCTTGTTGAGGAGCACACTTTCCGCAACCGTGTGAAAAACCACTAATTTCTTCTATTTTTTTTGTTTGTATCCATTTGCCTTCTTCTGGAATAGGGGAAGGACCAAACCCTTTTGCGTTTTTACAACTCATATTAACTCCTTTAGTTTCATTTTATCAAACATAAAAAAATTTAGCAAATTAATTGACAATTTGCTTTAAAAATTCTATAAATAATTTTATGAATAATAGATTATTTGAAATTTTGGTAGAAAGAGGTTATATATACCAAACCACTAATGAAGAACAAGTTAAAAAAATATTAAACGGAGAACCTTCTTGCATGTATGTTGGAATTGACCCTACAGCTGATAGTTTGCATATAGGGCATTGCCTTCCTCTTATTATGGCAAAATATTTGCAGGACGCTGGGCATAAAATTATAATCATTTTAGGTGGAGCAACTGCTATGATTGGAGATCCTAGCGGAAGAAATGATATGCGTAAAATGGTGCAAGGGGATTTTGTAGAAAAAAATAGGGCTGGGCTTGAAAAAGCTATCTCAAAATTTATCAAACTTGATGGGGAAAATCCTGCACTTGTGTTAAATAATGCAGATTGGTATAAGGGTTATGACTATATCAATTTTATGAGAGATATTGGGGTGCATTTTAATGTTAATAAAATGCTTTCTTGTGATGCGTATACATCTAGGTTAGCAAGTGGTGGACTTACTTTTTTTGAAATGGGTTATATGCTTATGCAAGCTTATGATTTTGTTTATTTAAACAGAAAGTATGGATGTAGAGTTGAGTTTGGTGGAAGCGACCAATGGGCAAATATTGTAGCTGGGGCAGACTTAGGAAGAAAACTTTCAATAATGGAAGGAAAAGACCCTGAAACTTTCCAAGCTTTTACAAATGTTTTGCTTTTGAATGCTGAAGGAAAAAAGATGGGCAAAACAGAAAAGGGTGCTTTATGGGTTAGTAAAGAAAAATGCTCACCTTATGATTTTTATCAATATTTTTATAATTGTGATGATAGAGATGTTGAAAAACTATTTAAAATTTTAACCTATTTGCCTTTAAATGAAATTGAAAATATTATGAGCGGTGATATTAGATTGGCAAAAAGAAAACTTGCTTTTGAAATTACAAAATTAGTTCATGGTGAAGAGGAAGCAAAAAAGGCTGAAGAAACAGCAAAGGCACTTTTTAATGGTGGAGTAGATTTAGAGAATGCCCCTGAGATTATTATTGATGAATACATGCCCATTAGTGATGTAATTGTTAAAGCTGGGTTTGCTAATAGCAAGGGAGAGGCTAGAAGGCTTGTTGAACAAGGTGGCATTATTGTTAATGGAGAAAGAGTTCAAAGTTTTAATAAACTTTTGACGGCGGAAGACTTTCAAAAAGGGTATATGTTACTTAAAAAAGGAAAGAAAAATTTTGTTAAAGTTATAAAAAAATGAGTTTTTGCGAAACGCACAAATGCGTTAAAAGGATGAAATCCTTTTAGAGCGGACTTTGTCCGCTCTCGCAAAAACTTTTTTATTAGTTCTATAAATTTTTTGGTTTGCTTTTTAATTAAAATTGTTTTATACTAATTTTATGTTAATAACAGAAATAAAGCAAGTTGGAAAAACAAACAAATATAAAATTTATGTTGATAATGAATTTTATGCTACACTTTTAGATGAAGATATAGTTAAAAATCATCTACAATCAAATTTAAACTTAGAAGAAACTTTATTAAATAAAATTTGCTTCGAAGGGCAAAAAAAAGTAGCATTAGATGCTTCTATGAAGTTGCTTGGGACATATCCTAAAACAGAAAAAGAATTAAAAAAATATTTAAAGGATAAAGGCTATATAAATGATGTAGTTATTTATGTATGTGAAAAATTAAATGAATATAAATTTTTAAATGATGAAAACTATGCAAGTATGTACATTAGGGCAAACAAGAATAAAAAGGGTGATAGATTAATTGCATTTGAACTTAAACAAAAAGGTGTGCCAGAGCATATAATTTCTTTGAAAATAGATGAAAGTAGTGAAGAATCTTGTTTGCCCTTAGCAGAAAAATACATGAAAGGCAAAACTAAAGATGAAAAAAATAAACAAAAATTATATAGATATTTGGCATCAAAAGGGTTTAGTAATGAAAAAATCTATGAAGCCTTAAACCAAATATTTAAAGGAGATGAATTTTGAAAATAGGTGTTGATGTTGTAGAAGTAGAACGCTTTTATGAAATAGGGGATAATTTTATTAAAAGAGTTTACACAGAAGAAGAAAAAAAATATTTGCAAAAATTTAATAATCAGGCAGAAAGATTGGCAGGTTTTTTTTGTGCTAAGGAAGCGTTTTTAAAAGCATTAGATAAAAACATAGATGGTGTTAGTTTAAGTGAAATAGAAGTGAGCCATGAAGAAAATGGCCAACCAAAAATAAAATTATATGGAGAAGTAAAAAAAATGTTCAAAGAAATTAATGAAAAAGAAATATTAGTTTCAATTTCTCACTCTCAAAAAACTGCTGTTGCTATGGTTTTATTAAAATAAAAAGGAGCTATCAAAGCTCTTTTTTAATTAATTTTTATTTATTATTTTTATTTATTAAAAGCTTATTTTTTAATTTTAATAATTTTTTCTCTAATTTATATTTTATTAATTTATTAAACATTTTTTAATTAAAATAAAAGTTAGTTTTAATTTATTTGATTACTTTTTTAATAGTGATAAATTATTATTAAAATTTTTTTAATTTTGAGCAAAACCTAAGCTTATGAGAATTGCTCTATTAATTTCTCTCATTTTAATACTATCAAGACAAGAAACTTTTTGTTTTAAGCGTCTTTTGTCAATTGTTCTTAATTGTTCTAATAAAACTACAGAATCTTTTGCTAAGTTATAAGTTTTTGCATTTAGTTCTATATGGGTTGGAATTTTAGCTTTGTTAATTTGGCTTGTTATGGCGGCAACAATTACTGTTGGGGAATATTTATTACCTACATCATTTTGCAAAACAACAATAGGTCTAATACCGCCCTGTTCGCTACCCACAACTGGGCTAAGGTCGGCATAATAAATATCTCCTCTTTTAATCTGTTCTTGCTCCATATAATTCCTTTTCATAGTTTAGAAGGCTTTTTAAATCTGGGTCGCAAAAAACGTCGTCCACAATTTTATTAAGGTCCTTCTGTTTCATATTATGCTGTAAAGGTGCAAATTCGTTAAGAATTTGGTCTTTTAAACTTTTATTTTCACTTACTTCATAATTTTTAACACTTTTTTCTAAATCTTTTTTATAATTTTTAAAATCTATGCTCATTTATTTATCTCCAAATATTATTGATTTTAAACTATAATGTTTAATTTATTAAATTTTATTTATTATTAAAAAAATAATTCAAATATTGACAAATTTTTCATTTTTGATATAATGTTTTTTAAAGTGGGGGATAAAATGAGTCAAAACGACGACGATTATGATGATTATGATGAAAACAATAATGCTATAAGGTATTATGTTGATAAAGACAAAGTGGTAAAAGCAGACAAAGGAATTGTTACCCTTATTTTAGATCCTGAGATTCGTGAAATTTGCTCAGAAGTTTTTAAAGACCAAAAAGAACTTGAAAAAGTAATATTAGGCAATAATTGCTCTAAAATTGGGGAAGGAGCTTTTAAGAATTGCCCACAATTAGCAAAAGTTGAATTATCAAATTCTTTACTTGAGATACCTAAAGAGGCTTTTGCAGGTTGCATTTCACTTTCATATATAACTATTCCAGATGTTTGTTTTACAATAAATTCTAAAGCTTTTGCAAATTGCTTAAATTTAAAATATGTAAAAATACCATCAAGCGTAGTAAAACTTGAACCTGATGCTTTTGTTGGTTGCAGAAATTTAAGAGTTGTGGAAGGGCCAGAAAAATATAGAAGATTTTTTAATGATAAAGGTGTTTATTATATAACAACAAAAACTAATTACACAAAACAAGAAGAAGATGCAGATTTAAATGTTATTTTACCAGAACATATTCTTGAAATAAAAGATGGAATGTTTGAAAACGATAAAACTATGACATCTTTTTCTGCAAATTCAAGCTTAAAAAAAATTGGGGAAAATGCTTTTAAAAATTGTGAAAATTTAATTGATGTTTATCTTGGTGATTGTTGTTTAGAAGAGCTAGGCAGGGAGGCATTTAGCGATTGTAAAAATTTGTCTATTATAGTTCTTCCAAAATCATTAAAAGAAATAAAAATTTTAACGTTTAGCAATTCAAGTAAACTAGAAGAAGTTGCTTTGCCAGATGATTTGGAGAAGATTGGTGAATATGCTTTTGCTTATACAAATGTTGCAGATTTAGAGTTGCCTGATACTCTTTATAACATAGGTATTTCAGCTTTTGAAGGTTGTAGGGGGCTTGAAAGTGTTCGTATGAGCAGTAAAGTGAAGACTATTCCTGATTTATGTTTTGAAAATTGTCATAATCTAAATAAAATAAATTTATCTAATGTGCATTCTATAGGAGACGCTGCATTTAAAAACTGCTTTGGACTTAATAAATTAGAATTAAATGTGAAAAGAATAGGGGCTAGAGCTTTTAAAAATTGTACGGGACTTGAAAGTTTAGATATTTCAACAAGTGTTATAAAAGATGAAGCTTTTTATGGTTGTAGAAACCTTATGAGAGCGAAAATTCATGGAAACATACAAATAATTCCAGAAAAAGCTTTTGCTAATTGTGATAAGTTAAAAACTGTGATAATACCTAACTCCGTTAAGAAAATTTCAAATAAAGCTTTTGCTAATTGTTATAATTTGGATAATTTTTCTGCATTTGGAGTTGAAAGCATTGAAGATTATGCTTTTTGTAACTGCGAAAAACTTATAAGCATTAATTTAGGAAGCAATTTAAAATATTTATCTGTAAATGCCTTTGAAAATTGCCCTAATTTAAGGTTTGTTACAGCTCCCGAAAATTTTAGAAAATATTTTGAAGATAAAAAAATATTTTTTATTAGTTCACAAGAATATTCAAATAATATTAAAAAAATAGATAATAATAGTAAAGAAGGTTAATAACACCTTCTTTTATATTATTTTATTGATATAAAAATTCAAAATTATGTAAAATTTTACATTTTAGTAAAAAATATTGGACAAATAGTTATTGTCAATGCTATAATGCTTTTTGAAAAGATATGTTCTTGTAGTTTTTGGGGAGGTTAAGAATGGCAAGAAAAAAAATATTTGATATTTTAGATATTATAACAAATGTTTTGATTATTCCTGTTTTGCTTCTTGGTCTTTTTTGTAGCATTCTAATGTTTAATGCAAAACAACATAATGGGGTGCCATCATTGTTTGGCTATTCTGCTGTTAAAATATTAACCTCTAGCATGGAAACAGCTGAAAACCCTCAATTTGCACAAGGACAAACAGTACTTGTAAAGAAAGTTAATACTGATGAATTAATACCGGGTGATGTAATAGCCTTTTATGAATACATAGCTCCAGAAGATGAAGATGCCACTCAAACTTTTGCAAGAACATTTAACACTGAATTATCAGGCAGTGAATTTGTTGGTGGAGAAATAAACGAAGCATCTCAAGCTGGCTCTAGAGTTCTTTTTCATAGAATTGTAGGTATAGCTGAAGACGATGAAAGTGTTCATAAATTTTTTGTAACAAAAGGCGATGTCAACAGCTCTCCAGACATGGTTGATGGAAAAATTGCTTATATAAGGGACGATTTTGTTGTTGGTGTCTACACTGAAAGTTCAGGTTTTGTTACAGGATTATTTAGTTTTTGTGCTTCTACAACAGGTATTATTTGCTTAGTTTTGCTTCCAGCTGGAATTATTTTAGTGATGGTTAGTATAAGTTTAATTGAGCAAATTAATAGTGCAGTTAACGAAAAGAATCAAAATAGAAAGAAGATGATTGAAGCAGAAAAACTATTGCAAGGTGAGGGCCCAACAGGTGCGAATATGAACTTAAATTCAAATTTGCCACCAAAAGCCACTGAACAAAAACCTAGCGTTACACCAGAAAAACCATCTGTGCCACCGAAATCTGCCCCTATTAAACCTGATAAGGAACAAACTGCTAGTGTAACTTCAACAAAAACAGCAAGTCAAAAAGTAACACCAGCTAAGCCAGATGCTTCTGCAAAAACAACTCCAGCTAAACCATCTGTTACGCCAAAAGTGGCACCTGCAAAACCAGCAACTCCACCAAAGGCTACGCCAGCTAAACCAGCTTCTGCCACAAAAACTGTTCCGCCAAAGCCTGTTACAACAAAAACAGCTCCAGCGAAACCAACTTCTGTTCCACCTAAAGCTCCACCTCCAAAGCCTACAGATAAAAAATAATGTTTATGTCAAGCATTTCATGCTTGACTTTTTTATTTAACACAATAATTATAAATATTCCATAAAATGTTATGTGGAGATAACAATGGATAAAATAATTGTTAAAGGTGGAAGAAAACTTTCTGGGGAACTGGAAATAAGTTCTGCAAAAAATTCTTGCTTGCCTATTTTAGCTGGTTCAATTTTATGTTCAGGTGAAGTAATTTTACATAAATATCCTAAATATGATGATGTTACAAACATGATTGAAATTCTTCAAAACCTTGGTGGCAAAAGTAAAGTGCAAAGCCAAAGTTTAATTTTAGATATGAATAACATAAGTAAGTTTGAAATTCCTAGAGAACTTGCTAGTCTTACTAGGTCATCTATTTTTAGTTTAGGAGCTATTTTAGGAAGAGTCAAATTTGCCAAAGTTGCCTATCCTGGAGGTTGTGAAATTGGTGCAAGACCAATCGATTTACATATAAAAGGTTTAGAAGCTTTAAATGTTAAAATTGTTGATAGGCGTGGTTATTTAACATGTGATGGCAGAGAGTTGAGGGGTGGAAATGTTCACTTAGATTTTCCTAGTGTTGGTGCAACTGAAAATGTTATGATGGCTGGCGTTCTTGCAAAAGGAAAAACTAAAATTTTTAATGCTGCAAAAGAACCTGAAATAGTTGATTTGCAAAATTTTTTAAATAAAGCTGGAGCAAAAATTAAAGGGGCGGGAACTTCAACAATAATTATAGATGGCGTTGAAAAACTTGGTAGCGTTGAATATACTCCATTGCCTGATAGAATAATAGCTGGAACTTATATAATTGGGAGTGTGATGTGCGGGGGTGATATAACATTAACTGGTGTAAAGACAGAACACATTCAATCTTTAATATCTAAACTTGATAATAACTGTTGCAAAATTACAATAAAAGGTGATAGAATAAGAGTGTTATCTAGTGGTAAACTTAAAAGTATTAATAAAATTGAAACAATGCCTTATCCTGGTTTTCCAACAGATTTACAACCTCAAATTATGGCACTTGAAACAATTTCTAATGGAACTTCGGTTATTGTAGAAAATTTATTTGAAACCCGTTTTAAACATGTGGGAGAACTAATTAAAATGGGTGCACAAATTTTAACTGAGGGAAGAAGTGCGGTTATAAAAGGAGTTGAAAAACTCTACGGTGCTGAAGTTGTAGCCACTGATCTTAGAGGAGGGGCTGGTTTAGTGCTTGCTGGTTTAGTTGCAGATGGTTATACAACCATTTCTAATGTTGGGCAAATTAAACGAGGTTATGAAAGCATTGAAAAAGATTTAAGCATTTTAGGAGCAGATATAAAAAAGGTGGAAAGTTAATGAAGAAAAAATTGATAGTATCATTGTCTATAGTTGGTGGAATTATTGCTATTTTAATAATTCTGCTTTTTACTTTGTTTGGTTTAAGAAATGTTAAACTAGATTTAAGAACATATAATTCAATTTTTTCTTCAAATGAAATTCAAAATGAAGTTATAGCCAGTGGAAAATTTGCGTATAACATGCCTATTTTTTTTCAAGATAAAAATGCTTACATTAGCAATCTTGAAAAAGAAAATCCATATTTAAAAGTTATTAACATAGAAAGTAAGTTTCCTAACACTTTAGTTGTTAAGTGTGTTGATAGAGAAGAGGCTTTTGCAATAAAAGTTGAAGAAAATAAATATTTTGTGGTAGATGAAGATTTAAAGTTTTTAAGAGTTTTAGAAAGTTTTTCATCTGACCAAACAAATGCTATATTGCTTGGTGGAGAATTTAATATTGTTAATTTAGATGCTTCTCCTGGTGATTTTTTGGAATTAAGCACTGGACAAGATTTAATTGAAGACTTTGTTCCAGCTATGAAGCTTAATAATAGAAATGTTGCTGAGCAAAAAGGGCTTTTTGAAAAAATTAATTTAAAATTTAGAATAAATCCTCTTACTGCAAAAAGTCAGGCTTATCTAGAGCTTTATGATTTTGCTGGGCTTAAAATGTCAGTGATGGAAGCTGAAGATGATTTAGTTTTAAAATTAAATTGTTTACTTGCTGTGCAAGCAGTTTTTGATCCAATAGATGCCCAAACATATGAACTTCGTGTTCTTAAAGATTCTAATGGACAAATATTTTGTCATCAAACACAAAAATCTTAAAAAATTATATAAAAACATTGACAAATAATGTCAAACTACTTATAATTATAAAAAAAAGTAATATTTATTCATATTTAAAATATTATAGGGGTTAATGTGGCAAAGTCATATGCATGTGTTTTAGATATTGGTTCGTCTAGGGTAAATGTTTTAATTGGAACTAGCGGAATAAACTCTACTTTTGTTATAAAAGGTCAGGGTGAGGTGTCCTATGCAGGTTTTGGTGAAGGGGAATTTTATGAACCTGAAAAACTAAGTTCCGTAATAAGCAGTGCAATAACAAGAGCGGAAGAAAATGCTTGTTTTGCAATTAGGCACTTATATGTTGGAGTGCCAGCTGAGTTTTGTAATTGTGTTTGTAAAACAATTAGTTCAAATTTTGAATCAAGAAAAAAAATTACTGATGAAGTTTTGGCTGAACATTACGAAAAAGCTTATGAAAACAAAGAAAATCAAACTTTAATATCTTGCAATGCTATTTACAACACTTTAGATGATGGAAAAAGGGCATTAAATCCTGTAGGTTGTAAAACATCAAAAATTACAAGCATGGTAAGTTTAATTTATTCTCAAAATGAATTTATATTACAAATTAATAAAATATTACAAACGTTAGGGATTGAAAGAGTTACATATGTAAGTTCTGCTCTTTGTGAAGCGCAATATGTGTTAGAGCCAGAAAATAGAACGGGTGCAGGAATGTTAATTGATATTGGGTACATAACAACATCTGTTTCCGTTGTTCGTGGGAAAGGGCTTTTGATGTTAAATTCATTTTCTCTTGGTGGCGGACATGTTATGGCAGATTTAGCTGAATGTTTAAACATAAGTTTTAATGATGCAGAACAGTTAAAAAGAAAAATTGTTTTGTCGCTTAGTCCTTCAGATAAAGATTTTTATGAAGTTGTACAAGCTGGGGCAACAAAACAAGTACCCATAAAAATGGCAAATGAAATTGTAATGGCAAGACTAGATATGATTTGCACCTGTATTCAAAAATGTATTAGTCTTTATGCACAAGAAACTGCTGATTATATACCTTTGTTTTTAACAGGTGGTGGAATTTGTTACATAAAGGGAGCAAAAGATTATATAGCTAAAAAATTAGGTAGGAATGTAGAACTTGTTTTTCCACCTTTGCCAGAGTTAAACAAACCAAATTATTCATCTATTTTGGGACTATTAAACTTTGGAATTAAAGAAGAAGAAAAAAATAAGATTAGTTTTCTTGCCAAATTATTAAAAAGGTAGTATATTATAAAATAAGGAGCAAAATATGTATAATAACACAAATATAGGACCAGTTGCGAACATTAAAGTTATAGGAATTGGTGGTGGCGGAAATAACGCTGTAAATAGAATGATAAGTGCAAATATAACAAGTGCACACTATGTTGCAATCAACACAGATAAGCAAGACCTTTTAATGAGCAATGCTGACCAACGTTTGCAGATAGGTGAAAAAATTACCAGAGGGCTTGGAGCTGGTGCAGAACCAGAAATAGGTCAAAAAGCAGCAGAAGAAAGTAAAGGCAACATTTCTGAAATTTTAAAAGATACTGACCTTGTATTTATAACAGCAGGAATGGGTGGTGGAACAGGAACTGGTGCAGATCCTGTTGTTGCTGAACTTGCAAAAGAAATGGGAATCTTAACAATAGCTGTTGTTACAAAACCTTTAAGATTAGAAGGTAGAAAAAGAATGGAAAATTCTGAAAAAGGCCTTGAAAACTTAAAAAAATATGTTGATACTCTTGTGGTAATACCAAATGATAAACTATTTCAACTTGTTCCAAAAGGAACACCAATAGTTGAAGCCTTTAGATACGCAGATGATGTGTTAAGACAAGGTATTCAAGGTATTTCAGATTTAATTGTAACACCAGGTTTAATTAACTTAGACTTTGCTGACGTGCGTTCTGTAATGAAGAATAAAGGACTTGCACATATGGGCATAGGTCATTATAAAGGTGAAAATAAAACTATTGAAGCAGTGCGTCAAGCAGTTTCTAGTCCACTTCTTGAAACAACAATTGAAGGGGCTACAGGTGTGTTATTAAATGTTAAAGGTGGGTTAGACTTGCCACTAAATGAAGTTTATGAAGCAGCTGATTTAGTTAAACAAGTTGTTGATCCAAATTGTAATATCATATTTGGTTCAGGTATTGATGAATCTATGAACGATGAAGTTGAAATCACAATTATTGCTACAGGTTTTAATGGGTCATTGTTCGATGAAAAAGAAAAAGACTTAAATAAAGGAAAACAAGATGTGGAAGCTTTCAATAACTTTGATAGCAAAAGAGCATTTGGTTCAAATTATTTTGGTCAACAATCTGCACCACAAGCACAACCAATGCCAGAATCTAAACCAGAACAAGTTGAAAACAGTTCTCGAATACATATTGACGACACAGATATTCCACCTTTTTTAAGAAAATTGAAAAAAGATAGATTTTAATTACAAAAATTGCCAGTGTTAAACTGGCTTTTTTATTTACCCCCAAATTACTAGTAATTAATTTACAATCAAAAAAATAAGGTGTAATATTGTTTTTTTATTATAAAAACACACATAGTAGAACACGCACTAATTTAAAATAAATCTTATTAAATGCATTTTTGGCAAGCTTTAAAAGGTGGAAGGAAAGAAAAATAGGAAAAATAAAAAAAGCATATAATTTCGCTTGACAAAAATGCGGGGGGGGTAAAATAACCCCGTTAAAAAATAAAGTATGATATTTATAGTTTTTAATAGAATTATTACTTTTATAATTTATTTTTTAATAACTTGTAAATTTTATAAGTATTATAAAATTACAAAATAAATAAATTTTTAAAAGATACAAAAATCAAATTATATGTAAAAAATAAAAATAATTGTATTAATTAAAAATTTAGAAGAAAAATAAACAAAGGAGTAAGAAATGAAGAAAAAAACAAAACTAATAGGAGCAATATTTGCTTTATGTACAAGTTTGTGTATGTTAGTAATTGGCGTGTTAGCAGCAAGCCAAGTAAGCCTTAATGTTTCAAGCAGTGTAAGCTTTGAGGCAAGTGGCGTTTATGTAAAAGCGAAAGGTGAAGTTCAAAAAGGCAATGACACAACGGAGCCAACAAGAGCAAGTGAACCATCAGGTTCAGATTATTACTACATAGGTTATTCTTACGATGCACAAGATGAAGAACAAGAAACAGATACTCAACCTTCAGACTACAATGATACACCAGTAGGCACATCATCATATACCCCTATGACAACATGGACAATAGGAGAAGTGGAGTTTAGTGAAACAGAGAACATAATAAGATATAGTTTAACATTCACAAACTATTCAGAGAAAGACATACAAGCAACAATAACAACAAATAAAGATACCTTTATGCAAGACGCAGATGTTCAAGGCAAAGTAGAAATAGAAGAAACATCAACATCAATAATAATAGGTGGATATGATGGAACTGCTCAAACAGGAACATATGCAATAACAATGAAGTTAACAGACTTTTCATCATCATTTGCAAACAAAAGTCTAACAATAGATGTAAACTTTTCAACAGATATAGTTTATACAGCAAACTATAAGTATTTTAATATACAAGATAATGTAATCACTTCATTAACAGATACATATTTTGAAGACTCACCAGAAGTATTGGTTGTTCCAGGATATTCAGAAGAAGGTGAGACACCGTTGTCAATAGGGGATGGGAGTTATTCAACCCCAACATTTAACGGTTTATCATCTCCAACAGTTATAATACAAGAAGGTATAGCAAGTATAGGTAATTTTGCCTTTTATGGTTGCGTGAGCTTAACTAATTTAGAAATATCAGGCAGTGTAAAAATAATAGGTTCTGGAGCTTTTGTTGGATGTAATTTAATTAGTGTAAATATTCCAAAAGGTGTAACAAGTATAGGTGAATATGCCTTTAATTTTTGCGAAAGATTAAGTAGTGTAGTAATTGCAAACAGTGTCACAAGTATAGGTCCTGGGACTTTTAGCTATTGTAGTAGTTTAACTAGTGTGACCATTCCAGATAGTGTAACAAATATAAGTACTGAGACCTTTAGTGATTGCAGTAGTTTAAGTAGTATAATAATACCAGATAGTGTAATAAGTATAGGAGATAGGGCATTCTGGAATTGTAGCAATTTAGCAAGTGTAACGCTATCAGAAAATGTAAAAAGTATATCTGTTGCTGCCTTTTCTAATTGTAGTAGTTTAAGTAGTATAACAATACCAGGAAGTGTAACGAGTATAGGAAATAATGCATTCCAACTTTGTATAGGGCTTCGAGAAGTATATATATCAAGCCTTGAAAAATGGTGTGAGATAATATTTTCTAATTACTATGCGAATCCATTGTGTTATGCACACAAATTATATTTAAACAATGAATTAGTAACTGATTTAAAGATACCAGAAGATGTAACAAGTATAGGAGATTTTGCATTTTATAGTTGTTATAGTTTAACAAGTGTAACAATACCAAAAAGTGTAACAAGTATAGGTTCTGATGCTTTTTATTATTGCACAAGCTTAAAATATATTCACTTACAAGGAGATTTAAATTCTAGTGATACCTTATCGGGAATATGGGTGAAAACAAATGATGCAAATGAGCCAACAAGTTGGACGCCAACTGTTGACACTATGCAAACAGCCGGCTATTATCACCAACAATCAGCTTGGGAAAGTGCAACTTAATTAAAAATTGTAAAGTTTTAATAGAGATTAAATTAATTTTTAATCTTTATTTTTTTTGTAATGTAATCTCAAACTATCTGAAAGATTTTATTTGTTTTAAATTATTATTGGTATTAAATAAAGTAATATCATATTTTTATATTTAATAAAGAATGCTTTTTTACTTATAATTCGTCAAAAGTATTCTTTTTTATTATAGCATTATTTTTTTATAAGGCTTATTATAAATACATGCCAATATACATAGAAGATTTAATTATAGATAATATTGTAATTAACTTTACAATTTTATTTGTATGTAAAAAAATTCTTAAATGTGAAGATAGGAATGCCTTCTTGATTTTGGGAAGCGTTTTAGGAACTATATCAACACTTATATATTGTTTTTTTGAAATTGAAGGTTTAATATTACTTTTATTTAAGTTTTTTGTAAGTTTGTTGACAGTTTTAGTGTCTTTTAATTATAAAAATTTTAAAAAATTTTTGTTAAGATATTTTTGTTTTATTTTTGTAACTGCTCTTATGGGTGGAGTGTGTTTTTTTATAAGTTTTACATTTGGGAAAACTATAATTAATGATGGAATAGTAAGTTATGAACTTGGTATTCCAATGGGCGTGATAATTTTTATCATATTAATCATAAGTTATGTAATTATTAATTTTATAAAAACAATTAAACATAACAATGAAAAAACTGAGCTTATATACGAAGCCAAAATAAAGAATAAAGATAAAGAGATTAAATTAAAAGCTTATTTAGATACTGGAAACACTTTAACTGATACTCAAACAGGTAAACCTGTGTTGATATTAACATACAAAAATTTTTGTAAATTATTTAATGTTTCATTAGAAAAATTAATTCAAGGAAAACTTTCTGATAAATTAAATAATGCACATTATTTAGAAGTGGGAAGTGTAGGAAAAAATTCAAAAATGTTAGTTTTTTCGGTTGAAGAAATAGAAATAAAAAAACATAGTGAAAGTTTTAAATTAATTAATCCGCTTCTTGCTTTAAGCTATCAAAACTTAGAACAAAAACTAGATTGTGGAATGCTTTTAAACTGCAATTTTAAGGAGTATGCAAAATGAAGCTTTTAAAAAACATATTAAAAAAATTAAAGATTGCATTAAGCAAAAACATGTTCGAAGAGCTTAATGACATAGTTTTATATCTATGTGGAAATGAGGCTTTGCCTATGCCATTGGAACCTGAAGAAGAAATAGTATTAATAGAAGAAATGCAAAATGGCAATGAACAAGCAAAAGAAAAATTAATTGAGCATAATTTAAGATTAGTTGTTTACATTGCAAAACGTTTTGAAAACACGGGGGTTGAACTTGAAGATTTAATTTCTGTTGGTGCTATAGGATTGATTAAAGCAGTTCAAACCTATAATTTTGATAAAAAAATTAAATTAGCAACCTATGCTTCTAGATGTATTGAAAATGAAATTTTAATGCAATTAAGAAAGTCAACTAAACAAAAACTTGAAGTTAGTTTAGATGAGCCATTAAATTTTGATAGCGATGGTAATGAATTATTACTTAGTGATGTGTTGTCTGGAGATGAAGATAGTGTGTCAAAAAACTTAGACCAATCTGTTGAAAAAGAAGTATTATGGCATTCAATTTCTAAGCTAGGAAGAAGGGAGCAAGACATAATGAAATTAAGATTTGGTTTAGGTGGCTACGAAGAGAAAACACAAAAAGAAGTTGCAGATATGTTAGGTATTTCACAAAGTTATATTTCAAGAATAGAAAAGAAAATTTTAGTAAAAATGAGAGCAGAAATTCAAAAAGCAGGCAATGAATAAAATAATTGTAAAAAAATAAAATAATTAATTAAAAAATAAATAAAAATAAATAAAAAAAGATAAAAAAATAAAATTTGAATTAAAATTTTTTTGTTGGATACCCTTTTATTAGCAAATAAAAGGGGCAAATTATGGCAAAAAAAGTTGCAATTTGTGGAGTTGACACTAACTCTCTTCCAAAGTTAAAAAATTCTGAAATAGAAGAATTATTAAAAAGAGTAAAGCAAGGTGATGAATTAGCAAGAGAGCAATTTATAGTTGCTAATTTAAGGCTTGTGTTAAGTGTAGTGCAACGTTTTCAAAACAAAAAAGAAAAAGGTGATGATATGTTTCAAGTTGGCTGTGTAGGATTATTAAAAGCAATAGATAATTTTGACATGTCTTTAAATCTAAAATTTTCTACTTATGCAGTTCCAATGATAATTGGTGAAATTCGTAGATATTTAAGAGACAACAATTCAATAAGGGTTTCTAGAAGCTTAAGAGATATAGCCTATCGTTCATTGCAAGTAAGAGAAGAGTTAACAAGAAAACTTAATAGAGAGCCGACTGTTGAAGAAATAGCCACTTGTTTAGATATTCCAATAAAAGATGTGTCTATAGCCTTAGATGCAATCAGTGAAACAGTAAGTTTAAATGAACCTGTTTATAATGATGGGACTGAAACAGTTAGAATAATGGATCAAGTTTCTGATTACAAATCAAATGAAGAAAATTTTTTAGAAAAGTTAGCATTAAAAGAGGCAGTTCAAAAGCTAAATCCTAGAGAAAAAGAAATTTTAACTTTAAGATATTTTATAGGAAAAACTCAAATGGAAGTTTCTAATGAAGTTGGCATATCTCAAGCACAAGTTTCAAGGTTAGAAAAAAATGCACTTGATGCAATAAAAAAAAGTATAACATAAAATATGAAAATATAGTTGACAAAAATGCGGGGGGGGTAAAATACACTTGTCAAAAATTAACAAGTGTATTTTTTATTCTATTAAAATGTTTTATTATCACGTTAATAATTTTTGCTTAATGAGTCTAAAATCACTAATGATATAATTAGTGTAAAACCATTTTAATAAATTATTAAATGTAAAGTTAAATATTGACTTTTTGTTTTTTTTAAAAAACGTTTTGAAATAATTAATTTATTGTATATAATAAAATTGTAATCAATAATAATTTGAATAAAACGTAAATAAGAACAAAAACTAAATAGAAATAATAAAAGGAGAAAAACAATGAAGAAAAAAACTAAAATAGTGGGAACGATTGTTGCAATGGGGCTTAGCTTATGTATGTTAGTTTTTGGAGTTTTTGCAGCAAGCACAGTAAGTTTAAATGTTAGTAGCACAGTAAGTTTTAATGCTCAAGGCGTTTACTTAAAAGCTCAAGGTCAAGTGAAAAGGGGAACGGCAAGCGGAAGTACAACAAATTTGGAAGAATCTTCAAGACCGGAAGGAGATGTGGGTTCATATTCATATCTAGATTATTCATATGAAGAAGATACAGACGGAACACCATTAGGGACAGTTTCTCAAGAAACAATGCCAAATTGGACAATAGGTACAATATTATTTGACGAAACAAACAAAGTGATAGAATATGTATTTAACTTTACAAACTATTCTGAGTTTGATATAGAAGTAAACATAACAGCAACAAAAGATGCTGGATTAACAACGGTTAGTGGAAGCGAAACAGATAATTTAATAACAATAAAAGCAAATGGTGGAACTGGAAGCTATACATACACTTTAACATTAAATGATGTATCTACATCAACTAATGGCGGAGTTAGTTTTGTTATTAATGCAAACAAATATGTGCCAAGTGATTATAATGCGCCTGTAACTTTCTATTTAGTTTCATTAGATTTTACACTTTCTGTAAATGAAGATAGTTACAATAGAACTACATGCAACAATTTAAATTCTTTAAAAGAAGGTGATGTTGTTTTAATTGAAAGTAGTAATGGGCTCCATTGTAATGTTACATTATATGAAAATGATGGGCAACAAAAATATAGTTGGAATTCAAATAGTTTAAGAACGGACCCTATATCATTTACTGTTCCTAAATTAAGCGAGGGAGATAGATTTGTATTTAGTTTTGCAACAGGGTCAGGTGGTTCATCTAGTTAAAAAGGTAAAAATTAAAAAACACTTTAAAGCTTAAACTTTAAAGTGTTTTTTATAGCTTATTTTAAGCAAAAAATGATATTAAAATGTTTTTTAATTCTCTTGATAAAAATCTTATACTTTTTAAACTTTCACTCATTGCACCAAAGCTTATTATTAATGCACTTAATGTTCTAAAGTTGCTTTCATTGCAAGCTATTATCATTGTTTCAACAACATATCTTGCATCATCAACATATTCTTTACGTTTTTCATATTTTAATTCGCTTAATATTTCATTACAAATTGTTTTGCAATCTAAGTAAAATTTTTCCATTTCATCTTTTGATATGCTTTCTTCGTCATCTTTTTCTTCATTGTTTTGTTGCATAGAAGATTCCTCTTCTTTTTTGTCATTATCTGTTTTATTGTTTGTTGTTTGTTTTATATAATTTTCTTCCATTTCATCGTTTAATGCTTCTGGTTTGTCTTTAGATAAATATAAACTATAAATAATATCTCTAAATGGTTTTACTACACTTTGAGCGAATTTAGTAAAAGAATCTACACCGTTTTCATTTGAATAAAACTCATTTAAAAAAGAGTTTAAATTTATTTTTTTATTATTTATTTCCATTAATAAACAAAAAACAAAAGGTAATATCTTTTCTGGTTCTTCAGGGATAATAAAATTTCTTCTTGGTAGTGAAATTTGAGCACGAGAAAATTCACGCTCAAAATTAAAATTTTGCATGCATTCAGCAAGCAATTTGTATATCTCTTTGCTTTCCCCAATATCCTTTAAAATTTTGGCTATTTTATATTCAGAAAGAATAAATTTACCACTCACAAGTTCATCACAACTATTAACCAAATTGTTTATTTTAGCTAATTCTTCTATTGAAACCATACTTATCTCCAATAGAATAATATCACAAACTTTGTTAAATTACAAAGAAATTTAAAAGATTGCAACAAAATCTTTGCTAAAATTTTTTTATTGTGATACTATTCTTGCTGAAGGGCAAAAATTTATGGAATTTTCACAAGACTCAACAGTTTCAAAATTGATATTATTGTTTATACTTGAAAAAATGGAAATACCTTTAACAGAGAATTCTATTATAGACATTTGCACAAGTAGAAATGATTGGTTGAATTATATGGAATGTAAAGATGTTCTCTATCAATTAATAGAGGCAAATTTTGTTTATAAATCTGGAACTGGCAATGCAAATGAAGAAAGATATAATATAACTTATGAAGGTCAAAATTGTTTAGAGCATTTTTATGATAGAATTCCAGCTGAACTTAGAGAACAAATTGCAGAATATGCTAAAGAAAACAAGGTTCATTTTAAAAGGGCGCAAGAATATGTAAGCGACTATAATAAAAATGATGATGGTTCTTACACCATAGTTTTAAAGATAAGGTCTTCTCTTGTAAATCAAAGTTTGTTTGAAATGAAAATAAAAACCCCATCAAGACAAAATGCAATTGAAACATGTAAAAATTGGCGTGAAAAAGCACATCTTGTTTATGAATATGTTTATGAAACTTTAATGAATTCTTAAAAAATTAGAAATAATAAAAAACTAATAATGCTTGCAAATAATGCATGCGTTATTTTTTGTTTTAAAAAGAAAGTCAATTTCATATCAAACTTTTTTAAAAAAACTAAAGCTTGCATTGCTGTAGCAAGACCGCCAAAGCTAATAATAAAAGAGCAAATTGTACCTGAAAACATTGGATATAAACTCAGTTTTGAAACTTCTAAACAACCCCTTGTAATTTCAAATAAGCCATTTAATATTGCTAAAATAATATTTTCATTGCAATTAAACAAATGAGATAAAGTTTTTGAAATAGGGGAAAATATATGTAAGTTATTTAGAATTTCTATAATCACAAAAAAAATGGCTATAAAACCGCCTACAATTAAAACAGATTTTACAGTGTTCCACATTATATCGCCCAAACTTAAATCTTGTTTTATTAACATTTTTTTATTTGTTTCAAACTGTTTTTCTTTATGATTTCTATATAATATTCCGTTTAATAATGCACCTATAATGTGAGAAAAAATTAATATTAAACCTAATTTTTTATCACCAAACATACCAATTCCAACACTACCAATAATAAACATGGGGCCAGAATTAGAGGTAAAAGTTGTAATTTTATAAGCTTCTTCTTTTGTTATATTTCCACTTTCATATAAATCAGCTACGACTTTAGCTCCTACTGGATATCCAGACAAAATGCTTATTACGAAAACATAAACGGC
>CALVMK010000020.1 GCA_944345545.1 uncultured Clostridia bacterium | reverse complement strand
AAAAAGAATTTATTAACAATATTTGGGATTATTTTGCTTTGGCCGACATCATAGTATCTCGTGCAGGTGCCAATTCAATTTTTGAAATATTAGGTTTAAAAAAGCCTATGTTATTAATACCATTAAGCAAAGCACAATCACGTGGCGACCAAATAGAAAATGCAATGGCTTTCAAAAAATATGGTTTTGCAAGCGTGCTTTTTGAAGAAGATTTATCGCCTGTTTCATTAACAAAATTTATAAATAATTTGTATAACAATAAAGATAAATACATAAATAAAATGAATGAAATTTCATCTGTGCCATCTAACAAATTAGTTTTGCAAAAAATATTAGAAGCAAGCGAAAATAATTAAACTATAAAATTAAAAGCATGAAAAAATCATGCTTTTTTGTTAAAAATATACTAGTTAGTTTTAAAAATATCGCAAAAATTTTCCCACATCAGGAAGTCCATAACCTTCAAGATTTTTGTTATAAGTTATTCCATTAGAACTTGCAAGTAATACTCTTTTAATTTGGTCGGGCTTTAAATATCTATTTTTTTCAAAAGCTAACGCACACAAACCTGCTATCATAGGAGTTGCAACACTTGTTCCGCTAAGTTTAGTATAATCTTTTACATTTGAACAAGACTTAATATCTACCGATGGAGCTACAATATCCGGTTTAAACCTATTAAATGCAGGTCCTCTTGAAGAAAAATGGGCTATTTCATAGAACTCTTCTTTAAATTCTTCTTCAATTCTATTATCATTCATTCCCCCAACAGTAATTATTCTTGGACTTATTCCAGGACTTTTTATTGTTTGATAATCTGGTCCACTGTTGCCAGCAGCGGAAACTATAACAATTCCTTTTTTCCATAATGCTTCAGCCCCTTTCATGATAGGGTCATTATAACCAAGTGGTTCGCTACCAAAACTCATGCAAACAACCTTAATGTTATATAGATTAGCATTATCAAAAACCCATTGCATTGCTTCTAAAATTCTTGTTGCATTTGCTTCGCCATTTTTATCTAATGCTTTTATGGATATTATATTAGAATTAGGTGCTATTCCCCTATATTTACCACCAGAAAGTGCTCCATTGCCAGAGCCTACACCTGCAACAAAAGTTCCATGTCCATTATCATCATATGGCAAAGTTTTTTCATTTATTAAATCTACAAATTTTATAATTCTATTTTTTACAAGTAAAAAATCTGCATGTGGAGCAATTCCAGTGTCTATATATGCAATTCCTACTTCATTGCCCCCAGCAAAGTTATCAGCTTTTAAAACTTTTCTTGCAATATTCATTAAAGCTTCAACTTTGCTTTGACTTGAAATATATTCAACATAATTTAGCATAGATAATTTATTTAATTCATTTACAGGAACTTTAGCACTTATTGCATTAATAAATGGGAATTCTTTTTCTACACAGATGCCTACATCTTTTAATCTTTGAAGCCCTAAATCATATGCCGAAATGTATATTAAGCATTTAACATCTTTTATTTTGTTATCTAATGCAATAATCTTTTTTAATTCTACATCTATTTTTCTATTTATCATTTGCCAACCTTTTAAATTTTATCTTAATCTTTCAAGAAGATTGTTAATGTTATTAAGTTGTTCGTCTGTCAGCATTGGGGACATTGAAGAAACTAAACTTTTTAAATTTTCTAAATCAAATGTTCCATTTTGTTTTTGTTTATCAACTTCTTTGAAAAGTGTTGATAAAAGTTCATCTTCAGATAAATTTTTATATTTGTCATAAGCTTCTTTAATGTCATCTTCAGAAATTTTTTTGTTTTCTTTTTCTAATTTTTCCTTGCTAAAATCAGATAAACTTTTCATTAAAAAATCTCCTTTATTTAACTAATTTATTATATGCTTGCATATAAATTAATGTACATATAAAAGGAAATATTTTAATGTTTAATAATCAATATAAAAACAGCGAAAATCCGCCACCAAATTATTATCCAAATGATAACGCTTTTTTTAATGAAATACAATCGCATAATGACAATAATCCTATGAATAATAGCTATTCAAAAAATAATAATTTTACAAATAATTTTAGTATAGAAAAATTGTTACCCATTTTCAACAGTAATACAAATCCACTAGAATTAATCAAAGCTTTAGGGGCTCAAAATCCTAAACTTAGTCAAATTTTAGGGCTTTTAGGAAGCTTACAAAATAATAATGTTAAAACAAAAAAAACAACCGCTTTAAAAAGCGATTGTAAAAAATATGTTTTAGTTAAAGACTATTATAAAGATGACAAAAACGAATAATTTTTTAACCAATTTTTATAAACAAAATTTTTAGTCTAAACTTTCAACTATTGAACCGTTAGAAAAATAAATATTTCTTTCTGCTAATTCTTTAGCAATTTTTTTATCAGTTGTTGCAACAATCAAAGTTGTTTTTTCAGTTACAAATTTTTCTTTAATAACATTAATAATTTTTTCTTTTTCTTCATCTGTAAGCCCATCAAAAATATTATCAATTAACACTAATTCTAAATTTCTAAATGACAATCTAACTATTGAAATTAAATATTTTTCAAAAAGAGATAGTTCCTTAATTTTTGTATCTTTTAATTTTTCAATATTAAAATTAATTAACGCTTCATTAATTTTATTTTCAATATCTGCCTCGCTAAGTTTTTGATATTTTAAAATGTATTTAAAATTTTCATATACTGTTTTTTTTGCAAAAAAAACAGGGCTTGCAGGAATATAACCAGCTTGAACATCATATTTAAAATTTAACTTTTTAATTGGTATATCTTTAATATAAACTTCACCTTTAGATGGTTTTTCAAGTTTAGCTAAAATTCTAAGTAAACTTGTTTTACCACTATGCTCTTGCCCAACCAAAGCAACTTTTTCTCCATCACTAATACTAAGACTTATATCAAAAAGTGCAAAATATTCCCTTATATATTTTAAATATAAATTTTTAACTAAAATCATATATACCTCAAAATTCAGTATATCATTAAATTAGATATAAAGCAATTATTTTATAGTCTTTTTAATAGCTAATTTAAAATCACGTGAGTTATCTTTTACATTAATTAATTTCCCTGTTTTATTTTCTAAATCACCAACAACACTCTTAAAGGTAAATGTAACATTCTTTTCACATTTTATTATAAAATTTTTATTGCTAGTTTCTTTGTATTTTTCAAAATCAACTTGCTTATCAGTTTGTTGGTTTAAAAGTTCTATCAAAGATGTCCAACTATGACTATTTGCAATGTGCAAACTAACCTTTTCTTGATTTTCT
>CALVMK010000019.1 GCA_944345545.1 uncultured Clostridia bacterium | reverse complement strand
ACACCATTCTTTAACGGATATCGTCCACAATTCTATTTTAGAACAACAGACGTTACAGGAACAATTGAACTTCCACAAGGCGTTGAAATGGTTATGCCAGGCGATAACGTTAGCATGACAATTAAACTTATAACACCAATTGCTATCGAACAAGGATTACGTTTTGCTATCCGTGAAGGTGGAAGAACTGTTGGTTCAGGTGTTGTGTCTTCAATTATTAAGTAATAAATTATTTCATTTAAAGACTAACCCACTTTAAATGGAAGATTATAAAAATTCATTTTCAAAATCTAACCCAATTTTGAAATATATAAAAAATGAGCATAAATTTATGCTCATTTTTTTTAATTTGTTTAATTTTTTAAATTATAATTAACATTAAAAATAATTTTTATTAAAAAGTTTTTGCATGATTTTAGTTTATCTTTAGTTATTAAAAATAAAGATTTTGTAATGTTTTAATATTATGAATTCTAACTAAAACATTTATAATTTTGAATAAATTTATTTTATAATAAAAGAGCTAATGTTTTAATTTGCAAAAGTAAATCATTTGCCATATCTATTAAAGATTTGCTATTTGTTTCATCATGTGTCGCAAGTGTCCAAATATCTTTTATTAATTCAGTTAAAAGTATAATTGCGGTTTTAGGAACATCTTGCGGACGAATTTTTACTGGTAGTAAGCTTGAAAATTTTGCATTTGGATATAATTTTTTGTAATTATCTATTATTACGCTAGTATTTTGTGCTAACTGTGCATAAATCAATTTATTTTTAACAAAACTTCTAGAAAGAGATGCTTCTAGATATATTTTCCAAAGTTTGTTGAGATTGTCTGCAACTTTGTTTATTAATTCATCTTTTTCTGAAGCTGAACTATCTAGCCTAACAAAAACAAAGCCTTTTTCAGCCAATGCTTTTGTATAAGCACGTGCCATACTCTCATAATTTTCTAAAATTTGACAATCATTATATTCCATATTTCCTCACTTTGTGTATTTATATGCCTTAATTTATTAAAATGTCAAAAATAAAAAACCATAGGAAGGGGTATCCTATGGTTAATTTTTTATAAAATTAGCTATAATATGAGTTGGTTCTATGCTTTCTTTGGTTGGGTAGAAAACAAAGCCTTCTGCCATACCATAATATTCTAGCCATTTTATATTTTTGTTTGAATTGTTTTTGCAAAATAAATTAATATACGAGCTTAAAAATTCTTTGTTTCCATTTATAATTAAACTTTCAACATTATCATCAAGCTCAGTTAGGTAAGGGTTAATTAAGTCCTTAATATTTTCTTTTACTTTGGTGTCTATAAATTGGTTATTGAATTGCATCCAGGGTGAGATGCTTATAATCTTTTGGATATTTTTAAAATTTTTATAAAGAGAAAAAGTTATGCCTCCTGCAATGCCTTGACTTATCAAAACATGCGGATTTAAGGAATTTATGATCTTTAACATATCTTTTGGATTTGGAGAAGTATAAAAGGGTATATAAATTTTGTAATTTGTAAGGGTTGCTAATTTTTTTATGAAATTTAATTGGTAATTTAAGGGGTTTTTAGAAAATTCTCCACTATGAAAATATAGTAGCGTTTTTGTTCCATTTTCATTAATTATTAAATAGTCTTTTTTTATTTTTTGTTTGGACTTTATTTTTTTTGATATCAAATTGTTATAAAATTTTGTTTTGTTTGAACATTTTAATATTTTATTTAAAAAATCATATTTAAAGGTATGTTTCAAGTAATTAATTTTAACTATTTCCATAATTTTAAAAATGGAGTTATAAAAATTTATTTATTAAATCTGATTTTAATTTTAAAAATTTTTCCTCCGAAATCTCTCCTTTGTTTTTTTGTTTTTCTAATTTTGATATTTCTTTAGCCAAATATTCAGCCTTGTCTTCTATTGAACAATCTGTAATATTTATAACTGATTCTTTATTGTGTTTTTCTTTAATAATTAAAATATATTTAATATAGTTTGAATATATAAAATAAGAATAAAAGGTTACTAACCATGTCAAAAAACTTCCAAAAATTGCTATGAATGTTATTATTAAAAATAATTTTTGTTGTTTTTTTAATCTATCAATATTAAAATTAGAAACAGTAATTAAATATATTCCAATAAATATTGAAATTGCAATGCTTAAAGCGTCATAGATAACAATTAATATAGAAAAATTTTTTACTATATCAAAATAGATATTAACAGTGGCTAAAATTCCTGCTACAAGGCAAACAATGCCTGAAATTAAAAGTGTTTTTTTTGGATTTTTCATAAATTCCTTATATTATTTTACACCAAAGTTATAAACATTTTTTATATAAAAATGTAAAAAAATGTGTTATTTTCGCTGGCGCCTCCTTTCAGGTTTGAAAAACAAACCTTTCTCAATTTTATTTAAAATTCTAATGAGCTCTTTCTGTTCTTCAGTTTCTAAATTTTTACTAACTGCATTATTAAAAGAAGGTTCTGAAGTAAGGTCTCCAATTCGATAGAATTTTAATAAAATTAAGTCTTCATTTGTCATATTTCCTCCTTGGATGACTGTAATTTATCACTTCAAAGTAAAAATAAGGTTAAAATTAGGTAAATTTTTGGTTAACTTTATAATTTTTTTTAAAAAAAATATTTTTTTATTTTAACCTAATATTTACCAAAACTATGTTATAATTCAAATTAAGGAGAAAGACATGTTTAATGTATTAGTTGCAGAAGATGATAAAAATATTAGAAAATTAATGGAAATTAAGCTTAGTTCTGAAGGTTATAATGTAATAGTTGCTGGTGATGGAGAAGAAGCTTTAAAACTTTTAGGACAAAATCAGGTTGATATTATGATTGTTGATGTAATGATGCCTAAAATGGATGGGTATGAATTGGTTAAAACAATTAGAGATTCTAAAAGTCAAATACCTGCAATAATGGTAACAGCAAAAGGAACTATTCAAGACAAAGCAAAGGGTTTTTTGGTTGGTATAGATGACTATATGGTAAAGCCTGTTGAGTTTGACGAGTTGTTATTTAGAATAAAGGCGTTGTTAAGGAGAGCAAAAATTGTCAATGAAAGAAAAATAAAAGTTGGAGATGTTGTTCTAGATTTTGATACACTTTCAATTTCTGGACATGGGAAGAAAGTTACGCTTGCTAAAAAGGAATTTTCTATTTTGTTTAAATTATTGTCTTATCCTGAGCGTTCTTTCACAAAAGCTCAATTATTTGATGAATTTTGGGGAATTGATTCTTATGCTGATGAAGATACAATAAAAGTACATATTAATAAGATAAGAAGTAAAATTGCTCAATTCCCAGAAATTGATATAGAAACTATTAGAGGAATAGGATACAAAGGAGTAAGACATGAAAAAGCGTGATAAAGTTAAATCTTCGCTCATAATACAATTTACATGGATAATTTTTGTTAGTTTTTTAATTTCTATGTTAATAGCATTGTTTTGTACTGCTATAATGAGATGGGCGGGGATAGATTTTAGAGCTTTTAATACAATTTTAATAATGTTACTTGGGTTCGCTGTTAGCTTAATTTTAGGAACTTTCTTTGCTGTTTTATTTTTTAAAAGAAGTGTTGATTTAGCGGACAACTTAAAGGTTGCTTTAAGAAAAATTTCAAAGGGTGATTATAGCGTAAGAATTGAAAACAAAAATAACAATAAAGACGGAATAATATATGATGTTGTTGAAAACTTTAATAAAATGGTTGAAGAATTAAATTCTGTTGCAATTTTGCGCAACGATTTTATTTCAAATTTTTCACACGAATTTAAAACTCCTATTGTTTCAATTAAAGGATATGCGGAATTAATTAAAGATGATAAAAATTTAACTGATACTCAAAAAGCTGAGTATTTACAAATAATAATTGATGAAAGTAAAAGATTATCAAATCTTGCTTCCAGTACACTTTTAATGAGTAAACTTGACAGCCAAACAGTTCTTTCAGAAAGCAAGGTTTTTTCTGTTAATGAACAAATTAAGCAATGCGTTTTAATTTTAGACAATGAGTTTAAAACTAAGAACTTAAAAATAAGATTAAAACTTGGAAAAATAAGAATTGACGGTGCTGAAGACATGTTGCAACAGGTTTGGATAAATTTGCTTACTAATGCAATAAAATTTACTCATGAAAATGGAAACATTAGAATTAGTTCATTAGAAATGGAAAAAGAATATATTATATCAATTTCAGATGATGGCATTGGAATGAGTGCTGAAACCATTGAACATATATTTGATAAATATTATCAAGGAGATAGTTCTCATTCGTCTGGTGGAAATGGGTTAGGGCTTTCTATTTCTAAAAGAATTATAGAATTAACAGGCGGAAAAATCACTGTTAATAGTGTAGAAGGTAAAGGGACTACTTTTAGCGTGTATTTACCTAAGTTAAAAGAAGATTATTTTCCAAAAAAAGCTTGATAGAATAGTTGTGGTTATGCGAGAGTACGTAGTGCTGTAAGGGCATTAAGCCCTTACTTGCGGGCGAAAGCCCGCAAACTCGCATAACCATTTTTATAAAATATACATATTAAATTTTCATTTATGTTTTTTTTATAAAGGTATTTACATTAAAACATAAACCTATTTATACTTAAGCTTATTATAAATGTATTCTCTTATAACAAAATGTATAAAATTTTCATAACTTAAACTATGGAAAATTTTATAGATACTAAGTTTAAAAAATTAATAGAAGAGATTAATATTAAGGGAATTTATGATATTTATACTAATATGGTTAGAACATTTTCAAGGCTAAACATTTTAACACAAAAGTCAATAGAAGATTTTTTAACAAAGTTTAAATATTGGGGTGAAATAAGCACTATTAATTGTAATTATGAAGTTTTTTATAACAAAGCAAGCATTTTAAAAAACAACTTAGATGATTATGTTTGGCTATATAATAATTTACAAGATTATAAATCTAAATATATTCTCTATGCAATTTTAAATAACTATTATAATTTTGATTTTATAAGTTTAAAAAACTGTATGGAAGGAATATATAAACATTATTTTGATTTAGAGTTATTGCCCAATTTAAAAAATGAAGTGTTTGTTGATGTTGGGGCATATATAGGAGATACGGTTAAAGATATGATTGATACTTATGGCAATGATTGTTATAATAAAATTTATTGCTATGAGATGTGTAAGGAAAACATAGAAAAAGCTAAAATTAATTTAGAAAACTTAAAAAATATTGTATATAAAGAAAATGCTGTAGTAGATAAAGAAAAGATAATTAGTTATGATATAGGTAAAGATTTGTCGGCAACAAAAGTTTGTGTTGAAGGCAAAAAAACTGTTATGGGTGTAAGCTTAGATGAAGATATAAAAGAATGTATTACTTCTATAAAAATTGATATTGAAGGGGGAGAAATAGATGCTATTAATGGAATGAAAAATCATATAATTAAAGAAAGGCCCAAATTGTTATTATCAGTTTATCATAACAATACAGACCTTTTTGAAATTCCTGAATTAATAAAGAAATTGAACAAAGATTATAAATTATATTTAAGATATTATGGCGGACCTATATTCCCAACAGAAATTGTTTTAGTTTGCATTTAATATTGCCGTAGGCAAGGCTTCGCAAGAGAAAAAGGTTCACGCCGGTTATAGCCAAAATTTATTTCATTAATTTTTTATATATTAATTCTAATTCTTCTTTGCTAAATAGTTTTGGAACGGGGTATAGTGGATTTGCTTCAGCATCTGCGTTTTTTGCTAGTAGGGGAATATCATTTAGCTTGATTTCACTAAAACCCTCTTCAATATTCATTTGTTTGTTAAGATTTTTAATATATTCAATCATTTTCTCTGTAGAAACTTTATCGTTATCTATGTTATCTGCCACTTCACATATTCTAGCAAGTTTGCCAAGCTTTTTATAAATAGATTTCCCATATTCTTCAAGCATTACTGGCAAAATTTTTGCATTAGCTAAGCCATGAGCAACGTGATATTGTCCGCCTAAAGAGTGGGCTATTGCATGAACATATCCCACATAACTTCTAGTAAAAGCATTACCGGCCTTAAATGAAGCTAATAACATGTTTTTTCTTGCATTCGCATTTTTTCCATCTTTATAACAAGTTAGCAAATTGTTAATTATTAGTTTTGTAGCTTCTTCACTCATTAATCTTGTATATTTTGTAGTAGAGTTACCAATATAAGCTTCAATAGCATGGGTTAGAGCGTCCATTCCTGTTGTGGCTGTTAGCCCTTTAGGTAAGTTTAAAGTTACTTTATAATCCAAAATTGCATAGTGTGGTATTAAAGAAAAATCGTTAATAGTGAATTTTAAATGTTTTTTTTCATCTGTAATAACACTAGCAAGAGTTGTTTCGCTTCCTGTGCCTGCAGTGGTGGGAATCGCTATGAAAAGCGGTAAACGTTTTCTTATTTTTAACAAACCTTTCATTTTAGAAATGCTTTTTTGGGGTTTTGCTATTCTTGCTCCCATTGCTTTTGCGCAATCGATAGCAGAACCACCACCAAAAGCAATTATGCTGTTGCTGTTAGTTGATAAATAACAGTTTCTTGCTTTTTCTACAATTTCTACAGTTGGATTTGGTAATACTTCATCAAAAATAGTCAATTTCACATTGTATTTTTGGCAGGTTTGAATTAATTCATTTGCTAAGTTTAAATCTATAATATCTTTAGTTGTAACAAGAAAAGCGTTTATTGTATTTTTTTTAATTAATAGCTTGCACATATCTTCGTAGCTATCTATAATCTTTGGTTCTCTGTATGGAAGAATTGGTAATATTAATTTAAAAAGCAGTTGATAGGTCCTTGCACCTATTTTTTTTATAAGACTCATTTTTTTTACTGAATTAATTTCAGTTTGATTAAAGAATAAAATGGAAAAAGCTAAAATAAATTGTGCTGGATAATATAAAGAAAGACATGCTATTCCTGTTGATATTTTTGAGAACATATTAAATAGAAGCATTAAGTCTGATAGGAAAAAAAGCAGTGTGCCAAAGAATATTAGGAAAATATAAACATTTGAATATTTGGTGTTTAACATTAAATTTGAAAAACTTTTTCCAACCATTAAAGAAATAATTAGTGCATAAACAATTATAACAGGAAGCATTCCTTTAAAGTCAAACACTGGAACAAAAATAATAACGCATAAGCTGATTGCAAAAATAATCAATCCAATAAATATATCTTTGCTATTTAATTTTTGTATAAATGAAAACGAAACAATAAAAAATATATGACCTATAGCAAATAAAATAGCTCCTATTATAAAATAATCTATTAAAAGAATATCTCCTAAAAAACAAAATGTTAAGGCTATTAAATTAAACAGACCATAAAATTTTAAATTTTTACTTTTAAAATTTTTTAATAAACTAAAAAAATTTATTGTGCCTAAAATAAGGAAAAGAGCACTTGTTAAAGTTTTTATAAAATATTCGGGAAAATCTTTTATTATATACAATGTGTCGGAGATAAACAAAAGTACGGCAAAAATTATATTTATTAAGAATAAAGTTTTTGTTTTTTGCATAAACACCCCTTTAATAATTTAAAATTTTATCATATTTTTTAATATTGTTAAAACAAAATGCCATAAAAATAAAAAAAACTTAACTATAAAGTTAAGATTTTTTAAAATGCTATAAAATCCTTTTAGGAGAAAATAAATTTTCCAGTTTGTTTTTTCTATTGTTTAAAATACCATCTAAAATTTCTACGGCATACATAGCGTTTATAATTCCATTTGCTCCACAACTTATGAAATATAAAATATTTTTGTTTTCTGTTTCCTCCATTAGTCCTAAATTATTAGTAGTGCTTCCAAAGCTACCACAAAAGGAATAATCTATTTCAGCTTTGTTTTGCAAAGAAGGAAACAACTCAAGCAAATAATCATATAATTTATCATATTTTTTTAAAGCAACTTTTTCTTTTATGCCTTTTTCATTAAATTTAGTGTCTTCACCGCCAATAATAATTCTATTATCAGGTAATAGTCTTAAATAATGATATGGAGAGTTTAAATCTTGTAAAAGAGTGTTGTTGTACCAGGAAAAATTTTTTATAGGTTTAGTAACAATGCTATAAGTTATAGTTCTTTCACAAAGATTATGTTTATTTATCAATTCCCAGTTAAAACCAGTTGCTAAAACAACTTTTTTGCATTTTATTTGTTGACTATAATGAGAAATTGCTATAACACCATCTTTTGTGTTTACTAATTTGGTAATTTCTGTGTTTTCATAAATTCTTTTTTGATTTTTCGCATTTTCTATTAATTGTTTTGTAAACAAATAAGGGTCAAGTTCTGCTTCACCATCTTCACAATATAAACCTTTTTTTAGTTCAAAAGAAAATGGATTATTATTTGGAGTAATAATTTTAGAATTAAATCCATTTTGTTTTCTAAAATTATATTCTTGCTCAATTTTGTTTTCATCGAGTATGCTGTTAGTAAATATTAGCGTAGGACGTTTGTTAAAATAACATTTGTTGCCATATTTTTTTATAAAGCTTTCTATCTTATTTATTGCATATAGACCCATGTTGTAAACGTCTGTTAAATCATTATTTGTCATTTCTGTTGATAAATCGTTTGCAAAAGCATCTAATTGATATTCTAGTAGAGCAGTAGCACAACTTGTACATAAATATCCAAATCTACCTTTATCGACTAAAACAACATCATGATTTTGAGCTAAATAAAAATTGGCTATAGCACCATCTATACCACCGCCTATAATAAGCACATCGCACTCAATATCCTTTTTTAAATAAGGATAACTTTTTATTAGAGTTTTATTAAAACAAAAAAACGGGCGTCCTTTTACATATTCCATAAATTTATTCTTGCTAAAACTGTTTTTTTATTCTTATAAAATTTTAAAATTGTGTTCATATTATAAGAAAAAATAAATTTTTTAACTTATTTTTATAAAAATTTGACTATTTAGACAAAATATCTTAAAATAATAAAAAGGAGAGTTATGGATTGGTCTAAAATTTGGAATGATATAGTTACATATTTTAAAACAAACGCATGGAATATTTTATTTTTCTTAGTTATCTTAGTTTTTGGAATTATAATAATTAAGATAATAATGAAAATTCTAAGAAAAGTTTTAAGCAAAACAAAAATGGAAAGAATTGCCCAAAACTTTTTATGCACAATAGTAAAGTTTTGTTTATGGCTTGTTTTAATACTTGCCTTGTTAACTCAAGTAGGAATTGAAATAACGGGAATACTTACTGCTGTTAGTGCATTAATTTTGGCTATAGGTCTTGCTCTTGAAACAAACATGGCAAATCTAGCCAATGGTATTATTATAGTTTCAAATCACATGTTTAAAAAGGGAGACTATATTATAGTTGATGGCGTAGAAGGAAACATTACAGAAATTAATTTTTTATTTACAACCCTAATGACAACAGATAACAAAAGAATAACCTTGCCAAATTCTACAATAGTAAATTCTCCTGTAATAAATTTAGGAGCAAATGCTAAAAGAAGAGTTGAGTTTACATTTTCTGTTGCATATGAAAGTGATGTTGAGTTAGTAAAAAAGATAGTTATAGATGTTATGAAAAGTGATGGACGAGTATATCTAGACCCTGCTCCATTTTGTAGATTAAAAACAATGAATGCATCAAGCATAGATTTTTTTGCTAATTGTTGGTGTGATAATGAAGACTATTGGGATGTTTATTACTATGTTATTGAATGGGTATATAATGAATTTAAAAGAAATAAAATTTCTGTTCCATTCAATCAACTTGAAGTTAGAGAAAGAAAAGATAGACCCAAAAGCTATGTTGTTGGAAAAAGTTTGCCAAAGCGTGTAGAAAAAATAAGAGTTGAAAAGAAAGAGGAAGATGTTTTTCATGCGATTAAAGACAAACTTTCTAGAAAACAAAGAAAACAAACGAAAAAAGATCAAAATGTAAATAATAAGTTAAATACTAAAGATAATGTGGTTGAAAAAGGAAATGAAGAACAAGTAATTGACGAAGCTAATAGCATAGTAAATAGTAAGAAAAATAACAAAACAAATAAAAACAAATCAACAAAATAACAATAAAACTCGCATAATGCGAGTTTTATTGTATAACCTTTGACAAAATACTAACACTTAATGTAGAATGAGAAAAAGGAAGTGAAAAAAATGAAAAAGAAATTTACAAAAATTATTGCAATAGCATTATGTTTATGTTTTTCAACATTAATTTTTAGTGCCTGTGGTGACAATGCTTCAAAAATTTATTTTTTTTCAGGTACTCAAATCGTTGGAACAATAAAAACTAATGGGAATCAAACAATAACTTTACCAGAAGCACCTAATAAAGATGGTTACAATTTTGAAGGCTGGTATTTTGATAAGGGGACATGGGAAAACGAACTTACTCCAAACTACTATGCAAATAAGCCTTTAACAACCAATGTAACAGTATATGCTTATTATGTAGAAAATCAAGTTACTCCAACTGAATATACAATAACATTTATGGTGGACGGTGAGGAGTTTGATACAATTTTAACAGCAGGGAATGAAGCAATAACCTTGCCAATTGCACCAATAAAAACAAACTATGAATTTAACGGTTGGTATTTTGATGAAGGGACATGGCAAAATGAATTAACAGAAAACACATATATAAACACACCATTAAATAGAAATGAAACCGTTTACGCTTATTATGTAGAAAATCAAGTTGCTCCAACTGAATTTACTGTAAATTTTGAAACAAACGGAGGAACAAATATAGCTTTTATAAAAACTAATATAATCCAAACTTCTCCAGAAACAACAAGACAAAACTTCAATTTTGTTGGTTGGTATTTAGAAAGCACTTTTATAAATAAAGTAGAATTTCCTTTTAATGTAACAAGAAACTTAACTTTGTACGCTAAATGGAGTGAAAAAATTGAAGATGTTGTTTATAGTGTTACTGATGGATATATTACTGGAATAGAATCGGCTCCACAAGGAGAATTAAGGTTGTCATTGCCAGAATATATTGATGGTGTTAAAATATTAGGTTTAGAACAAGGTGCTTTTATGAACAACACTAACTTGGTTAGCGTAGTAATTCCTGATAGCTACCAAAGTGTTGCGTATCAATGTTTTAAAAATTGTTCTAATCTTTCTTACGTAAAGCTTCCTGCTAATTTAACTGTTATTTCGCCTGAAGTGTTTGAAAATTGTGCTTTATTGAAAGAAATAGATATCCCAGACGGAGTTGTAGAAATTCGCTCAGATGCCTTTTATAATTCTGGTTTAACTGCAATTTCATTGCCTGATTCTACAATCGACATATGGCAAATGGCTTTTTATGGTTGCACAAATTTAAAATCTGCGAACTTAAACAAAGTTGAAAGTCTTGGGAATATGGTTTTTTATAATTGTAGTTCATTAACAGAAATTGTGTTGCCTGACACAATAAAAGAAGTAGATCGTGACTTGTTTGCAAACTGCACTTCTTTGGCAAAAATAACTTTGCCTGATAATCCAATTCCTATGATTTATTCAGCTTTTCACAATACTGCATATTATAATAACGATGAAAATTGGGAAAATAATGTATTATATATTGGTAAATATTTAATTTGTGCTAAAAATACAATAAATAATTCAATGCTTCAAATAAAAAACGGAACAACTGTAATAGCTGATTATGCATTTTCTTCATGTCATTCCCCTATAACTAAAATAGTTCTACCAGAAGGTTTAAAAATTATTGGGGAAAATGCTTTTAGGGGTTTAACTCAATTAGGGGAAATTAATATTCCAAATAGTGTTGAAATTTTAGGTGAAGATGCCTTTTATAACACTTTAATAACAAGTGATACAAGTTCATATTGGGAGAATAACGGTTTATATTTAGGACAATTCTTAGTAGCTGTTAAAGATGTAAAAATTACAACATTTGAAGTAAAAGAAGGAACTAAATATATAGCTGATGGCAAATTATTTTCTTCAAAAAATGCAAGGTATGTTACAGAGATAATTTTACCGGATTCATTAGAATATATAGGGAAAAATAATTTTGAAAGTACAAACATTCAATCAATTATTTTACCTTCAAATTTAAAAACAATAGCTTACAAAGCTTTTTACAATTGTTCTAATTTGATAACGGTTGATACAAGCAACTGCATAAGTTTAAATAAACTTTGTTATTCAGCCTTTGCTGGTTGTAACATAACAGAAATAAATATACCTGAAACAGTTGAATTTATGGACAAATTTATTTTTAATCATAATAAAAATATCGTAATAAATTGTGGCGTTTCTGCAAAGCCAGATGGTTGGCATAATGATTGGAGCAAAAATTATTCCGGAATTGTTACTGTTAATTGGAAAGTAATATAATTCTAAAAATACTTTATAAAAAATTAAAAAATTTGCATCATAAGTTTAAAAGTAGCTTTTTATTAGCTACTTTTAATTTATGTATAATGGCTTCATTAAAAAAATTTGTTAAATATTTTAATAATTAAACTTGAATTAAAAAAGATGTATTAAATTGCTATGATTATATGTTGAAAATTCAATCAAATTGTGATAAAATATGATTGATTGTGATTAAATGTAAATAGCTAATGTTTTTGAAAAGATTAAATTTAATTAAATTTTTATAAAGAAGGTGATAAATTATGAGAATTAGTTCAAGAGCTATAATTATTAACGACAAAAAAATTCTATTAATGTTTAGAAGAAAAATGAAAGAAGGAAAATTGAAGGAATACTTTGTGATACCAGGTGGAGGGCTTGAAGATGGAGAAACATTGGAAGAAAATGTTGTTAGAGAATTGCGTGAAGAAATGAATGTAGATGTTAAAATTTTAGGATATTTAGGTTTTAAACAAGATGAAAATAACAAGCAACATTATTTTCATTGTGAAATAGTTAATGGAGAGCCTCATCTCGGGGGTGAAGAACTTGAAAGAATGACAAAAGAAAACTATTATGAACCTATTTATGTTGATTTAAAAAATATTAAACATATTGATTTAATTGGTGCAGAATTTATAAAAAAAGCAATAACGAAAGATTATATAAATAATGTAAAAAATTAAATGTATTGACGGAATTTCAAAAATATTATACTATAATGAATAAAAAAATTATGATTTATTTTGAAAAAACAAACTATTTTATAACTTTAAAGTTGTTGAAAACAATAAATTATTTTAGAGCAAAAATAAATTTTAGTAAATTATTTGTAAACATGAAAAATACTTTATTGATGATAATTATAAATATAAATTTTCAATATGTAAAAACTGATATATAACACATACAAATTTTATTATTTGGGGGGAAAGTAAATTTGGAAAAAAGTGATATTCAATCAAGAAGAGAATCTATACAAGAATTAATAAATGTTGGTTTATTTAGATATATGAAAGATGTAAATTTATATCATGGTAGAGCCAACACGAGCGGAGAAACTTTTGTCGTAAAAAATCTAAATAACAGCGGAAACAACACTGGCAATTTGAATGTTTCAGGAATACAGGGCTTGTATACGGCAAGTGAGCAAGTTGCTAAACAATTTGCTGAAGCAAGAACCAAAAAAAGTGGTGGGAAAGCAGAAGTTCATAAAATTGTAGGTATAAATGATGATGATTTAATTATTGACTTATCATTTGAGCTTTCTAAGATAAAAAGTGAAAGCAGGAAAAAGGTTGAGGCTGCATTTGCAAATCTTGCAAAATTTTCTGTATCGTGTGCTTTGCCAATTAATTTTAAATACAAAAACATTTATTTTGATGTTATTTTTCCTGTGCTCAAATCTCAAAAGAGAGCTTTGTATAGTGAAGGTGAGGAAAAAGCAATTTTAAAATTAATTAAAGAGCAATATAGAAAGACACTTGAAGAATGCAAAAAAACAGGTAATAGACATAAATTGGCTAGTTTGTATATAACAGAAAGTCAGTTAGAAAAATTAGCATTAGATTATGTTTTTGCTCGCAACACGCAATACCTATTAAGTATTGACCCTGTAACAACTATTTGGGATAGCATAGACGGAACTATAGTAAGATTGAATGACACTACTTACACTGTAAGCCGTGAGTATTTATCAGCATGGTTATATAATAATCATATAGCTGGTTTTAAGTTTTATGTTCAAAGTGCAACAATAGATAAAAAGATTGAAATTTGCCAATTAGTAAATGTAAAACAAATAATGACAGAAAAAGAACATGGTGAATATTTACAATATATGTTTTTGTTAGAACAAGTTGCCGACAAGATGTTTAAAAATATTTTTAGCAAAGAAATAGAAGAATTTATAAAAACAGCTAATGGTAGTGAATTAATAAGCTATGTAAGTAAAGATTTGGCATGCAAAAAATTATATGATAAAGATGCAGGAATTTGGGAAGGTTGGAATGTTGGGCAACATTCAGCTTGTGTGGTAGATTTTTTTAATAAATATTATTCAAATTCTATTCCAGAAAGTATGCATTCAATAATGAAGTTAATTTTACTCGCACATGACATTGGAAAAGGGGAAGCTGTAGAAAAAGGTATAACGCAAAAACGGGCGAACTTTGTATGCATGGATACATTGTTTGATTATATGAATATACCAACAAATATTAGAAAACTTGTAAAATTTGTAGTAAATGATTCACAAAGATATACAAGCGAAATTTTGTTGAAAAGTGGACAAAATGAAAGTGAATTAGAACAAAAAAAATTTACTCGTGAAAAGTATTTTATAAAGATGTTAAACAACGAGTGTTATAATATTTTATACGAAAATTTTAAAGGAAAACCTACATCTGCTGAAGTTGACACATTAAGGAACCTTTGTTTAATATTACAATTTTGTGATAGTGGAGCTTATACTTTTTATGCAAAGATAAAAGAAAATAATGCTTTTGTATCTGGCGGTAATCAAAACTTTACCAATTCTTTTGAAATGACAAACAAAAATACTCCAGTTTTAAAAAAAGCACAACAATTAGGTTTGCTTTTAGTGAGCAATGAAAAAGAAAAATCTAGAAATTTAGAAGATGTAACAAATCCTTTATTAGTGTTATAAATTATATATTTAAAATTAACAATAGTTAGTTTATTAGATATTAATTAAAAAAATTAATATAAAAAATTGTGAAAAATTAAATATCAATTATTTATGATAAAAAACACAAATGATAATTTAATCTCTTATATTAGTTGAAATATAAGAGATTTTTTAATTAAATGATAAGTTGTTTTTTTATTTGTTAGGCAATAAATATTATTTAATTTTAAATATTTTTTTTCTTGTAATTTTATTAGTAAATTATTGATATATTATTTTTTTGTTTATTTAGTATTTGTTTAAAATTTTATTATTTTATAAATTAACATTTTAATTATTTAAAATAAAAAAACTCATATGGTACTTTTTATTATATCATAAGAGTTTTTTTCTTTTTTTATTTTTTAAATTGTAATTCGTTTTTTATTCTTCTACATCCCTAGTAGGAATGTTTTTTAATGTAGGGAAATTGTCTTCAAATGAATCGAAATTCCAAACTGTTGAAGAGAATTTGTTGTCTATAAATGCTTTATATCCGCTTGCTCCTTTGCAGTCGCTTTCTTGACAATCTATCCAGCCACTATACTTGCCACCAGTAAATAAACCTGGAATAAAGTTTATTATATCACCAATTACGGTGTCTGATGTTGCTTGTCTTTTACTTGTTCCGTAGTTTATGATTAAACAATTCTTTATATCACCACTCTTAATGTTTAAAATTCCACCAAAGAATTTTGCTGCTGCTGTTAATCTGAATGGTGATGATGTTTCTGCCCATAAAGTTCCTTTTCCGGAAATAGTTGCTGAACTGAAACAATATTCTATTAATCCAGCTTCAGTTTTATAAACTAAGCCTGCAACATTACCGTCGGTGAATTGACCAGAAAGTGAAGCTGTTGTGTAGCAGTTGTTTATGTCGCCATTTGAAATGCATGCAAGTCCGCCTATATTTTTACCACTTATAGAACCTGAAGAATAACATTCTGTTATTAAACCTGCATTAGTTCCAGCTATGCCACCAATGTTTGTTCCTGTTATTGAAACATTTTCAATATAACTTGTTTTTAATTCAGCACCACTTTCATTTGCTCCAACAACTCCGCCTACATATGAAGATGAATTTACTTTTAAGTTCATGTTAACATAAAGTGTTGCTAATGAAATTTTTCCTCTATTAGTTCCTACAACTCCACCAGCATATGTTGTTCCTGCTGAATTTTCTGTTATTATCAATGCTTCATTGTAAAGTTGTGTGGCGTTTCCGTTATTTTCTGCAATAATTCCGCCTGTTGTTATTGGAGATGTTGTGTCAAGATATATTTCAACAGAAGATGTTGATATTAAAACATTCAAATTAGATAAGTTTGCATTGTTGTTTATTCCTACAATGCCACCAATTTTTCCGTTTACATCTTTGCTATAATTAATTTCGTTAGCATAGTTTTCTGTTTGTGAATTTTCAAGAGTAATATTATCTATTGAGCCATTTCCAATATATCCAACTGCTCCGCCAATAACATTTCCTGTTGTTATGTCTAAACCAGTAACAGTGCAATTTGAAACCTTTGCAGTTTGAGCATAAGCTACTATTGTTCCTGTATAATCACTTGTAAATGAATCTGTGTTAATAATGTGGAAATCTTCAAATTTTATTCCGCTAATTTCAGCATTGCCATCAGTATAACCAAAGAAACCAGCATATTTTTCATCTTGTATTATAAAATCTTTAAATGTCAATGAATGAGAACCTGTTACTATAAATTTTCCTTTAAAAGGATTAGATTCTGTTCCGATTGGAGTCCAAGATGTTAAACTTTCATCAAAGTCGCTCATTGTATAAACTGTGTCTTCTTTAAGTTCTATTTCAAATGTTGTATCTTCAGAAGGGTTTACATATATAATATTTAAAGCATTTGTTAATTCTTCCACACTTGTAATTTTGTTGCCTGGATCATAAATTGATGTTCCCATATATACATTTGAAAAATCTATTGTTGCAAAAGTTGAGTCTTCTTTTATTGTCCAAACATTGTTAAAATCCCAATTTGTGTATGAATTTTGTTTATATAATTGGTCTATTGTTCTTGATTCTACTACTCCAGTGGAGTTTTCTTTGCCAGCAAAACCTTTAATATTTGTGCCTGCATAAAAGTTATTTTGATAAATGTTTTTAAGGTCATAGTCGTTTGTATAATCTTTGTCTTCTCCCAAAATTGCACCAATATTATTTGTTAAATTTTCTTGTTCTATTATTGTGTAGCAATTCTTTAACATAGAATGACGATATTTGCTTCCATCATTGCTTTTATATGAACTATTTAAGCCTACAATTCCTCCAGCATTTGCACTTGAATTAGTTGTGATGTTAGCTAATGAAACTTTGATGTCAGTTGTAATTGCTCCAATAGCTTCACCTACAGCTCCGCCAACTATGTTTAAAGCGTTGATATTAAGGTTTTCAACAACACTCATATAAACTTCTGCTCTAGCTGATTCATATTCACTAAGACCAACTATACCGCCAGTTACTCCAGTTGCTAAATTGTTTGTTATGTTGGCATTTGTAATGTTTATTAAACCAATTCTGCCGTTATTCAAGCCAGCAACTATTCCTGCGTAAGAAAATTCGCCATTTATGTTTGAATCTACAATATTAAGATTTTCTACTCTGCCTGATTCTCCAATCACTGCAAATAAGCCAGCATATTCTTTGTTAGTTGTTATATTTAAGTTGTAAATTTCATGATTTCCGCCGTCAAAAGTTCCTATAAACGAAGAACCATTACCTATTGGAGTCCATTCTTTTGTAGATGGAGTGTTAAGGTCTATGCTATTAACTATTTGATAACTATTTGAAAGTGTCCATTTTTCTCCGCCTATGCTTGCGAGTTGTTCAGCAGTTTTAATAAAATATGGATTGTTTGGTGTTCCATCTCCCACATGTACGGAGAATGTAAATCTGTCAAAATTTGTATTAGATGTTGTTATAGTAACTTTAGCAAGTCCGCCTGCTTTTGCTAAAAATGTTTTAGTATCAGCAGTGTAAGACAATATGTCTTGATTGTCAGAGCTTACTTCAACAGTTGTTCCTTTATCTGGTTGAGTATGAATTAAAACTTCTTCAAGAGTAAAGGTATCGCCAACATTATATTGAAGCATTGAATCAGCACCATATTTTAAATAAATGCTTTCTTTGTTTTGAACAAAATAATAAGTGGTAAAGCCAATAAAAAGTACACCTATTAATACTATCACATAGATTAAAAATCTTTTCATAATAACTCCTATAATTTTAGTTAGTTATATTTTAACCCCATAGCCAAGTTTTGTCAATATGCTTTTAAATTTTTTATATTGTATTATAAGTAAAAATAATGTTTATTTAACAATAGCAATTAAAAAAGAAACTCTAAAAGGTTTCTTCTAAAATATTATTTTTCTTTGTCAATATATAAGTTAGTATCTAAAATTTTAGTTTAATATTCTATTATTCTCACTTATTATGTTCTCGATATATAAGCTTATTAATGTTTTTTATATTTTTTTGAAAACATTTTTCTAATTTTAAAATTTCTTCTTTTGTAAAAGATGACTTATGATACTGTTTAATATTATTATAAAAGACATTTGTTTCAATTCCTACATTAGTGAATATGTT
>CALVMK010000018.1 GCA_944345545.1 uncultured Clostridia bacterium | reverse complement strand
AAAATGCTGTTGTTACTTCCTTTCTTTTTTCATTTTTAACACACATTTTTGTAATCTATATTCATTGGGATAAAATGAGTTTGTCAATTTTTTTTGACAACTCATTTTACCCCCCCCCGCATTTTTGTCAAGCGAAATTATTTGCTTTTTTTATTTTTCCTATTTTTCTTTCCTTCCACTTTTCCCGCTTGCCAAAAATGCATTTAAAATGATTTATTTTGAATAGGTGTGTTACTCTTACAATCAAATAAAAAATCTACCAACTAAGCTGGTAGATTTATATTAGTTTGAAATGTTTTATTAAAAATATATATTTTTATTTTATAATAATATGCAAATTATTCCGCCTTTACCTTCATTTACTATTCTTCCTAATGTTTTTCTCATTTTTCTCTGTGCTTCAAGTGGCATTAATGATAATTTGGAATGTATTCCATCTGATACCATAGAATGTAAGCTTCTGCCAAACATCTTTGTTTCCCATATACTTTCAGGATTATTTTCAAACTCTGTTGTTAAATATTGAACAAGGTCTTTGCCCTGTTGCTCCGTTCCAACTAACGGGCTTACTTCTGTTTCAACATCTACTTTCATTATATGCAAACTTGGAGCAGATGCACGAAGTTTTACACCAAAACGTGAGCCTTGTTTTACTATCTGCGGATCTTCTAAAGTCATATCTTCTATGCTAGGATTTACTATTCCATAGCCTGTTTCTTCAACTTCTCGTAGTGCGTCTTCAAGCTTATCATATTCTCTTTTAGCCTTTGCTAAATCTTTTATATAGCTAACAAGTTCATAATCATCTTTAATTTCTGTTCCGCATTGATTAGAAAGCACTTTATAAAATAATTGTTGTTTAGGTTCAACTTCAAAATAAACACAGCCTTCACCCATCTTTATACTTCCAACAGAAACAGGATTAAAATTTTCATCTTGAGAAAAAGCAACTGTAGTTTTGTCTATTTGACCAATTTTTGTAACATCTTCACCAAATTTTTTAATTTCTGTTATAATGCTAGTAATAATTGGATCGTCATATGGCAGTGCTTGCAACCATTCTGGCATTTTAACTTTCAATGACTTAATTGGAAATTCAAGCAATATCTTTTCAAATATTTCATCAATATCTTTATCTTTTAAGTCAATAACATCTATTGGTAAAACTGGGACTTCATATTTTTTTTCTAAACTATTCTTTAATTTTTTTGTATCATCACTTTCAGGATTTTCCGTATTTAAAACAATAACAAAAGGTTTTCCTTGAGTTTTTAATTCTGATACAACTCTTTCTTCTGCTTCAACATAGTTTTCTCTTGGAATTCCAGTAAAACTCCCATCTGTAGTTAACACAATGCCTATTGTTGAATGCTCATCGATAACTTTTTTTGTTCCAATTTCTGCAGCTTCTTCAAATGGAATTTCTTCTTCACTCCATGGAGTTTTAACAAATCTTGGTCTATCTTCTTCTTCATGCCCCATAGCTCCTTCAACTAAATAGCCAACACAATCTATCATTCTAACTTTCATATCAACATTGCCAGCAACACAAATTTTAATTGCTTCATTAGGAACAAATTTTGGCTGAGTAGTCATAATCGTTTTTCCTTCTGCACTTTGCGGAAGTTCATCGATGGCTCTTTCCTTAGCGTGTTTATTTTTTATATTAGGCACAACTAAACTTTGCATAAATTTAGTTATAAATGTGGACTTACCACATCTTACAGGACCAACAACACCGACATAAACATCACCGTTGGTTCTTTCTTTTATATCTTCATAAACTTCGTATGTTTCCATATAATAATTCCCCCTTTGTGGCTAATGTAGTTTATGATGTAAAATTATTATATAGAACAATTTTTAAATAAATATAAAAAAACCTTGAATAATTCAAGGCTTATTTTATATTCCTATATCAAATTGTAAAGCTATTGGAGATTCAATAAGATAATCATTGCTAGTTACAGTAAAATCAACATAAAAAGTTATTGACTCTGGAGTTGAACCATTAGAAGCTGGAATAGTGATTTGTGTCCCAAAAGGATTAGATGGTGAAACAGTTAAACCTGTAATGCTTCCAGTGTTGTTTGTAGCTGTGAAATATATATCATAATTAGAATAATTGTAAACTTTAACTTCGTATCTAACCGTTGGTTTCAAACTATATAAAATTATATCTCCAACTTGCCAAGATGTTATTTCACCCGTTTCAGTAAAAAAAGCGTTATAAGGAACTTCTGTGCCATCTGGGAAACCGTTGGTATCAGGTGTAAAATTATAAATTGGAGCCATATAATACTCTTCACCTTCCAACTTAGTTAAATCTCCGCCACTTCCTTGATAAGTAGAAATTTCAATTCCAGTATATGCATCTGTTGGGGTAAAATTTAATGTTGAAGTTGTAGTTAAGTTAACACCTGTGCTAGCATAAACACCTACCACTAGAAAAGCAAGACAAATTGTGCAGACAGCAATAGATAAAGCAATCTTTCCTCTTTTCTTCATTATCCCTCCCAAGTTTTTCATTTTCTTTTACTATTTTTTAGTAGTATAACACTATTTTAAAAAAATTAAAAATATTTTTCATTGTTTTTTCTTTTTCTTTCCAAGTTTTTTTAAGGAAGCAACTAAATTAACCTTATTTTCTTTACCAATAAGCATTCTAAATATGTTTTGTCTATGCATAAACCATGTAAGAAAAAATATTGAAAATAGCAACAATGCAATGGTCATATTTCCTCTAAAATGAAAAGCTTCTATAATAGTTAACGCAGTTATAAAAATAAAACTTGCAATAGCAGCATAGTCAAAAATACACAAATATATAAATGCTATAACAAAAAATATTAAAACTGCGATTGGTCTAGCCACTAAAAATATACCTAAAACACAAGCAACACCTTTTCCACCCTTGAATTTATAGTAAACTGGAAAACAATGCCCTACAATAGCTGATAATCCCCCCACATATAAACCAATGTAAGATTCAGCACTGCCATCTCCACCAAACAAAAAATAGCCAACAAGCGCAGGAACAAGCCCTTTTATCGCATCTAATAACAAAGTTAAAGCCCCAGCCTTAAAACCATAAGTTCTAAGCATGTTCATTGTTCCAGGATTTCCGCTTCCAGACTTAGTGATGTCTCCATGCATTACATTTCTTGAAAGAATTCTAGCAAAATTTATAGAACCAATTAAATAAGAACCAACTATCAAAAGAATGTATTTAAGTGCTATCATTCTTCCTCCTGCTTAGATTTTACAATAAATTTTATTGGTGTGCCAGAAAAATCTACAACCCCTCTTAAATAGTTTTCTAAATATCTTAAATAAGAATAATGCACAAGTGGAGCTTCGTTTACAAACAATACAAAAGTTGGTGGGTTTATGTCAGCCTGAGTTATATATTTGATTTTCAATCTTTTACCCTTTCTATATGGTGGCTCATTAGCTATCATAGCGTTTTGTAAAATTTCATTTAATGCTCCAGTAGGAACTCTTCTTCTTGAATTTTCAAGAACTTTTTCAATCTCTGGCATTATTTCGTTAAAACGTTTTCCTGTTAATGCAGAAATGAAAAGCGTTTTAAAATAACTCATGAATTTTAGTTTTTCTTCAAGTTCTTTTTGATATTTTAAAATAGTTTTATCATTTTTTTCTATTAAATCCCATTTATTCATTATAACTATGCTAGGTTTATTTTCTTCATGAACATAGCCAGCTATTCTTACATCTTGCTCAGAAATTTCTTCACTGCTGTTAAAAACTATTAAAACAATATCTGCACGCTTTATGGCGTCCATTGAACGAATTATTGAATAACTTTCTATACTTTCTTGTTCAACCGCCCTTTTGCGTCTTAAACCAGCTGTGTCAATTATTGTATAAGTTTTCCCATTATATTTAAAATTTGAATCAATAGCATCACGTGTTGTGCCAGCAATATCGCTTACTACAACTCTGTCTTCTCCTAAAATTCTATTTACAATGGAACTTTTACCAGCATTAGGTCTACCAACAACAGCAATTTTTATGCTTTCTTCTTTTTCATTTTCTATTTGTTTAGGAAAATATTTAACAACTTCATCTAAAATTTCACCAAGGCCTTTTGCTTGAAGTGTTGACATTGGCAATGGCTCGCCTAAGCCTAGACTGTAAAAATCATATGTTTTATCAATTTCAAAATTATCTAACTTGTTAACAGCTAGCACAATAGGTTTTTTACTCTTACGCAAAAATGAAGCAACTTCTTCATCATTTCTTGTAACTCCTGCATTGCCATCTACTATAAAAACAACAACATCAGCAAGTTCAACAGCTATTTCCGCTTGCATAAAAATATTTTTTTGAAAAACATCTTCGCTTGCGGAATCTAACCCACCTGTATCAACCAAAGTAAAATCATGCCCACACCAATTTGCGTCGGCATAAACTCTATCTCTTGTTACCCCAGGAGTAGGGTCTACAATGCTTATTCTTTTACCTACTATATAATTAAAAAAGGTACTTTTCCCTACATTAGGTCTTCCAACAATAGCTACAAGTGGTTTTTTCACATTAACTCCTAACTATGTTAGTTTATCATAATAAAATTTATTTTTCAATCGTTTTTAACCTTTCTAATTTTTTTTCATATCTAAACTTTTTTTGTTTTACATGATGACCATAAACACCTTCACATATCAAAGATATTAACATAGAAAGAATTAAAAAAGCTAAAAATTCTCTGCTTCCTAAAGTTAAAATCGCATTGTATTCACCTGCATATTTAATTTGAAAAAATAATAAATTTCCAATATTAATTCCAAAAAATAAACTTAAGTAGCAAATGGAAGTTCTTTTACAAATCAAATAGATTATAATTCCAGCTATTAAACTAACATAAACATAAGGTTTTATAACTAAATTATTAAAAGTGCTAAAATCAATAAGATTGTAAACCATTACAGATGTAGTAATAATTAATAAAGATATGATGAAATTAATAATTCTTTTTTTTGATTTTAATTTTGGTAAAAGTTTAATTGCTAAAAGCAAAGGCAAAATAAAACCTGCTATACTAATAGAAATATTTTCTATTATAATGTTTGGAATAAATAGTAATAAAACTAGACCAAATAACAACGCACTGACTAAAAAATGATTTAAACCTAACTTTTTATAAATAAAATCGCCAACATCAAAAAATGATAAAATTATTAAAACTCCAAGCAAAATGAAAACAAAATCCATAAATTTCTCCTTTGTTTTATTTTGTTAAAAATTCAAAAAATTATAATTAATAACTAAAATTTTTAATAATTTATTATTTATTTTTACAATTATAAATACATTTTTTACACTTATCTTTTTCTTTTAAATGTTTTATAACCAAAATAATACTAACACTTATAATAATTACGCTAATTAATATTATAAACAGATAACCAACGTTTACAGTAGTAAACAAATTGTATAAATTATAAACAACAAATGAAATAATATAAGCTATAACAAATTCTATAACGATTGATATTATTGTCCATTTTGATCCAATTTCTTTATTCAAAACACTCATGGTAGCAATGCAAGGCATATAAATTAAACAAAAAACCATATAACTTAAAGCTGAAGCAGGTGTAAAAAACACGTTAGAAGCTGGGTTTAAAATTGAACTTTGAACCTGACTAGTCATTGAACCTTCATTAACATTTATACCATTAAAAATTGCAATAGAAGAAACAATTATTTCCTTCGCTACAAGTCCAGCTATTAAAGCCGAAGTTGCTCCCCAATTACCAAATCCCAAAGGAACAAATATTGGTGCCAAAAATCTACCAACACTTTCCAAAATGCTAACTCCCCCATCAACTGGAACATAATTAAAAGTAAAACCAAAATTCCCAAGCAACCAGACGATAATATTCATTGCAAAAAGCAAAGACCCAATTCTAATAATAAATTGTTTTAAATTATCTGAAATAATATTTAAAATTCTTTTAAAACTAGGCATTCTATAAGGTGGAAATTCTAAAATAAAAGATTGGCTCTTGCTTTTTAGAGCTGTTTTTTCAAGAATCATGCTTAAACTGATTGCAATAACAACGCCCAATAAATACAAAAAGAATACAACAAAAATATTAGAAGCTCCAAAAAATGCACCACCTAAAACAGCATAAATAGGAAGTTTTGCACTGCAACTCATATAAGGAGTTATCATTGCAGTTTTTATTTTAGAGTTTTTATCCTCCATATTTCTTGCAGTTAGTGCGGCTGTTGCACTGCACCCAAAACCCATCAAAAGTGTGTAGACACTTTTACCAGAAAGTCCTAATTTTTTGAAAATATCTTCAAAAGAAAATGCTAGCCTTGCTAAATATCCACTATCTTCAAGAACAGATAAAAAGAAAAATAACAGAACAACTTGTGGCAAAAAGGACAATATGCTACCGAGCCCAGCAATTATTCCATTTTCAAAAAGTCCAATTACCCATGGCACGTTGCAAATTTTTGATATTAAATTAATAACATTAGCTCCAATTACATCTTGAATAAAATTAGATAAAATTGAAGAAAAGAAAGCTCCAACAGAAAAAAATGTTAAATAAAAAATTAACGCCATTATTCCTAAAAAAATTGGAAAGCATAAAAATCTATTTAAAATTATTTTATCAAAAAAACTTTCACCATAAGCTTTTTTTTGCAATTTTTTTATTGCAAAATTTGAAATACAAGAAATATAGTCGTATCTAATTTTCGCTATTTTTTGAATATAATTTGAATTTATTTTAAAATTTTCATTATTAAATGCCAATTTTTCAATAATTTTTTCATCATTTTCTAAAATTTTAATAGCATAAAAATTTAATTTGTTATTATCAACTTTATTTAATCTTTTTTTAATTTCATTAAATTCTTTTATTTCATTTAAAACTTCAATATATTTAGGAAAAACAGCTCTTTTTTTAGAATTAGCCATTTTTTTAATTAATATTTTTAGTTCTTTAATATCTTTTTTATTGCTAGCATCAAATAAAAACACTTCAACATTCAGTTTTTCTTTAAGCTTAAAAACATCAATTTCATTAAAAGGTTTCTTACTTCCCATTGTGTTAATGGCAAGTAAAACATTAGCTCCTAGTTCTAAAAGCCCTAAAGTTAGGTATAAATTGCGTTGCAAATTATTCAAATCGCATATATTAATCATAAGCTTGTCCGAATTATTTAAAATATAATCAACGGCAACTTGTTCTTCAAAACTTAAAGCAGTTAATGAGTAAATTCCAGGAAGATCCACTAAAGTAAAATCTTCCCCGTCAGCATTAAAAGGTTTTTTCTTTTCTTCAACAGTAACCCCATGCCAATTTCCAACATGCTCATTACTTTTTGTTAAATTATTAAAAAGTGTAGTTTTACCAGTATTTGGATTTCCTATTAGTAATATTTCTTTCATATCAACCAACCTTTTTAACCTCAATTATTTTTGCAATATTATCTCTAAAAGATAGTGTATAGCCATTTAAACGAACTAAAAGCGTTTTACCTAAAAAAGATTTTTTTAAAACACTAATTTCCGTGCCTTCAACAATGCCTAAATCGCCTAGTCTTCTAAGCATGTTTAAACCTAAATTATCATGAATTTTAACAACTTTAAACATAGCACCAAGTTTGGCATTTTTTAAAGATGTATAATCTTCTTTTATTTCACATTTCATATTAAAAAGATATGATAAATTTTTAACTTGTATTCTTATTTTTTAAAAAAATAGAAAAATGTCGAATTTTGTGTTCTTAGTTAAAAATTTTCACATATAAATAAATTAAGAATAAAAAAGGAAATAACCTAGTGCAAGAATGTTCTTTTTTAGAATTACGATGTAAAGAAGTAGTAAATGTTGTAGACGGAAAACGATTAGGACACATAACAGATGTGGTTTTTGATTTGCAAACAGCAAAAATCACAGGTTTAGTTGTGCCAGGAAACAAATCATTTTGGAACGTCTTTAAAAATGGAACAGAATTATTTATTCCATTTACTCAAATATGCAAAATAGGTGAAGATACAATTTTGGTAGAATTATATAACACATCTCCAACTGCAAACACATGCACAGTTTTAAATAAACAATAAAAAATGCTTTGCAAATTTAATAAAATGCTTTATAATTAGTACAAGGAGAAATAACGAATGAAATGTATTTATTGTGGGTGTGAAAATAGTAAAGTTTTAGATTCTCGTTCTACTGATGAAACAAATTCAATAAGAAGGCGCAGAGAATGTTTAGGGTGTGGAAAAAGGTTTACTACTTATGAAACAATAGAAACAACGCCGATATTAGTAATAAAAAATGATGGTTCAAGACAGCCATTTGATATTATGAAAATAAAAAGTGGTATAATAAAAGCATGTGAAAAAAGGCCTGTAAGTTTAAATCAAATAGACCAAATTTGCATGGAAATAGAAAAGCAAATTCAAAATTCATTAGCACAAGAAGTAACATCAAAAGAAATTGGAGAATTAGTAATGGACAAGCTAAAACCAATCGACCAAGTAGCTTATGTAAGATTTGCATCAGTTTATAGACAATTTCAAGATGCCACAAACTTTATTCATTTTTTAAACGAAAACATTGATTAAAAAAAAGCATGGTTATAAATGTTAAAACATAAATAATCATGCTTTTTATTTTTACTTCTTTAGCACTGTAAGATTTTCAAAATATTAAGTTTGTTAAACTATCATTAAAGAAAAAAACATTAAGCTTAATCAATAATATTTTTTATAACTGAAAAAACTAATTCTTGAATATTTTCTATTGACTTCAAATTTTCTTGCTCATCTACACATTTTATTATTTCCCATCCATATTTTTCAGCAACCCACTTACCTGCATTGTAAGCTTTGATTATGTGGTTTTTATCTTCTTCGTGTATGTCTCTTTTCTCTCCATTTTTGTTGATTTTTCTGCTATCTCTTAACTTTTTGCTTACATTTGGCGTTACATCTAAAAAAATAACTTTATCTGGCTTTGGCAATTTTAATATATTAAATTCAAAATCATTTAACCAATTTAAAAACTTTTCTCTTTCTTCAAAATTTTCAATTTTACATGCTTGATGAACCATGTTTGAGGTTGTGTATCTATCTAGAATAATTATCCCACCATCTTCATAAAATTTTTGCAAACTTTTCATTGTGCAAAATCTATCTACTGCATATAAACTAGATGCTTGATAAGCAGTTATTTCATCAGCTTCTTTAGACAATTCTCCCGATAAATATAGTTTAACAGGGCCAGAAGATTGACTTTCGTAATTAGGAAAACTTTGAAGAACAACATCTTTACCTTCTTGCATCAATTTTTGATAAAGAAGATTCGATTGCAATTGTTTTCCAGAACCATCAGTACCTTCTATAACTATTATTTTTCCTTTTTTCATAAAACCTCACCTACTTGAGTAAGGTTATCATAAATTTGCTTTTTATGCAAGAAAAATGCTTAGAACTTTTTTGCCAAAAATAGTCAAATCATGACATTTTTCTCTTTTGAAAAAATAAAAAAAATTATTTATACTTTACTTAGTTAAGGAGGAACATATGAAAAATAAAAATGACCTTTTAAAAATGCTAGTGATGCAAGCAAAATGTAGGCTTCGTGGAGAAAGTGCTCCTAGAAAGGAAAATATTAAAATTATTTCAAAAACGGAAGATGACGCTTTATATGAAAAAGTTATAACATTATTAAACGAAGAAGAAGAAGTGTTAAATCCAATAGCACGTTTAATGGATATGTCTAAATACAAAAAATTAGACTCAGCAGGAAAAGAAAGATATTTTTTTAATTTAGTTAATAAATATAGAGATTTAAAAGATAGATATATAAAAGAAAAAAGAGCTTAATAAAATATAACCCTATTTTGTTGATACAAAATAGGGTTTTAATTTTAACTTCATGATATTAAATTTTATTAAATTTTTAATTTATTATATAAAACATTTGTTTTAAATTTTAATAATAAAACACAAATTACAAACAAAATTAAATAAATTCCAGCAAATATAAAGTAAAACAAGTTTACATTCAGGTTTTTTACGTTAAAAACACAAACCATTGGTATAATTGAAAAAATTATTGAACTTATCACAACTATAAACACACTTAAACTTTGCTTTACTACTTGATTTACATTATCAAAATTAAATTTAGGAAACAATAAATTTATCAATAATCCATAAGTACTAAATGCTAAGACAGCCAAAGTTGGTGTTACAAACAACATTATAATTGAAATTAAATTAAAATATTGATAAAACAAAATTAATATTATAAAGTTAGATATAAAAATAAAAGGAATTACTATTAAATTATTAAACAAAATTTTTGTAAAGAAAATTTTAGATGGCTTTAATGGCAAGCTTTTTAATAGTTGAATTTGTTTTCCTTCTATGCTTATGCTAGAACTTGTTGTGTTGCTTATTCCAGCAAACATTGAATTAATACAAATAAGCATAGTTGGAATGATTATAAACAAAGCTTCACTTTCAGCGAATATTTCTTCGTTTGTTCCATTAAATATTGCAAATTTAAGCAAAAACGGGACAAAAATTGTAAATAACAAAGAAAAAGTGCTATTTAACACATATGTTGGATAACTGATAAATCTTTTAGCTTCAATTTTTAAATAACTTCTTATTGTGCTTTTCTTATTAAAGGTTAAACTATGGGTTTTAGCAGATTTCTTTTTTATTAAATTTTGATTAATTTTTTTATAAGTTATTGTCAATAAAACTATTGCAATTACTGTAATTAAAACATTTAAAATAATATCTAAAATAATAAATAAAACATTCATTTGAACAAAACCAGTGTAAAACCACGCTACACTTGGTAAATAATATTGCATTGTTTTTATAAGATTTTCACCATTAATTACAATATTATTTACAAATGAATTCATATAAAAATAAATGACGAAATAAGCAACAAACAAAAGTAAAAACAAAATTATTGAAATAATGTTTGAATGTTTCAGTTTACTTGTAATTAAACTTACAATTAATCCAAAAACTGTGCCTAATGCCATTGGTACTAACGGAGAAAATAAAAAGCCTAACACATAGAGCATAAACAAGCCAAAATTAAAAGGCACATACATAAAACATACAATTATTGAAGGTATCATTATAAGAGAACTATAAATGTATGCTGATAACAAAACGCTTGTGTATTTAGCTATCACAATTTCATGTTTCTTTATTGGCAAACTACTTAAAAGTTCAAAATCTTTTGTCTTGAAAAAATAGCTTTGAGCTTCATATGTTATAAAAAATAAAACAAAAACAAAGCTAAAAATTGATGATAAAAAAAGCAAATAGTTCATAGCGTCTAGCTCAACTAAAATTTCTGCAAATGAATTCATCATTGTTCCAAATGCAAAGTAAATTATTCCTAAAAGCAAAAGACTCATCAAAATAAATTTTAAACCTTGATTTTTTTTATTTAAGGCAAACATTCCTTTAAAAATAGAAATAAAATTTATTTTTATAAGGTTAAGAATATTTTTCATTGTTCTTGCTCCAATTCCAAAAACAAACTTTCTAAGCTTTTATCACCTTTAATCTTTTTCATTTCGCCCTGCCCCATTATTTTGCCATTTTTTATAATTACAACATGGCTACAAAGTTTTTCTGCAACTTCTAAAACATGGGTTGAATAAAAAATTGCACTTCCTTCTTTGCAAAGTTCTTTCATTATCTCTTTAAATTCATGACTAGCAACTGGATCTAAACCAACAAAAGGTTCATCAAATAAATAAAGCTTTGGTTTATGTATTAACATGCTTAAAATGGCAAGTTTTTGTTTCATACCATGAGAATAAGTGCTGATTAATGCACCTAAATCGGAAAAAATGTGCAATCTCCTGCCATAATTTTCAATTCTTTCTTTTCTTGTTGCTTCATCTACATAAAACACATCTGCTATAAAATTTAAGTAGTCTATTCCTTTAAGATTTTCATAAATATCTGGATTGTCAGGTAAATATCCAATATCAAATTTTGTTTTATAAGAATTTTCTTTTACACTTTTACCATCAATAAAAATTTCTCCAGAGTCAAAATCAATTATGCCAGCTATAGCTTTTAAAGTTGTTGTCTTTCCCGCGCCATTATGCCCGATAAAAGCTGTGATTTGCCCTGCCTTAACTTCTAGTGAAATGTTATCAACCGCCACTTTATTGCCATACTTTTTTGTTAAACCATCAATTTTAAGCATTTTACTCCCCTAATAGTTTGTTCCAATCTTCTAACACTGAATCAATAAACTTGAACGCTTCATCAAAAGTTTTTTTATTTTCTAAATTAACACCTGCTATTTTTAACAATTCAATAGGTGGAAGTGAACTACCCATAGATAAAAATTTTAAATAATTTTCTTTTGCATTTTCTTTGCCTTCAAATATGTTTCTAGCTATCACCATGGCACTTATTAGTCCGGTAGCATATTTATAAACATAAAAAGAATTATAGAAATGTGGTATTCTGCTCCATTCAAACTTTATTTCATCAACCAGTTCAACTTTTTCACCAAAATATCTTTTATTAAGATTAAAATAAAACTCGTTTAAAATATCTTTAGAAAGTGCAGATGTTTTTTCATAAGTGTCATGAGCAAAATATTCAAATTCAGAAAACATTGTTTGACGAAAAACACTTCCACGAAACATGCTTAAAAGATAATCGTAATAATAGATTTTTTCTTTTTTATTATTCGCTTTATTAGAAAGATATAAAAGCATTAACATTTCATTTACATTGCTTGCAACTTCAGCAACAAAAATCGTATATCCCGCATCTTCGTATGGTTGATTTTTATTAGAATAATATGTGTGGATGCAATGTCCTAATTCATGTGCAAGTGTAAATAGTGAATTGCAGTTTGAAACAAAATTAGTTAAAACAACTGGATGAACTCCATATGCACCCCATGAAAAAGCACCACTATCTTTACCTTCGTTTTCAAAAACATCTATCCACCTATCATTTTTTGCTCTATCTATAAGATGCAAATAATCTTCTCCTAAGGGTTTGCATGCTTTTTTAACAAGTTCTATTGCTTGTTCATAATTTACTTTTATGTCAAAATCTTCAGTTGTTTTTGCATAAATATCATAAATAGCAAACTTATCTAACTTGAGTTGTTTGCGTTTTATTTCAAAATATTTATAGAAAACAAAAAGATTTTCTTCAACGCCTTTAATTAATGTTTTATACACTTCTTCACTAGCTTCTTCATTATAAATAGAAGCAGAAAGTGCAGATGGATAATTCCTTATTTTTGCAAATGTGCAACCTAGTTTTACATCATTTATATAATTTGTAGCTATTGTATTATTAAACTCTCCATAAGCCTTATTCATGTTTATTATGGCATTTTTTCTTAACTCTCTATCTGTGCTTTCTACAAGCAAAGAATAAGTTGCATGAGTAAGTTTATGAAAATTCCCTTTACTGTCTTTTGCGTCTGCAAATTTTACATCAGCATTATCAAACATATCAAAAACATCGGAAAAGCCCCCTGTGAACTCTCCCATTTGTGATATTAATTTTTCTTCTTTTTTAGAAAGAAGATGTGCTTTATGCCTTAAAATACTTTTAAAAAATGTTCTAAATTGTGGATACAAAGAATTATTTTGAAGTTCTTCAAGTTTTTCATTTGAAAGTTCACCAATTTCAACACTAATAAAACTTGTAAGAGTGCTAAATTTAACACAAGAAGAGCCAACTTTTTCGCTTAACTCAACAGCTTCACTATTCTTTGCGTTTTCTTTCACTTTCAATGAAGAATAAACATAAAGCCTTGATAAAATTTGACTTAATTCACTTTCAAGTGTTAAACAATCATAGATATTCTTATCGTCATTTAATTTATTTTCAAATTTAGTTATTTCTTCAAAACGTTTTTCCAAATTTTTTAGCTCTTGCTCGCATGCTTGAATGCTTTTAGAATATTCAGTAATATCCCATTTATATTTTTCTTCAATATCCTCTCTTTTTTTCATAAAGCTCCTTTACCCTAAATATTTTGATAAATTAAACTTTGTCCAAGGTTCTTCCATTGGAGGATAAACCTTAAAGGAAAGTGTTTCATCTTTTGTAGGATGTTTAAAGCTGAGTTCACCAGCCCACAAAGCTAAATGTTTTGTTTGTTTATATTCTTTACCATATTTGCCGTCGCCATATATAGATGCACCTATGTTTGACATTTGAACTCTTATTTGATGAGATCTACCAGTTAAAATATTAACTTTAACAAATGCCAAATTGTTTTCAATTTCAAGCACATGATAAATTGTTTCCGCACGCTTTGCCCCTTTTTCACTCATAGGAACAATTTTTACAATGTTATCATCCTTTTTCAAATAATTAACTAAATGACCATCTAATTCCTTTGGAAGTCCTTCTGTAACGCAATAATAAGTTTTAACAAAATCGCCATTTTTAATCTGCTCAGCTAATCTTTTAGCAGCTTTGCTTGTTTTTGCAAAAACCATTATTCCACCAGTTGGTCTATCTAATCTATGCACAAGTCCAACAAAAACTTCACCTGGTTTGTTATATTTTTCTTTAATATATGCTTTCACCATTCTTAGCATGTCCATATCACCACTTTCATCTTCTTGACTAGGTATGTTATGTGGTTTAATTACAACTATTATATGATTATCTTCGTAAATTACATTTATATTTTCCATAAAACCTCTTAAAATTCTGCAAATGCACTTGCTCCACATGGTAAAACAATACCGTCTTTTGTTGGAAGTCCAATTTCATCAGCATCTATTTTTTTTGCATTAAAAACAAGTTGAAGTAAATTTTTAAGAACACAAGCTTGTAATCCTGTTGTATAAGAATTTAAAAGCACAAAAAGCGGATTATCTGATAAAACTTTTTTACATTCCTTTAAAAAATCAAACAAATTATTTTCAAGTTTCCACATTTCACCATTAGGTCCTCTGCCGTAACTTGGCGGGTCTAAAATTATTACATCATATTTTTTCCCACGCCTTATTTCTCTTTGAACGAACTTAAAACAATCGTCAACAATATATCTCACAGGTTTATCAGAAAGGCCAGAAAGTGCCATATTTTCTTTTGCCCTTTCAACCATTCCCTTGCTTGCGTCAACATGTGTAACACTGGCTCCAGCACTAGCAAGAGCAACACTTGCCCCACCAGTATAAGCAAAAAGATTTAAAGCGTTAATTGGTCTATTAGATTTTTTAACTAAATCAATCATTTTATCCCAATTTACAGCTTGTTCAGGAAAAAGGCCTGTATGCTTAAAGCCCATTGGTTTAATTTTAAATTTTAAATTTTTATAGGAAATCGTCCAGCTTTCAGGAAAATTTTTTAAAATTTTCCACTTTCCCCCACCAGTATTTTCACGAATATAGTGTGCATTTAAAAGGGAAAACTTTTTTAAATCTTGTCCACACTCCCATATCACTTGAGGGTCTGGACGAAGCAAATAAACTTTCCCCCACCTTTCTAACTTTTCCCCTTTTCCAGTGGAAATAACCTCGTAATCTTTCCAATTATTTGCAACTTTCATTTTATGCCTTTTTCATTTTAATTTCAATTTCTTCTTCATTAACATTTACAACTTTATCTATACTGAAATCTTCAATATTCTCAACTATTTCCTTAATTAAAACTTCAGCTTTAATTTTTTCTTTATAAATTTTTATAACTTCATTTAATGTTTCACTTTGAGTTTTAAAACTAAATATAATTCTATCTTCAACTTTAAAACCTGCTTCTTTTCTTAACACCTGAGCTGTTCGAGTTAATTCTCTAAACATGCCTTCAAGCATAAGTTCCCTATCTATAGTTATATCTAACACAACAGTTATTCCGCCGTCAGACATAATAACAAATTCTTCTTTTGGTTTAGAAGCAATGCTAAACAAATTTGAATCTAAGTTTCTAAATTCCCCTACACTTACTTTGCCTTCATCATATTCTTTAACAACCTTTGCCATATCTGCATCAGAAAGCTGTTGCAAAGCAAGCTTTAATTTTTGAACGTCGCCTTTAAGAACAGCCCCTGCTGTTTTAAAATTTACTGTTAAATATCTTTCATTAAATCTTTCAACATTTTCTTCAAAAATAAGTTCTTTTATATTTAACTCATCTTTAATGATATCACCAAAAAGCTCTACACTTGGTTTAACAGAAACATCAGCACAAACAAACATTTCTTTTAAAGGTTGTTTAATTTTTAACTGATTTTCATTTCTTAATCTTTGAGCTAAAGCAATAATGTTTCTAGCAATATCTGTTTTTTCTTCAAGATTTTCATTTTTGATGTCTAACATAACGCTAGGAAAATTAGATAAAATTATGCTTTCACTAGAATTAGGTTCAAAACTTCTTACCATGTTTTGCCAAATATGTTCAGTCATAAAAGGAATAATTGGAGCCATAACTTGACAAGCATTCTTTATAGCATTGTAAAGACACCAATAAGCAACTCTTTTATCTTCTTCGTCATCAGATTTCCAAAATCTTCTTCTATTTACACGAATGTACCAGTTGGTAAGGTCATCAACATATTTTTCAAAATCTCTTACCACAAGATAAAATTGTTGGTCGTCATAATATTTTTTAGAATTTGCAATAAATTTATTTGTAACTTCAACAAGCCATTTATCTGTAACATTTGTAATAACTGGAGTGAAATTGTTTAACTTTGGCTCGTCAATTACTGCATATGTGTTAAAGAAAATATATGCGTTCCAAAGTCCCAAAAGTTTTCTTCTAATATCATCAGTAATGCCATAACCAAACCTTGTATCACTAAGCATATTATTAGAAGCAAACATATATCTAATTACATCTGCACCAATTTTATTACAAGCGTCAAAAAAGCTTATGTTATTCTTGCCAGATTTAGAAAATTTAGAACCATCTTCAGCAACTAATGCAGCAAAACCAATAACTTTTTCATAAGGTGCACGACCAGTTAAAGCTACACTCATGAAAAGCAAAGAATAGAACCAAAGCCTAATTTGCTCTTTCATTTCAATAACACATTCAGCAGGGAAATTTTGTTCCCAGAATTTTCTATCAGTAAAATATTTTTTTGTGCTAAAAGGAGTTATTCCAGCATCTAACCAACAATCACCAACTTCTGTAACACGTTTAACTTTTTCACCACAATGTGGGCATTTTATTTCAATTTCATCAATGTAAGGTCTGTGAAGATGAGGAAGTTTGTTAACTTCTTCTTCGCTAGAAAGCTTTTTAAGTTCGTCTAATGAACCAACTACAGTTATTTCACCACACTTCTTACAAACATAGAAAGGCAAAGGAAGCCCATAAAAACGTTTTCTTGAAATACACCAATCACCCATATTTTCAAGCCAATCTGTCATTCTTTTCTTCATAAATTCTGGTTGCCAACGAACTGTATCCACAGCTTTTAAAAGCAATGGGCGAATTTCATCAGCTTTTATATACCATTCTTTTGTAAGCCTAAAAATCAAAGGATTTTTGCATCTCCAGCAAATAGGATATCTATGCAAATGTTTGTGTGTATAATACAATTTATTACGCTTTTTTAATTCATCAAAAACTAAATCTGCAACTTCTGTTGTGCTTTTTCCAGCAAGAAAACCAAAATCTTGAAAGAAAATTCCATTTTCATCAACAGGTATAACATTTTTTAATCCAAGGTTTTGTCCTAATTCAAAATCTTCTGCCCCACAACCAGGTGCGATATGAACAGCACCTGAACCTTCTTCCGCATCAACTGCGTCCCAAGCAACTATTTTATGTTCAAAATTTTGTTCGCTTAGTTCAGGAAAACATGTTTCATATTTAAGTCCAACAAGTTCTTTTCCTTTAACTTCTTTTACAACTTCAATAAGGTCGTCCTTTAAAACTTTTTTTGCAGTTGAACAAACAATTATTTCTCTGTTAGAACTCTTAACTTTGCAAATACTATAATCAAGTTCTGGGTTAACAGCCACTGCCACGTTTGCAGAAAGCGTCCAAGGAGTTGTCGTCCAAACCAAAATATCATAATTAGAATCAATTATAGGAAGTTTAAAAAATACTGCCAAATGTTCCATATCTTTATAACTATCAGCAAGTTCGTGTTCTGAAAGAGAAGTTCCGCAATGGCTACACCAAGGCATTGGGCGATATTTTTGAACTAACCAACCTTTTTTATAACATTCTTTTAAGAAATACCAAATTGATGTAATGTTTTCATCTGAGTTTGTAAAATAAGAATTATCCCAATCCATCCATTGTCCAAGACGTTTAGATTGTTCAGTAATAATTCCAGAATATTTTTTAACTCTGTTCATGCAAGCAGTGGTAAACTTGTCTAAGCCCAATTTTTCAATATCGCGTTTATCTTTGAGCCCAAGTTCTTTTTCAGTTTCAACTTCAACCCAAAGGCCTTGAGAATCAAACCCATTTTGATAATGAGCAGAATAACCATTCATGGCCTTATATTTAAGCATAATGTCTTTTAAACTTCTGTTCCAAGCATGATGAACACCCATGCCATTATTAGCGGTTATTGGACCATCTAAAAAACGAAAATGCTTACCAGAATTTTCATTTTTCTTTACCAATTTTTCAAAACATTTGTTATCTTGCCAAAACTTTAAAACTTCCTCTTCATTTTTTATAAAATTTGGCATACTATCTTCTTTTTTCATAAATCTCTCCTAATAATTCTCTAAAATATTGTTTAAATCTATAATGTTAGTAGTAGTAACAATTCCTAGCGGAGCTTCTTGCATACTACCAGTTTTTGTTATAAGAACAATCAATAATTTTCTATTTCTGTCGAAAAGGTCCAAAACTTCTTCAATCGTAACATCGCTAGAAGCAATTTCATAATATTTAACACCTTCTGGGAACTGTGCTAATGCTTCTTCAATAGTTGTATCTTCAATAAACTCAGAAATATCATACCCTTCAGCAATTTTTCTACCAAGCAAATTCAAGATTTTTTGACCATTAGCAACACCTAAAAGAGTTCCATCTTTATAGACAGGAATGTTACTATATTTTGATTCGCTAATTAATTTGATAACCGTTTTCAAATCAACATTATAATGAACAGTCAAAACATCATGAAGATTTAAAACATCTAAAACTTTAGGCGGAGTGCAAATCAATTTTGCAATTTTTTCCATTTGCACCACAACATCATCATGAGGTTCTGCAATAATATACTCATCATTACTTCTGTGAATAATGGCATTTCTAAGTCTACCAAAATCAATTAAATCGTCTTCGTATTTTCTAACGATATAATTAACAGCAACAGCCCTTCTAATCATATCAGAATAACCCATACTACGTTTAAAATTATGTTGAACTCTAAGAGCATAATCGATTTGGTTATAAGCCTCAATAAATCTTTTAGCATTAGATTTTTGCATAAAAACTCCTTATAAGCAAAGTCATAATATATTACAATAAATCACAAAAAAAAGCAACAAATACAAAGGCAAATTATAATACAGTTAAAAAATTTAATTAAGAGTTAACTTATAAAATATAAAATATTTAATATTTACAGACTAATATACATATCATAAGCGTTAAATAACGAACATAAAATATAAAAGTTTGTAAAGTTATTTAACAATATTAAAAAATAAAAAAGAACAAATTGACACAAGGTAAATATTGTTCTCATTTTCACATATAAAAAATCGTGCTTCTTGCTTTGTCAAAAATCACTGGGCATCAATACATTCTCATGCTCCACCAAAGCTACCTTATGGCACATAAGAGGTTTCGCTTAATGATGCTGTCTTCCGACCCTGACATGATTCACGAATTCCTATTGCATAAGACCTTGATTTCATCACATGAAAAATGCACCAAACTTCCCAACAAAATTTTGCCGAGGCAAGCTTTCAGCTCTGCATAAAGCGGATTTCAGAAATAGGGAACCGCTAACTCCCCGCCTAGCACGATATTGTTAGTATATTCAATTAAACCTTTTTTGTCAATAATTTTTATCTCCAATCTATAGGTTTTTGTCCATTATTTTGCAAAATTTCATTAGTTTTTGAAAAATGTTTACAACCAAAAAAGCCATTGTAGGCAGAAAGCGGACTTGGATGTGCACTTTTTAAACAAAAATGTTTACTCTTATCAATCAAACTTTCAAAAGCCTTTGCGTTTCCACCCCATAACAAAAATACAACTGGCGTTTCTTTTTTATTAACCAATTCTAAAACTTTTGAAGTAAATATCTCCCACCCCATTCCTTTATGAGAATTTGGGCAATCTTTTCTTACAGTTAAAACTGTGTTTAATAATAAAACACCTTGTTTTGCCCATCGAATTAAGTTTCCACTCTCATAAGGTTTTACACCTATATCAGCTTCAATTTCTTTAAAAATATTTTTTAACGACGGCGGAAGAGGAACACCATCTTGAACAGAAAAGCTTAACCCATGAGCTTGATTTGGTTGATGATAAGGGTCCTGTCCTATTATTACAACTTTCACATCTTCATATTTACAATAATTTAAAGCATTAAAAATGTTTTCTGCTTTTGGATATATTGTTTTAGTTTGATATTCTTCAGTCAAAAACTCTTGCAATTTTTTAAAATAAGGCTTATTAAACTCCTCTTTTAAAAGATTATACCAATTATTTGTTATTTTGAACATATGTAAATATTATCACTAACAACCATATTTTGCAAATATCTATTTAAAAATTTAGCTAAAACAATAAAAACAAACTTTTTAATTAAAAAAATAAAAAAACATTTAACGCTAATTATTAAAAACTTTTAAAACAATGCTATAAAATTCTTTTGTTATAACAAAAATTTAAAAAACCTTATAAAAATGTTAAAATTTATTTTGATTTTAATTAAATTATTGTTATTATATTAATAAGTAAAAAAATGGAGTGTTTTATGGATATAAGAAATTTTGAAGAAGTTTTTAAAAATGCAACTAATTTGGTTCAAATTGGTCAAGCTGAATGGAAAATAAATTGCGATGCATCTTTTATTGACGGCAAACCACTTGACATTAGATTGATTAATGTTGGAGATAAATGGTATTTTACAGATAAAAAACAAACCTTACGCTATATGAATGACCTTTATGAATTAAATGCTAAAGATGTTAAGTCTTGCATCACTAACGTTTTAAAAATATATGGTTTTTCAATTCAATCTGGTTCTCTTATGGCAGAAATTCCAAGTGCAAGTTCTATTATGGATAAGTTTTTTGACTATATCATGTGCGTTGGCCAGCTAACAAACATGTATGCTTTCTTTGATGAACCAAATTAAAAATCGCCCTTAAGGGCTTTTTTATTTTATATTGTAAGAGCAAGTCCGCACGGAAGGAACTTAAGTTCCTAAAGGGCTTATGCCCTTTGCTTCGGCTTCGCCGAAGCCCGTGCGGAAACAAAATTTAAAAGAGGATAAAATGGAATATAGAAAAGATTATATATCATTCGACACATATTTTATGGGAATAGCAAAGTTATCAGGAATGAGAAGTAAAGACCCAAACACTCAAGTAGGAGCATGCATTGTTTCACATGATAATCGAATACTATCAACAGGATATAACGGCACACCAAATGGCATAGAAGATAAAAATTTTAAATGGGGACGAGAAGGTTTGCCATTAGAAACAAAATATTTATTTGTATGTCATGCGGAGATGAATGCAATTTTAAATTTTAGAGGATATAAACGAGAATTTGAAAATGCTAAAATTTATGTTGATTTGTTTTCATGCAATGAATGTGCCAAATTGATTATTCAAAGCGGAATAAAAGAAGTTATATACCTTTGTGATAAGTATGCTAATAGCGAAAGTGTTAAAGCATCAAAAATGCTATTTGATTCAGCTAAAGTGAAATACCGCAAATTAACAATTGACCACCCTACATTAAAAATAAATTTTGATTAAAAAAATTAATAATAAAAAACAAAAATTGCAAAAAAAATTAATTTAACAAAAACTATTTGCAAACTAACAAAAATATGCTATATTGAAATAGCAAGGAGAGGTGTCAGAGTGGTCTAATGTGCTCGCTTGGAAAGCGGGTGTGGCGTAATAGTCACCGCAGGTTCAAATCCTGTCCTCTCCGCCAATAGAAGTTCATACGAAACAGACATTAATGTTTGTTTCGTTTTTCTATTTATGGGATTGTTTTGGAATTGTTATCAATTTTGAAAGACCAAAAATTGAAAATCCATCACATCTAAACTGGATACACCAACAAAGAGATGAACATGGTAATTGGATTAAAAATAAGATGGACTAAAATGTTCATCTTTTTTATCTATACTCCTTATATCTCTTTGCCTTTTGAGTGTCTTTTGTAGCATAGTTTTCGTAGGAGTAAACGGAAGTAAATATTGCTTAAACAATTTAATAATATAATGTATTTCATAAGACTAGGTTTTTAACCTGG
>CALVMK010000017.1 GCA_944345545.1 uncultured Clostridia bacterium | reverse complement strand
CTTTATTAACGGTGGAATGGAAAATAGATGTGTATATATTTCAATTAGTGATGTTAGATATATTAGCAACGATTGGTATAATCACATACTTATTAGAACAGCAAAAAATGAAGTCGATTACAAAGGTGGTTTTAACCACTTTACAACATTAGAAAAATTAGAAGGTAAAATTTGCGAACTTCTTAAAGAACTACCATTTTAGGAGGAAATTATGATTAAACTAAATCTTGAAACTAACAAGAAAGAATATGAAATAATTAAAGAATATTTAGAAAACAATGTTAGTGAAGAACTTGCTAACAAAATAAATAATGGTATTAAAATTATTAAAGACAATAAGACTTTAATCAATAAGAAAACGCTAGATACTTTTATGCAATATGCAAACGAAGAAGCAAGAAAACTAGCACCGCAAGGAGCAAATTATACTTGTATTGAAGATAAAACAGTCTTTGGTTGGGCTATTCACTATTTTGAAGAAGATGAATTTGAAGGCAAACTTTACAACGAAGATGGAACTGAATACAAACCTGAAATAAAGGTTACAGCGCCTTCTAAACCAATAACAAAACCTAAACAACAAAACAAACAACCAACACTTTTTGAACTTATGGACTTATCCACAAATAAAAATGAAAATGCGGAAAATATAGAAGAAAAACAAATACAAAACAATGAGAATGTCATTGAAATAAATGGCAACTTAATATCAAAAGAAACGGGTGAAATTTTAAGTAAGTCACCCGTTAATACTTTTGATAAAGAAAATGCTGAACTTTTAGCATCATTACTAGAAAATAAACTAACCTTAAAGGAGTAAAAAATGAAAATTGAAAAAATTAAACCTATTCCAAAATATATACTAGACTTAATTAAAAAAGCAGATAAACAAGATAGATTAAATCAAAATAGTCAAAAACGATTTTACGCTTATCTTACAACAAACGATAAAGAACTTGTTAAAGTAACCGTTGCTGTTAAGAACAAAGGCAAAAATTGGTATTGTAAACAAGTTGCAATTCACGGAGTAAATTCAAAAGATTGCTTTATAAAAGATATAGAATATACTTGGATTGCAGGATATAGTGTTGGTTGGTATGAACAAGGACTACAAAAGCAACCAAAATATTATGAATATGGAAATTGGGGTTATGCCGATGATAAATATTTTGATCCATTTGCCCCTATTGTTAATCGTGAATATGCTTTAAAATTTGAAAAATATAAATATAGTTTAGCAAATGAATATACTTATCAAGACTATATAAAATACTTGCGAATTTACGAACAATATCCACAAGCAGAATATTTAATGAAACTTAACTTACAATATTACGCCACAAGTAAAACCATATTAAAACTAATTGAAAAAAATAAACAGTTTAGAAAGTGGTTTATCAAAAATAGACTTGAAATATATCTTAAAAGTTACTATGTTTCAACCATTGTTTCTGCATATAAACAAAATAAAGATTTAGACAAAACACAACAACTAGAAAGATTTATTAAGTCATTTTCAAAAAATGAACATTATAGAGAAATAAAAGAATTGTTTAATGGTAACATTGAACAATTTTTTAATTATATCACTTCTCAACAAATTGATGTTAGTTTGTATATAGATTACTTAAACGCTTGCAAATATTTGAAACTTAATATGCAAGAAAATAAAAACAAAATACCACACGACTTTAAGCATTGGCACGATATACGAATTGATGAATACTCAACTGCAAAACAAAAAGCAGATGAAGAAGAAAGAAAAGCATTTAACTTAAAGTTTTTAGACATTGCAAATAAATATTTATCTTTGCAACACAACTTAAAAGATGTGTATATTTCAATAATTCCAACAAGTCCAGAAGATTTAATATATGAAGGCAAAAAACTTCATCACTGCGTTGGTAGTATGAACTATGACCAAAAATTTGTTAGAGAAGAAAGTTTGATATTCTTTATTAGAAACAAAAACAAGCCTAACAAACCATTTGTTACGCTTGAATATTCACTTAAAAATCACAAAATATTACAATGCTATGCTGACCACAATTCAAAACCAGACAGCAAAGTTATGAACTTTATAAACAAAGTATGGTTACCATACGCAAATAAACAATTAAAGCAACTTGCCATATAGGAGGAAATTATTATGACAAATTATTTTAGAATTACAGGTTACTATCCAGAACAAGACTTTTGCTTTATTATAGACTCAAACGGAATGTTTGAAAAACTATGGCAATTTAGTTCATACCTAATACAAAAAGGACTAAAAGTACTAGAAGTTAATAAACTAGAAAACATTATAGACATTAACATAGAACTAGCAGAAGAAGATAAAAACCATATTTTCTTACGAGCAACTGCTGACGGAAAACCTGAATACATAGACCAAACAATAAATGGAGTTACATATAAAGCAATAAAAATTGCAGATAGATTATACATTGCAAACAATAATTAAAATAAACAGCCGGGAACAAAACTCTCGGCTATTTTTATGCAATTATTTAATTAATAACGACCAATTAAATCATCTATTGAATCATTAAGATTTTTTGCAATGTAATAAATAATATCTAGTCTAAAAATAGGATCTAACAAAAATAATATTATTAATATAAAATTTAAAGATTGAAGTTACAAATTAGTAATTTATTCAGTTTATCTCTCGCATAAACGCTATATTAATATTATTTTTTACAACCAATCACAACCTTCTTTTTTTAACTGGTTTAAAATTTTTATTTTAATATTTTCATAGCAATTCTGTGGAAATTTAACTCCTTGTTCTTTCAATATTTTCTCCAAATCAAGAATGCAAGTTGAATTAATATGTAAATCTAAAGTTTTAAAAAATTTTTCTACTTCCATAAAAGAAGATAGATCTAAATTCGTATGTTGTGTTTGACTTCCTTCAGCATTATAGTTGCGAGAATATTCAAAAAATTCGTGTGATTTTATTGGACATTGTGAACAATCTTCCATACCATTTTTACCATTACATCTTAAACATCTTATTTGATTTACTAATTGAGCTTTCAGCAAAAACGGATTATATGTACAAGCAGATAAGATTATCGTATTAGGAAATAGTGTATTGTAAGCATTCCAAGCTTCTCTAGCAACAATTCCTATGTCTGACAATTTTGTATTAGGATGTAAGGCATTAATTTCTTCTAAATTATGAGATGCCCATAATGGAGTTACCGACACCTTAATTTCTAAAAAGTAAACTTCTTGTGGATTTTTTTTCTTAAATAAGATAAAGTCTGGTGCAAATTTAACAATCATTGCTGAATGAGATAAGTTAGATTCTGGGGTATTAATAAATTTTTTAAGTTCTTCATTCCCTTTTGAAATATTTTCAAATCCAAAAGGAATTAATTCAACTTCATCTTTATCAAACAACTCATATATTTTATTTGCAACTATATCAGATAAACTATATCTACTAGTAAAACCATTTGTTATATTCATATTATATCTCCTCTGAATTATGTAGTCTTTCAATTGCTAAATTAAAATATTCTTTATCCAATTCAACGCCTATAAAAATCCTATTTAACTCTAAACATGCTAATCCCGTCGTTCCACTTCCCATGAATGGATCAAGGATGATATCTTTTTCATTTGTATGTATCTTTATTATATTTTTCATTAATTGCAAACTCTTTTGAGTTGGATGTTTAGTCCTTTCATTTCCAGAAACTATACTAGTTTCAAACAAACTACGCATATAAGGTTTGTTTTTATCTTTATTAAATACCCACTTTGATCCTTTTTTTACACCCCAAATAGCGAATTCCATATCTTGAACATACCTTCTTTCAATATTTCTCGGCATTGGGTTTGTTTTTTTCCAAACCAAAATATCTTTAACTTCTAAATTACTTTCTTCCATTGTTTTAATAATAAAACTTATATAGCGATAAGAACAAAAAATTATAATAGAACCATTTTTATCTAATATTTTTTCATATTTTGGTATCCAAGAAAACAAATCAAAATTCTTATCCCATTCACCAAAATCTACGCCTTGTCTAGGGCATTTTAAAGTATTGAAATTATTTTCATGCGAAATATTATAAGGTGGGTCGGTTATTATGTGATTAACTGTTATTTTATTTTTAATTAATTCATCTATTATTGTGTAAGCATTTCCCAAATATAGTTGATAATTTTTGCCTTCAATAATATCATTTTGTAATTCATTTAGTATTTGTTGTCCAATAGCTTTTGCTAAAAGTGGTGGAACAGCATTGCCAATTTGTTTACATACAGCCACTTTTGAACCATAAAAATAAAAATCATCATTAAAACTTTGAATTCTAGCAGCTTCTCTTGGGGTAATTGCTCTATTTAAAAATGGATGAGAGTTTTTACCATTTGAAGGAGTATCAAATCTTGTATCTATTGTTGGACTAATATTATCCCATTCAAGTCTTGACCAAGTAGTAGAGAATTTTTGTTTACCTAACAAATCTTTTGGCAAGTATTCTTTACCGCACTCTGGTGGTATCATTTTTAATTTTTCAATTGCAAGCTTAGAATGCGAACTTGCTTTATGATATTGCAAAAATTGTCTTCGTAACTGTCTTTGATATTCACTTTGTGCTGGATTAATGTATTCAGAAATAATTTGACCTTGTCCACTTTCTAAATATGCTAAATCTGAAATAGCTTCTCTAACAGTAACAGATTTATCTTGTGGATTTGGGAAATTAATAAATTTTGTTTTTGAAGCAATAAAAATAGCTCTTTCTCTATTTTGTGGGACACCATAGTTTTTCGCATTAACAACTCCGTAGTTAACGATATATCCCAAATTTTTGATTTCTTTTAAAATCTCATCTCTGAAATAATGACTAGAAGAATTTAATATATTTTTTACATTTTCTATAATAAAAACTTCTGGTTGTAACACTTTAACAATATTCAAATATTCTTTAAATAAAAAATTTCTACTATCATTAAGACCTAAATTTTTGCCTTTTAAACTGAATCCTTGACAAGGAGGTCCACCAACTATCATATTAACTTTTCTTTTTCTGCAACTATCTATTACTTGATTTTTTATAGCTTGGTCTAAAATATCTCCACAAATTGAAATGGCATTAGGAAAATTTTTAGAAAATGTTTCAATGGCATATTTATCAAAATCAAGACCAACTTCAGTTGAAAAATTATTTACTTGTTCTAACCCAGCAGAAAAACCACCAGCACCACAAAACAAATCCAAAACTCTAAATTTCATAACATTCTCCTTTGTGAGGGACTTATTTTAATTACCTCACAAAATATTATACAATAAAAAAATTGAAAATACAAGCAAATTTGATATAATATTAATATATTTTAGGGAGATGTTAATATGAAAGTTAGCGATTTTTTAAAAGAAGATGTTTCCCCTTTACTTTTGGGAGCATTCTATAGCAGATATATTTTTTCAAATGATAATTTGAAAATTTATACTGAAGTAAGTTACAAAATATCAAAATTTGCAGATGATTATAACTTATTAATTAATTCAAAAAATATTTTGTTAGAAAAATTAAATAAAATATCTTATCCTTTTTCTTTTTGGCAAGATGTTACAAAAACAACAAGTAATACTCCACAGATGATTTTAAAATTTGAACTTGATAACGATATAAATTTAACAAGAGATAGTTTTTACAACAGATTGAATGTTAAAATACTAAGTCAAGATTTTATATATGAAGAAAAACTTAATGAGTATAAAAAAATGTTTATTAGGGGTTTTGCAGAATCTCGCGGAAGTATAGATACTACAAGACCATTAATTGCTATGGATTATTTTTACAACTCTCTTATAGAAGTAAAAAGAGCAAGAATTTTGTATGACTATTTTAATGTTCCTTTCAGTGTTCTAAATTTTAATCCAAGAGAGTTACAAAATGATTATGTTACTGGGAGAAGGAAAAGAAACACTCAATTGAGATTTAATCTATATTGGTATGTTAAACATATTGGTCTTCTCAATGAATATAAAGTTTCAATTATTACAAATGTTTATAATAATATAAAATATAGCCACAAAGATGGAGAAGTAAAATACTTTACGAGTCCTGATATTGCTCATAGTAAAAAAGATTCTTTTGATTTTATGTTAAGATATTATGCAAATAATATTTTTAATAAAAAACTTTCCGATTTTGAAATAGAAAATTTAAGAAATGAATTAAATTTTAATACTTCTTCTGATATAAACTCATTTAAAAGAGATTTAAGTTTAATTGAGTTAATTAGATTAAATACTCCAGATGAATGTTCTAGTTGTAAAACTACTAAAACATATACCCACAAAAACACTGGAAGACAATATTTTGAATATCATCATGTTATTTCTATTGGTAAAAATCACGAATTAGATGATGAAAACAATATAGTCAAATTATGCCCAACCTGCCATAGAATTGTAAAAAAAGGTTCTGCTCCAGAAACCGAACAAAAAACAGTAATTAGAAATATTTTACATAATAGACCTAATGTTTTTGAATTTGCTAAACATATATATGATTTGGAAAATTTCGAAGAAATTGTAAACAAAATTTGGCAAAACTTAAAGTAATATAATAAATATTTGTATTTAAAGAAAACTTAGAATTCTGGTTTATGCTTGTTGTAGATAAACAATTACAAAATATTTTAAAATTCCAGATATTACCCAACCTAAAACTTCCAGTCATTACAAATTCAAACAAGATTTTATAGAAGGTTTAGCTGTTTTCATTATTTATGGATCTATAATTTTTTAATCATAAAAGTCGAAAATAAATCCAAATTTAAGAACGAAGATATACTGAAAACAAATCAACATACTTTTGATGTGTCATGCTTTCCTACAAAGACAGTTAACAAAAAATCATAAGAATTCAAATTCAGTAGAAGTCAAATCATATATTATTTTGTAATTAAAAACAAAAACAGTAGCAAACATTTCACATTAAATAATTTGCTACTGTTTTTTATTTAAAAATTTAATCCATTTCAAGATATTCTTTGTATGTAAAAATATTATTCTTTCCAAATATATCTACTAAAGCTTTTTTAAAATCTTCATTTACGGGAATTGATATAAAAAGCAACAATCGTTTTATAGGTCTTGAACAACACACATAAAAAAGATTTCTATTTCTTATAAAAGCAGCTTCTTTTTCTTTCTCTACTGGCTTATTTATCATCGGCACATAAGTATCAAATTGATATTGATTCCAACCTCTGCTCACAACAACCACCACATTATCATACTCTTCTCCTTTTACTCCGTGTTCAGTCGAAAATTCCGATTCTGGATAAAGAAAATGTATCGCTGACAAAAACTGCGAGTAGTCCAAATCCAATATTGCCTTAATATTTGCATTTCCATATGAGTGGTTAGGATCAGAATTATATTGTTTATATAATTCCTCTATTTTGGGAGCTAAAGGTATCAACTCAGACTCAATCACAACTTGAAGTACATCAATGCTTTTTTTAGTCCTTGCAATTTCAAGATTTTTTTTAAGAGTTTGCCATTTTATTTTTTCTGATTTTTTTGTTATAGGATATCTTTTAACACCCAAACTATCAAAAAGTAACTTCGTATCAGAGTTGATTAACGCGTTGTATATTGGTTCAATCATATTCATGAAATATACCAACAAAGCATCTTCTTTGTCCTTTAATGAATCAGATATTATGTCGAAAAGTCTTTCATACCCTTGTTGAGATGCTAATACTTTATGCGTAATCATTAAAACTTTAACATCTTCATCTACAGTTTTCTCTTTTAAACTATTCTTAATGCATTCTATTCTTTCTCTTAATTCTTCAATAGGCAAATCGTCTTTAAAGTTTCTTTCAGACCTACGAACACCACAATAATCTTCTGATGTTACTACTTGTACAATTCCTTCAAAATCGTCAATTGCTGATTGTTGTGGCAAATCTGGTCTTATCTTATTAAGAATCTCGACAATTTTTGGTGCACATCTAAAATTAGATCCTTTGTTTATTACCTTTAAATTAGGATGTTCAATTAAGCCACAAGCATTATTGTTTTGATATATGGTTTGCCATGCATCTCCAAAAAAACCAAATTGCGGACCTTTATTCTCTGCAATAAAGTATTTTATAAATCGGTCTATTATCGGTTTATAAGAGTCTTGATATTCATCAATTAAAATTAGCGGATATTTGTTTGAAAAAATTCGTCTAAACTTTGAATTATCTAATAATTTAGCAAATAAATTTAACACATCGTTATGATAAAGATAATGGATTCCATTTTCTCTATATTTGTGACCTAATGTATAAGCCACCTCTTTAATCTCACTTAAGTCTGTTTTTTCAGCAAATAAAGATTTGTCTTCCTCAATAAACTTAATTAATGTACTTTGATATTGTTTTATTGCACTCCAAGCAAAAGAGTGTATTGTTGATGGGATAATAAACGATTCTTTGGAAAGTCGTTGTATTATGACATCCACCGCAGCATTTGTATAAGTAATACAAATAACATTTTGTTTATTTCTATTATAATAATTCCAATTGTTATTTTGTATCCACTCTATGACTTTATTTAATGAGTAAGTCTTTCCAGAACCAGCCCCTGCTTCAACGCGAAAGCTTTGACCTTTTTTCAAAGTTTCAACTATTTCTGCGTCTATTCGATCAGCACTCTCTTTTGCAAGAGTATAATTTGACCCTTTAACAATTTTATCCATATTAGCTCCTTACTCTATAACTTTTTGTTTATTAAGCCAAACAAGGCCATCTATGATATATTTAGGTATATTATAGTCGGGGAATTCAGTTATTAAATTTAATGCGAAATCCGTTTTACTTCCTGAAAACACTAAATCTTCTTCAAGAAACGGAGTTTCATTTTTAAAGTGTTTCCTATTCACATTTTTTATAGACTCTTCTAAAGATCTTCCACATAGTCCGTTCTCTTCAGTTTGAAATTCTATATGGCATTTGTTTATGGTTTTTTGTTCGTCAGGTAAAGAAAAAATATCAGTCAAATTTATATCTGTTTTATCCTTATCGGATAACGATTTTACTTTTCTATACCACCATTTTATAGTTCCATTAGAAGTTGTATACGATTTACTTACCAAATCCTTTTTCCCATCTTTGTTCAATGAATCAATATCGGTAATTATTAAACAAGGTATTTCTAAAAATTCGACAAAAGGAATAAACTTGTGTGCATATGCGCCGCCAATTTCAATTAAAGAATAATATTGTGCTGATAGGGTGTATTTTTGTGATACAAATAGTTCTTTATTTTCACACTTTCTAATAAAATCAGACATTAATAATCGTTCGCTTGCACCCTCAACAAAAATTACTTTATCTGCAAAAAACAAATCACATTTAGTCAAAGTCAAATATTTGCTAATAAAATCCATATTTTTTTTATTGTTCTTTGCAAAAGTATAAAGATTCTTATAAATTACACCATTTGTTGTTTTCTGTGCATATCTGATTTTAGAAAAATCTAAAGTGTTTGCGATGTGTGAAGAGTGTGAAGTTAAAAGAATTTGTATATGTATATCAGATAGCTTTTTTATAAATTTTTCTATAAAATCAGCAAAAGAATGTTGCATTTGCGGATGCATATGTGATTCAGGCTCTTCAATAAATAGCAATGGAATGCAAGCCACACCATTTTGACTAATTTCTTTAGCATAAGCGGCAAGGAGAAATTCTATTTTAATTAAATTTTTATAACCCAGACCATTATAAGAACTCGGCAATGATTCTTGTGCTTGTGGTGAATAATATGATAATTTTGTTCTGTTTTTAATTTGTTCATCAATATTTAATTCAGTTGTTACCGCTAATCTAAGTTCTTCTGAATTTGGATATCCAAATCCTATAGACTTATCAATGATGCTACTTAATAATGTATCACTTTTATTTTGCACTTCTCTATTTGCTTTATCAATTGTCAAACGTAATTGCTTTACTTCTTCTGCAACTTTGGGATTCAATTCTTCTTCACTAACATTAAAGAAACTTGATATAAGTTCGCCTAGAGAATTATTGTTTTGTTCACCATCTTCTCCAAGAACTCTTTCGGCAGGAATTTTGTAAAAAGGAAATAAAGTCGATAATTCCTTTTGTGTTTTCAACTGTCTGTCTTCTTTATTTTTTGGATTTATTGCATAAATCTTTTGTAAAAACATTTTTGAAAAATTCTTTTTAAAGATATCTTTATTTTTTTTCGCACTTTTATCAAATTTATCTTCTTTGTAAAAGTGTGGTTCCAATAATTGCCAAAGAGCAATCTCATCAATTAATTGGTTATCAACATATATTATAGCATTAGTAGTTTCTTCTTCAACATCAATAATAAAGGGAGATAACGCCCCTAAATTATCTTCATTGTCTTCCTCGGAATAATCTACAGAAAATTCAATAGAAATAGTTGGCAATTTCTTTACAAGTTCATCATAACTTATCTCTTTACACATATATTTAATTAATAATTTATTTAAAACAGTGCGTTTGCATATTGGATAATCATCATAACAAAACGTACGTCCTTTTAAAACACTTTCCAAACAACATATACTTGATGTTTTAGCTGTATTGTTTCGGCCAACAATAAGTGTAGTATTTCCATCTATCTCTAATTCAGCATCAATAAGTAGTCTATAGTTTTTAATTTTAATGTTAACCAATTTCATTTTTATTACCTCACACAGTCTATTAAAGTCGCATAAATTTACAATATAGCTCCATTTATTATAGCAAAAGTCACTTTAAAAATCAAGACCGCTATAAATTGTAGTTGTCTTAAAATAAAAACAATATAATTTTTGATAATCTTACTCTCCACTATAATACATTAATGAGATCCTGGCGTGTGCTTGTCTTGAACAAGTGGTGTCGCTTCGCGCCACCAGACAAGCACACGCCAAAACACAAACAAAGCAAGAAATTT
>CALVMK010000016.1 GCA_944345545.1 uncultured Clostridia bacterium | reverse complement strand
GCAAAACAAGAGAGGAGATAGAAGAAATAAAAAAGGCATGGAAAGAAAGCTAAGTTATATTAATAGCAATAAGTAAAAATATTAAATGCTGCACAAAAGAACTAGCGTCTGCTAGTTCTTTTTACTTATTATACTTAAAGTCGCGAATGTTATATGTGGCGTACCCCCGCAACCAATAAGAAGAACGACAACATGTCGTTCTTTTTTTTGTTTAAATCTTTGGGTTAGCTTTTATATTTTTGGAGTAGCATAGAATTTATTACCGCAATCATTAACATTCGTAAATTCTAATAAAGTGTACTTTAAATAAACAACTAATTACAAATTTATATTTTAAGGTTAAGCAATTTTAGATATCCAAAATATTTTCATTTACTAACAATACTTTTTTAATAAAAAACAGCTAGTTAAACTAAACTAACTGTCTTTAAGTTTTGGTGATCCCGAGGGCAATCGCTCCGCTACGAAAGTATAACGCAAGAAGCATGGCTCGCTACCACGCTGGGGCGGGTAAACGCAAACACCGTTGCCTTTGCTAATCCTCCCGTTCGATTCCTGTTCTGTGAATAAAAAAACAGTTAGTTAAACTAACTGTCTTTAACTTTTTGGTGATCCCGAGGGGAATCGAACCCCTGATACCGCCGTGAAAGGGCGATGTCTTAACCGCTTGACCACGGGACCAGAAATTTTTGTCGACCTTGCGGGCTCATTTGCCCGTTGGTCAAATTTCGCTTAGCGGTCGCAAACCTTTCCTCAGCGACCAAACGCAGGTTCCAACTACGCGTGTGATCTTGGTCGCAACTGGCGGGCGAAGCGGCCTCTACGCAGAGTAGGAACTAATTTTGTCGACCTTGCGGGCTTATTTGCCCGTTATTTTTTGCTCTTCTTTGTTTAAACAAAGAATGGTAGCGGTGAGTAGATTCGAACCACTGACCTTACGGGTATGAACCGTACGCTCTAACCAACTGAGCTACACCGCCAAATTGCTCTATGATTTTATAATATATTTTTCTTTATGTCAAGGTTTTTCTCAAATTTTTTCTAAAATGATAAAACATTTTATTTTTTTGTCTAAAATAATTTTGTCTTTTTTATAAGTTTGTGCTAAAATTCCCGAGAAGGAGTTTTATGAAAGATATTTTACTTACTGGCATAAAGCCAACTGGCACACCTCATATTGCTAATTATTTTGGCGCTATTTTGCCTGCGTTAGACTTGGCTAAAAATGAAGAACAATGCTTTTATTTTATTGCCGATTATCATGCTTTAAACACTATAAAAAATGCAGAAGAAATGAAAATTCATACTTATGAGGTCGCTGCAACTTGGCTTGCATGTGGTTTAGACCCTGATAAAATTATTTTTTATAGACAAAGCGATATTCCAGAAGTTTTTGAACTAAATTGGATACTTTGCAATGTTACCCCAAAAGGTATGATGAATAGAGCTCATGCATATAAAGCTCAAGTTCAAAAAAACGAGGAAGAAGGTTTAGATGTTGATGCGGGAATTAATATGGGATTATATAATTATCCAATTTTGATGACTGCTGATATTTTGTTGTTTAATACTAATTTGGTGCCTGTTGGACAAGATCAAAAGCAACATATTGAAATGGCGAAAGAAATAGCTAGATATTTTAATAATAAATATGGTGAAACATTTACCATACCAAAAGAAATGATAAGAGAAGAAGTTAAAACTATTTGTGGGATTGATGGTAGAAAAATGAGTAAAAGTTATGGAAATGCAATTGAACTTTTTGCTAGCCCAGAAGTTTTAAAGAAAAAAATATATAGCGTTGTTACTGATAGTAGTTTGCCAACAGACCCAAAACCAACATCTCATATGTTGTTTGAGTTATACAAATTATTTGCAAATTCTCAAGAAGTTGAAGAGATGACAAAAAGATTTAACCAAGGCATTGGTTGGGGAGAAGTTAAAAAAATTGTATTTGAAAAGGCTAATGAATATTTGACCCCTTTAAGAGAAAAATATATTTCTATATTGGCTAACAAAGAAGAAATAGATAAAATTTTAAAAAGTGGAGCTGAAAAAGCAAGAATAATTGCTAAAGAAACTATTTGCAGAGTGCGAAAAGCTATTGGAGTGTAAAAAAAACCGAGTGTTAACTCGGTTTTTTTAATCTTGCATTAATTGTGAAGGGTGTTTTTTAAAGAAATCTACTCTTGGAAGAAGCTCTTTTATTTTATGTTGTTCTTCATTATTATAAAAATAAGATAATTCTTCAAAACAATTTTCCCAATTAAAAAACTTTTCTTTGTCTATATTCAAATAGTCCACAATCATTTCTGTTCCGCTTGGAACTATTGCATGACTAATAAGAGTTGCAACTTTTATCATGTTAAGAACATCAACAATTCCTTGATTTGCTTCTGGTGAATTCCATTTGTAATCCTTAGATAATTTTACAAAATGTTTGTTTATATTTCTTATATATCCGTCAAGCTTATTCATTACCACATGTATCTTTTCATCATAAGCAAGCCTTTCGCAATCTAATATCATGTTATCGCCTTCGTCCTTTACTTTTTCGCTTACATGAAGATTAGGAATTGTCCAATTATAGTTTTCTCCTAAAATGTAAAATACACTTCTCACAGCTCTGTTTAACACGTTAGTAAACAAATTACCTTCTTTTAAAACAGGGTCTTGTTCATCATCATTGGCATTAGGATTAAATTGTTTTGGGCTAAATGGAACATTATTGTTTCCAACATTGGCACCAAGCATGTGGGCTCTTATTTGTTCTGGCGTATAATAATTTAATAAGTCAAATGCCATTGGTGGAGGAGTTTCTGAACTGCTTGATGCTTTACGACCTAAAAATAATGTGTGTTTATTTGCTATAATTTGTGTAAATTTTAAGTCGCCATCTTTAACTTTTGCACTTGGATTTTTCCCTTGGCATGCAAGCCAAATACCACTTTGAGCAGGACCATAGAAATATATGTTGTCTTCTCCAATAAATTGGTAAACTTTGCTTTCATCACTGCACCACCATTTTTTCCATTCTTCTTTATCGTCTTTAAGATAAGCTTTTGTAAAACTTATAGGTGCCCAAAGGCTTTCTGGCCATACCCAAAAGGTTAGGTTTTTTAATTGTTTTGTTTCAGGAACTTTTACGCCCCATTCAATATTTCCTGTAAGTCTAAACGGAACAAGTGTTTTTCCTGTTCTGTATCTAATTCCTTGCTTGGTTAAAATGTCACAAGCTTTTTCTCTGTCTGTTAATTTGTTAAAAACAATAGTGAATGAAGACTTATTTTTTTCTTCAATAATTTCATAGGTTCCAAGATTTGTAAGCTTGTTAAACTGCTCTTTATATTCATTTTTAATGTATATTTCAGGTTTTTTTAAAAACTCTCTTATCTCTTTTATTATATAATTTCTTGTTGGCGTGTTTTGTTCTAAATCGTTTAACCATTCTTTTAAAAGGTCTGTGTAACTTCCAAGATCTAAGTAATAGTTTTCAATACTTTTTAAAATTGGCTTTTCACCTGATAGAGTGCTCACTGGGTCAATTAATTCTTCTGGCATATATTGATGACCTTGGTCGCATTCGTCTGCGTAGGCATGCTCGCTAGCACAATTTTCAAAAGGGCATTTCCCCACAACTTGTCTACCATTTAAAAAGGTTTGTTTTGCAGTGTCATAAAATTGCAAAGTGGATAAAATTTCAAGTTTGCCACTTTCTAAAAGTTTATTGAATACCCATTCGCTTGTTTGGTCGTGATAACTTTTTGCTTCGCCAAAAGCAGAAGCTCCAAAAATGTTTAAAGATATATCATATGCCTTTAAAACATCACTTTGAAGATTATGATTGTTTTTTACATAATCAACTATGCTTCCATCAAACTTTTTGTTTTCTACTAACTTTCTATAACCTTCTAAAATGGGAGAGCCATAACAATCAGTTCCGCAAACATAAATAACATTATCCTTGCCTATTCTATCACGCAAAAATCTTGCATAAAAATCGCTATGAATAAAAGTGCTGATGTGTCCACAATGTAAATTTTTGTTGCCGTATGGCATGCCAGATGTAACAACTGCACGTTTAGGGAAATTTGGTCTGTTTTTAAGCTTATATTCGTTCATAAAAGTCCTTTTAATAAATTAAGAAAAGTATACGTCTAACAATATTATTTAGTCAAGCAAATTAATAACTGAAGGGAAAAAGATTAGAAAATTATTATAAAACAGATGTTTATTTAGATTAAATTTTTTAAAAAAGTTTTGTAAAAAAGTTTTATAAATGATTGTGGAAATGTGGATAACTAGGGAAGTTTTGTAAAAAACCCCTTATTTTGTATGTTTATTCATTAAAATTTATAAAAATAAAAGGTGATAACTCTGTGGAAATGTGGATAACTCACCCCTTTTTGTTCACATTATATTCATTTTTCCTTTTAAATATATGCAACTCATAAAATTTTTTGAACATTTGTTTTTGTTGACAAAAGTGTGGATAAAGGGTTAAAATATCGAAAACTGGGAGAAATTTTATGCAAACAATAAAACCAAGAACAATGTCAGGCTTTTTAGAACTTTTGCCAAAAGAGCAAAAAGTTTTTAATGATATGAAAGAAAAAATTGAAAACGTGTTAAAACTGAATGGATTATGCTGTACTGACACACCAGTTCTTGAACTATCTGAAATTTTACTTGCAAAAGCTGGCGGAGAAACAGAAAAGCAAATTTTTAGATTTTCAAAAGGGGAAACAGATATGACCATGCGTTTTGATTTAACAGTTCCCCTTGCTAAATATGTTTCATTATACAAAAACGATTTAACTTTTCCTTTTAGGAGATATCAAATAGGAAAAGTTTATCGTGGTGAAAGACCACAAAAAGGAAGATTGAGAGAGTTTTATCAATGTGATGCAGATATTATTGGGGATGGCGAACTTCCTATTGAAGCTGATGCCGAAGTGATAAGTATTTTAAGTCAAATATATTCTGCTTTAAAAGTTGATGCCGAGATTTTAATATCAAACAGAAAAATTCTTTTTGGGTTGTTGCAAGAATTAAATTTGCAAGACAAACAAAATGAAATATTAGGGCTTTTAGATAAGTTTGAAAAAATGGGAAAAGAACTTTGTTATAAAGAAGTTCAAAACTTAGCTGAAGATAAAACTGATAAAATTTTTGAAGTTTTTGAAATAAAAAAATTAGAAAACTTAAAAACTTGTGGAATTGACAATGAAACCTATAAACAAGGTGTGATAGAACTTGAAAGAGTTTTTGAGCTACTTAAATCGTTAAACATTAATAACGTAAGATTAGATTTAAATATAATTAGGGGACTAGATTATTACACTGGAACAGTTTTTGAAGGAAGGCTAAAAGAATTCAATGCAATAAGCATTGGTGGTGGGGGAAGATATGAAAACTTAACGGGATATTTTTCTTCTTCCAAAATGCCAGGTGTTGGATTTGGAATGGGGCTTACAAGGTTGTTTGTGCTTTTAAAAGAACTAAATAAATTGGATTTCCAAACACCAAGTTATTCAAAAGTGGCTATATTGCCCTTAGGCGAAACAGTAAATTATTGTTTTAAAATGGCAAGTGAACTTAGAAAAATAAATATTCCATGTGAAGTGTTATATTCAAAGAGTTTCAAATCAAGAATGAATGTTGCAAACAAAATTGGCGTACCATATATAATTGTTGTAGGTGAAGATGAAGTGTCAAGCGAAATTTTTGGAGTAAAAAACATGATAACTGGAGAAACTAAAAAAGTAAGCTTACAGGAGATTAAAAGCGTTTTATGAACAGTTTAATTCTAGCCTTTGTTGGAGATGCTGTGCACACTTTATTTATAAGAAATAAATTTGCAAACGAAAATGTTTCTGCCGGGGCAATGCACAAGTTATGTTCTAGCTATTGTAAGGCTAGTGCACAAAGTGAAGCTTTAACAAAAATAGAGCCGATATTAAATGATATAGAAAAGGACATAGTAAGAAAAGCAAGAAACGCTAAAACTCATGATGCACCCAAAAATGCTAAACTGGTTGAGTATAAAAGAGCAACATCTTTTGAAGCGTTAATAGGTTATTTATATTTAGAAAAAAATTTTGAAAGGCTTGAACAGATTTTAAATAAATCGCTTGAAAATTTGACATAAACTTACAAAAAGTGATAAATTATAAGCAAGGAGTTTTTTATGCAAGAATTTTACAAAAATGATAATGTGGTTAAGGAAATAAACGAGATGCTTGCTGGAACAGCAAAAGTTGTTTTTGAATTGCCTAATGAGTATTTTCCAGATTTAGATTCGGAGAATGAGCTTGAAAGATAAAATCAGCATAAGAGAATATGAATTAAACAAGTTTTTAATTGCTTTAAAAGCTGGTTTAATTAATAGTAAAAAAATGTATGAAAAAGCTAGGGAGATAGACGATAGAGTGTCTGCCTCCCATTTAAGTTTTGAAGAGATTTTAAAAATAATTGAAAATTTTAAAAACAAAAGAAGTGCTTACAACAAAACAGATGGCAAATTTGTTTTAAAACCATATGGTAGAATTTGTTTAGACTTAAATTCTTCTAAAACAAGTTTAGTGCTTGAAATGTGTTTATCATCAGCGCTAACTTATAATAGTGCAATTATATATACATATAGCATGGAAAACTATGCAATAAACATGTATGTTATAACTTTAATAAATGAAACATTAAAAAGATTTTTAGCAGTAAATTACATAGTTTTTCAAATTGGAGAAGCGCCAAAAGTGGTTAAAAACCTTTTTTATGTTAACTATGATAATAACATTAAAATTTCAACTAAAAAGGGTGGAAAATTAGTAGATTTTACAATGAATAGTCTTTTAGTTAAAAGTAGGGTAAAATGATTTTAACAACAAAAAACAGCATTAGAGAAGCTTTAAATAATGAAACAACTATTAATAAAATTTGCTTACAAATTGGAGCTAAAGATTATGAAGTGCAAAAGCTTGCAAGCATTGCTAGAAATAAAAAAATTAAAATTGAATATTTACCAAAATTAGCACTTGATAAAAAGTTTGGCAAAAATCAAGGAATTGTTGCTGAAACAGTGGAGTTTAAATATTCAACTGTAGAAGAAATTTTGCAAAGTGCTAACTCTTCTTTGCCTTTTATTTTAATATTAGATGGAATAAATGATACTCATAATTTTGGTGCAATAATTAGAAGTGCGGAATGTGCAGGCGTTCATGGAATAATAATTCCTAAAGATAGAGCAGTTCCTGTGAATGAAACAGTTATAAAAACAAGCACTGGGGCAACAAGCAATGTGATGATTGCAAGAGTTTCCAACATTAATAATGAAATAGACAAACTTAAAAAACAAGGTCTGTGGGTTTGGGCAGCGGAAGCTGGCGGAAATGATATTTATAAAACTAACTTAAATGGTCCTATTGCTATTGTAATTGGCAGTGAAGGAAATGGAATATCAAGGCTTACAAAAGAAAAATGTGATGGAATAATATCTATGCCAATGATGGGGAAAATAAATTCTTTAAATGCAAGTGTGGCAACAGGAATAGTACTATTTGAAGTTTTAAGACAAAGAAGAAGTTAATTTTAAATTAAAAGAGGTAAAATGCAAAGGACTGATGAAGAACTTGTGAAGATGATTCAAGGAGGAAGCGAAGAAGCAGAAGAAATTTTGTTTTCTAAGTTTAAACCTATGGTCAGCAGTGTTGCACGTAGTTATTTTTTGCTAGGTGCCGAGCTTGATGATTTGATTCAAGAAGGAATGATTGGGCTATATAAAGCATGTCAAAAATTTAGCGAAAAAAATGCTAGTTTTAAAACTTTTGCTTATCTTTGCATTAAGCGTCAAATTCAAAGTGCAGTAAAACAAGCGAACAGGCAAAAAAATAAAATTTTAAACAGTTATGTTTCTCTTGATGCACAAGGTGGATATAAAGAAGGCGTTGGAGAAGAAGAAGCACTTTTGATAATACCATCTAACAAACTTTCACCTGATGATGAAATGATTGAAAAAGAGAATTATAAAGAGATTTTAGAAAAAATAAAAAGAGCACTTACGCCCTTAGAGCTAAAAGTGCTTACTCTTTATTTAAAAGGTAATTCATATCAAACAATTTCAAAAATGGTGGGCAAAAATTATAAAAGCGTGGACAATTCTTTACATAGAATAAAAAACAAGCTTGAATTTTTAAAAAATTAGAAAAATCTATTGTTGCCACTGCACGAACTGCAACCACAGCCACATCCGCAACCATTGTTCATGCCATTTTGACCGTAAAGGGCTAAGAGCAACAGAAGAAGAAAGTTTGTGTTATTGGCTAGTTCTGTTCCTGTACTCTGAGCGAAAATTGATAGAAGCAAAACAAGCAAAATGTCTTGGGAAAAGTTCATAACCTACCTCCTTTCTACAAAATTTTATCAAATTCAAGTTTTATCCTTAAAATTTGCACCTTTAAAAGTTGACCTTGCCCAGTGCAAATATGTACAGTGTGTATATATGAACTTAAATTTAAAAATGTTCAATAAATTCAAGGTCGAGGTAAAAATGAGCAAATTTTTGTTATTGAAAGATTCTGTTAAAAAGGAAATATTAACCTACATGCCATCTAAAAGCATTACGGAAAAACTTGCCGACTATTTTTCTAATTTTTCTGATTATACAAGAGTTAAGATTATATCTTGTCTTTCAATGACGGATATGTGTGTTAGTGATTTATCTTTACTTTTAGAAATTAATCAAACAACACTAAGCCATCAATTAAAACTTTTAAAAGATAAAGGAATTGTTTCAGCAAGGCGTGAAGGAAAAATAATTTTGTATAAGTTAGAAAATAAAAGCGTTAACAACTTAATGCTTAATGCTGTTAATGCAATAAGCAATTAGTTTGCAAAAATAAAGAAAATATGTTACACTTATTTTGTGCATATAGATGATATAGGAATGAATGGAGAAGGTATTGCGCATGAAAACAATAAAGCTGTTTTTGTGCCTTTTTATTTGCCTGGAGAAGAAATTGTTGAAGGTGAATTGATAAAAAGAAGCGAATACCGAATAGAGCCAATTTGCAAATATTATAAAGAGTGTGGTGGGTGCGACCTTCAGCATTTAGAATATAATCAAAGTTTAGAATTTAAAACACAAAAAATTAAAAATATATTAAAAAAATTTAAAATTGATTGTGAAGTTTTAAGCTGTTATCCAAGTGAAAAAATTTTTTATTATAGAAACAAAATAACATTAAAGTGCGAAAATGGAATACTTGGATTTTTAAGATATAATTCACATGATATAATTCAAATCAATGAATGTAAAATTGCAAGTAAAGAAATTAATTTAGTAGTGAATGCTTTAACTAAAATAAATAAAAACAATTTTAAAGAAGTAATAATTCAAAATAGTGAAAAAAAAGTTATAATAACTATTAAACTAAGCAGTAAAAATTATGCTTTTATAAAAGAATTAGAAAAAGAAATTAAAAAAATATTTGTTGATTTTAGCATTAAGGTATATTTTAATGAAAAATTGATATTTAGCCTTGGTGAAAATTATTTTTTGAAAAAAGAATTCAATATTGTTTATCCTTTTACAAATAATTCATTTTATCAAATAAATGATGAAGTAAAAAATATAGTATATCAGCAAATTTTGAACTTTATTGACGGCGGAGAAGAAGTTGTTGATGCCTATTCTGGAAGTGGACTTTTAAGTGCAATAATATCAAAAAAAGCAAAACATGTAACTGGAATAGAGATTAATAAAATTTCAACAAACAATGCAGAAAAGTTAAAAAAGGAAAATAAGCTAGATAACTTAACAAACATAAATGGAGATTCAGCAGTTGAGCTTAATAAGCTTAATTTTGACATTTGTGTTTTAGACCCTCCACGAGCTGGAGTTAATAAAAAGGTAATAAAAAGTTTATTAGATAAAAAACCGAAAAAAATTATATATCTTTCCTGTAATCCTGCAACATTAGCAAGAGATTTAAGCTTGTTAATAAGTAATTATAAGATAACTTATATTAGGCCTTTTGATATGTTTCCACAAACCCATCATGTTGAAACGCTTGTTTGTTTAACAAATATAAAATAAAAAAGCTAAATATTAATTTTTTAAATTTAGCTTTTTATTTAATGATTTTTATGTTAAAAAAAATTATCTCAAATTACAAATTTTATTTTTTTCAGTTGTTAATAGTAAATATTGCATTTTTAATAAGTTTGCTTAAATATGAAAATAATAATTCATAAGTTTTAATTATATTGCTATTTTATAAACTCGTTTAACAAACTGCCTTCTGGAACAATATCTTTATTTAATTTTCCACATTTTTGAAGCATAGAGTATAATTCTTTGGCATCTTTTTCTTGCATATCTTTTAAAAGTGGGGATAGATAGGTTGCGTAAACTAATGGTTCATACATGTGGGTTGAATCTAAAATGTAATTAGCTGTTGTTTTAAAAGGCTTAATATACATGTCTTCACCACGCAAAACATTACTCCATAGCTCAAAAGTTTTAGATAAACTATGTCCTCTAAAATTATAATCTCTTATAAGGCGTCTCATTTGTCTTAATCTTTTTGCTGGAATTATTATGCCATCACCAATAAAAAAATTGCTGTTTAAACATATGTAAATTTTATATATATCATTTTCATGGTCATTTATCAGCATTGGATTTAATGCATGTATACCTTCAAAAATAACAACAGTATTTTCTTTTAAATTCACATCTATAAGCTGGTCTTTTCTTTTTCCAGTTATAAAATCGAAAATTGGCATTTTAGATTGCCTTTTTTCTAATATTTCATCAATGAACTTGTTTAAATATTCTAAGTCTATTGCGTTTATGCTTTCAAAATCATAGCTCCCATCTGGCAGACGTGGAGTGTCTTCTCTATTTTTAAAAAAGTCATCTAAAGAAACTACAAAACTATCTATTCCTTTTTCTTGCAAACTCGTTCTTATTAAATGTGAAGTTGTTGTTTTTCCAGAAGAAGACGGACCAGCTAGTAAAACAATTCTTGTTTTTAATTCTTCTATTTCTTTTACTATGTGTCTTATTTGACTTTTATATAAATATTCAGATGTATTTATCAATTCTATTAAATTATCTTTTGCTTCTCTATTAATTAAACTTAAATCAAAGCTATTTCTCATAATGTTTCCATGACGGCGTTCTAAGTCTATTTTTCTCATAAATTTCCTTTTAAGCAAAAACATTTTAACACACATATGCTTTTTTGCCAAGCTTTTTGTAAATTTTTGTCTGTTTTTAATTTGTGCATATAAAAAGTTTTTAGTCATATTAAAATATTCATAACAAAAGAGCGTTGTGAACTTAAAACAAAAAAATGAATATATTTTTATTGGAGAGATTATGTTATTAAACGATTTAATTGGTGATGATGGCGAAATAGTTGGAGATAAAAATGTTGAGATTAATAGTCTTACATTTAAAAGTGCTGAAGTAAAAAAAGGAAGTTTATACTTTTGTTTAAAGGGTGAAAATTTTGATGGACATAATTTTGCTCGAGAAGTTTCTAGCCTAGGGGCTAGTGCTATTGTTGTTGAAAAGTTGCAACAGGTAAACATTCCACAAGTTTTAGTAAAAAACACTAGGTCGGCACTATCTAAGTTTTGTGCAAAATTTTATCAAAATCCTGAAAAAAGTTTAAAATTTATTGGCATTACAGGAACTAATGGCAAAACAACATCTACATTCATTATTAAGAGTATTTTAAAAGAAGCAGGTTATAAAGTTGGAGTTATTGGAACGCAAGGAACATTTATTAATGGAAGAAGCTATAAAACCAATTTAACAACTCCAGACCCAACAGAGCTTTTTGCTACACTGCGTAAAATGGTTGATATGAAAGTTGATTATGTGGTAATGGAAGCTTCAGCTCATGCAATATATTTAAACAAACTAGACGGAATAACTTTTGAAGTTGGCGTTATAACAAACATTACACAAGACCATTTAGATTTTTTTAATACAATGAAGCATTATGAAAAAACTAAAATAAGCTTTTTAAATTCAAAACATGTAAAAACAGCTGTTGTGAACATAGACGATAGCAGGATAAGAAACAATTTAAGCAAAATAAATGTGCCCACAATAAGCTATGGGCTAAACAACCCAAGTGATGTGTTTGCTCTTGATATAGAAAAAAGTTTAAGTTGTTCTAAGTTTGTAGTTAATGCTCTTGACAGCGTTTTTAAAGTGGAATGTAACCTTGTTGGTCAGTTTAACGTTTATAACATATTGGCAGGCATATCCACCTGTTATGCTTTGGGGATTAATGAAAAGACTATAATTCGCGGATTAAAAAAGGTCAAAGCCCCGCTTGGAAGATTTAGTGTTATTAATCTTTCAAAAGATATCACAGTCATAATTGATTTTGCGCATACTCCTGACGGAATGGAAAACGTTTTAAAAACTATAAAAGATGTGTATTTTGAAAAGTTAATTTGTGTTTTTGGTTGTGGGGGAAACAGGGATACTGGCAAAAGGTCTATAATGGGCTCAATAGCTGAAAAATATTCTAATTACGTTGTTATAACAAGTGATAACCCTAGATTTGAAGACCCAAGTAAAATATTAGACGATATAGAAAAAGGCATGAAAAAAGATAATCACATAAAAATAGTAGATAGAAGAGAAGCAATCAAATATGCATTAACTTTAGTGCAAGACGGCGGAGTTATAGCACTTCTAGGAAAAGGGGCGGAGTTATATCAAGATATAAATGGTGTAAAGACGCCATATAATGATTTTGAGGAGATAGAAAAAATATTATGACAAACATATTAATAGCTTTTTTGATAAGTTTTGCTGTTGCAGGACTTATTTCGCCGTTTATAATGAAACTATTAAGAAAAATGCATGCTTCACAAACAATACTGCACTATGTTGAAGCTCATGAAAAAAAGCAAGGCACTCCCACAATGGGCGGATTGATATTTATAATTTCTGCAGTTCTTACAAGTTTATTTGTTTTTACTAAAGATTACACTTTAGCAATTATAACGCTAGCGTCCATGCTTGGTTTTGGCATTTTAGGGTTTTTAGATGATTTTATTAAAGTTAGATATAAACAAAATTTAGGTTTAAGAGCTTATCAAAAGGCTTTTGGACAAGTTGGACTAGCAATTCTAATTGCTTTTTTTGCATATTATTCAAATTTAGTTGGGACAAGCGTAATAGTTCCGTTTACAAACTTAACTTTAGCTTTAGGCATTTTGTACATTCCATTTTGTGTGTTTGTGTTTTTAGCAATTACAAACAGTGTAAACTTGCTTGATGGTTTAGATGGACTAGCTGGGGGAGTAAGTTTTTTCTATCTCATAGGTTTTATGGGCTTAATAGCGTTACATTTAAGTGTAACAACAGGGCAAAGTTTAAACTTCATTGCAGAGCAAAATAATTTATTGTTGGTTAGTGCCTGTTTGCTTGGTGGACTGCTTGTATTTTTAGTTTTAAATGCTCACCCTGCGTGTGTTTTTATGGGCGATACAGGTTCTTTGGCTATAGGGGGTTTTATTTCTGCGATTGCCATTTTTTCAAGACTAATTTTATATGTGCCAATAATAGGGCTTTTATATGTTTTAACATCATTATCCGACATTATTCAAGTGTTGCATTATAAAAGAACAAAGAAACGTGTATTTTTAATGGCACCATTACACCATCATTTTGAAAAAAAAGGAGTGCATGAAAACAAGATTGTTATCGTATATATAGTTATAACCATCTTACTAGCTTGTTTAAGCTGTTTGATAGCATATTTTACCTTGGGGGTATAATGAAATACGATAAAAAAATAGTTTTAGTTTATGGCCTTGGGACAAGCGGAAAGTCTGCTATAAATTTTCTTGCCGATAACGGAGCACTATTGTATGCATATGATGATAAAAAAAGTGTTGTAGAAAGAGCAACAATGATAAAAAATCTAACTAATTTAAACACTTCTACCATAGATTTTGCTGTAATAAGTCCTGGGGTAGATATAAATTCTTCAAACATAAATTTTTTAAAAGAAAAAGATGTTCATTTAAAAAGCGAATTAGAATTAGGGTTAGAAAATTTAAAAGCTAAACTTTTTTGTATAACTGGAACAAATGGTAAAACCACTTGCGTAAATTTGCTTAACTCTATTTTTTTGCAAGCTGGGAAAAACAGTAAATTGTTTGGAAATGTTGGAACTCCTGTTACAAGCGTAGTTAAAGAAATGCACAAAGGCGACTATGCTGTCTGCGAAGTTAGTAGTTTTCAAATGGAAACAACAACTAATATATCTTCTTTTGCATCTGTTCTATTAAATGTAGTCCAAGACCATTTAGATAGGCACAAAACAATGGAAAACTACATAGCTTTAAAACTAAAGCTTTTAAATGGTGCTAAATATAAAGTTTTTAATGCTGATGATGAAATTTCATATAATTTATCAAAAAACTACTCAAATGCAATACTTTTTTCAAAACATGGAAAGGTAAACGGTGCTTACATAAAAGATAATTTTGTTTGTTATAAAAAAGAAAAGATAATAAATGTCAATGAGATAAATTTACTTGGAGATAAAAACTTAGAAAATGTTTTAGCGTGCATAACCTTAGCTAAACTTGGTAAAATTAAAAATGGTGCAATAAAAAAAGCAATTATAAATTTCAAACCTTTAAAACATAGGCTAGAGCTTGTTGATGTCATAGATGATGTAATGTTTGTTGATGATAGTAAGTCTACAAACATATCTAGCACATTATGTGCCTTGCAAGCTTTTAAAAACAAAAACATAATTTTAATGCTAGGGGGACGTGGAAAAAATTTAGACTTTTCTCCAATATTTGAAAACAAGTTAAGTGGCGTTGTATGTTTTGGGGAATGCGGATTAGAAATATTAAGCAGTGCTAAAGCTGAAAGAATAGCTTATGAAGAAAATTTAAGTAAAGCATTTTTTAAAGCTTATGAAATGTCAAGACCAGGCAGTGTTGTATTGCTATCTCCTGCGTGTGCTAGTTTTGATGAATTTACAAGCTATAAGCAACGAGGAGATTATTTTGCAAGTTTAGTAAGAAAGCTAAAAATGGGTGATTAATGAAAAGAAAAACATGGCTAGGTAAAACAGAAATAATAGTAATTGCTTGCGTATTGTTTTTAAGCATTTTTGGTTGCATATTGGTTTATAGTGCAAGTTATTATTCTTCTGGGAAAAACTTTGGTAATGAGTATTATTTTTTAATAAAGCAGATAATAGGTGTTGCGCTTGGCTTACTAAGTATGTTTGTTTGCACCTTTATAAATCATGAAAAACTAAAAAAATTTAAGTGGCTTGCTGTTATAGGCAGTGTTATTTTGCTTGTCTTAGTTTTTATTCCTGGAATTGGAATTGAAAATTACGGGGCAAAACGGTGGATAGGTTTAGGTCTTTTTACTCTTCAACCAAGTGAAATAGCAAAATTTGTTCTAGTGTTTTTTTGTGCCGTTCATTTATCTGAAAACTATAATAAAGTAAAGAAATTTAAAACTTTGCTTGCCCCATTGTTTGTTGGTGGCTTATTTTGTGGACTTGTTATTTTAGAGCCAAACATGAGCATAACAATGTGTATAGGCTTAGTGCTTATAATAATGTTGTTTCTAGGTGGAATAAGTGCAAAACACTTTACTTTTTTAGCTATTCCTGGGGCACTAGCTGTGCCAGCATTAATATTTATGGAGCCATATAGAGTTAAAAGGTTGATGGCATTTTTAAATCCATGGGCATCACCTTTAGACGAAGGCTTTCAATTAATACAATCATTATACGGCTTAGGTGCTGGTGGATTATTTGGGGTTGGGCTTTTTAATTCTAGACAAAAATATAGTTTTTTACCGTTTGCAGAATCAGATTTCATATTTTCCATAATAGGTGAAGAATTAGGCTTTGTTGGGGCTATGTTTATAATCTTAGTATTTGTGATATTAGTAATAAGTTTAATAACAATAGCAAGACGAGCAAAAACAAGGTATGCCATGTTGTTAGTTGCAGGGGTGGCAAGTGTTATAGCTGTACAAACCATATTAAACATAGCAGTAGTAACAGGAAGTATTCCACCAACGGGGCTTCCATTGCCATTTATTAGTGCGGGTTCAACAAGTTTAATTGTGTTTATGAGTGCTATAGGAATATGTTTAAATGTTGCAAAGCAAAGTAAAATTAAAGATATAAAAATGTAGACATCTTGTTTACATTTTTTATTTTTTAAAACTTGACGTTTATTTTATTTCGTATTAAACTAAATTAGAAATTAAAACTAAGTGTGGCATAGTTGTAAAACCCTAAATCAAGATTAAAAATGTAAAAAAAGATTGCAAGTTCAAATACAATAAGTGACGGAGTTATTTTAATAAGGAATTTTTAAAGTGTTAAACTTAAATAAAGCCCAAATATTATTAAGGAGAATGAAATATGCTAAAAAAACAAGATTTTAAAAAATATTTAGTCTTAACAATTATTTTTGGAATATTAATGTTATATTTTGGTATAACAACTATTAATTTGCTATTTGTAAATGGTCCAGATTCAAACGTATTTTGGTTAAAAGAGGAAACTATATACTATGAAGATAGTGAAAGATTAGAGCTAACATTTAAAAATTTATCATTAAAGACTTATGACAATTTACAATTAAAAATAAATATTAAAGATAATATTACAGGTGAATCGTCTTTGTTAGAAGAATTTACAATCAATATAATACCTTTTGGTGGAATAACTACACAAGTTAATTTAAGTAATAATTATTATGAAAATAAGGATATTGAAATAATATATAACGATAAAAATGATAATTTGTTTGTTTTAATGCAAGAGGACGACTATGCGCCAATGAAGACAATGATTATAGTTGACATAGTTTTGTTTGTAGTAGGAATTGCTGGCTTTGCAACATTTTTGCCACTATTTATAGTGAAAAGAAATAAAAAAGAGCTTAATTAGAGCTCTTTTTTTAATGCAAAAATTTAATATAAACAAAATTATTAAGTTGGCATTTTAATTAAAACTTAGAATAGTTTAAGGGAAAGCTTGCGTGGTTCTTACTACGTTCGTAGTTTCAAGACAATAAAAAAAGGACTTACGTGAGTCCCTATTTCTTTTTAAGTAGAATTCAAACCAATGCGAACCTAGAAGAACCCAATGGAAAGCTTGCGTGGTTCTTGCTACGTTCGTAGTTTCAAAACAATAAAAAAAGGACTTACGTAAGTCCCAATTGGCTCCCTACATTATTTAAAATAAGAACCTCTTTGCCTAGCCTGCGTTGTGATAAATTTTTTATAGCTTCTTCAAAGGTAATCTTTTTGTTACCAAATAAATTATAGTATATAACTATTTTATCGTCAAATACAAAAACTGAGTTTACAAAGCTTTGTATAATCTTTCTTTGATAGTCTATATTTGAAACGTTTCCGTTTAAATATTTGGTAAACAACTTTGCAATGTCTTGTTTACTTTGTTTTATACTGCTTGCTAGTTTTAATTTTTTTATGTTTGCTTCTAAATCTTGCTTTTGTAATTGCAAGCTTTCTGCTTTTTCATTAATTCGTTTTTGAAGTTCCGGGTTTGCGTTCCAAAATATGTTGAAACATTTATCTAAATCATTTTCTATTTGCGCTATTTGTTTTTCAAGTTCCGAAATTTGTTTTGAAAAGGCATTTTCATTTTGTTTTTGTAAGATGTTATCAATAATTTTATCAATTTGTTCTTTTTGTAAAACATATTTAAGAGTTTGTTCAACAACAAGTTTTTCTAGTTCATCTTTTCGTTCGTTAGATTTTTTACAGCTATGAAAATTTCTTTTTGCAGAGCAATAATAGTAAGTGTGCGATTTTCCCGTTCTGCTAGTTCCGCTTATACCAAATAAATTTGCGCCACAATATCCGCAAAAAGCTTTTCCTGTTAAAACATATTCAATCTTTGCCTTTTGAGTTGCTGGGGCTCGTTTATGTTCTTCTAGTTTTAGTTGAACCTTATCAAACAAATCTTTTGATATTATGGCAGGGTAGTAGTTTTTATTTATTAGTTCGCCATTGTCAAAAACTCCCGTATACTTTTTGTTCTTTAAGTTGTTTTGAAAATTATGTACGGTTAGTTTTTTGCCTTGTCTAGTTCTATATCCTTTATTATTTAATTCTTCTATAATCTTCTTTTTACTTTTGCCGTTGGCATATTCTTCAAACAAATATCTAATCGCTGCAGCTTTTTCTTGATCTATAACTATTTTTTTATCTACTACCTTATAACCATAGAGCGCTATACCGCCTATGGTATTGCCCTTTAATATACTTTCTCTCATACCTCTTTTAGTCTTTTGACTTAAATCTTTAATATACATAGAAGCAAATATTTCTAATATGCCTTCTAATAGTTCGCCTTCTGGAGAGTCGTCTATATTTTCAGTTGCTGAAATAACTTTTACATTGTATTGTTTTAGTTGGTGTTTATATATGGCGTTGTCGTATTTGTCACGGCTAAACCTATCTAATTTATAAACTAGTATGTAATTAAACTCTTGTTTTTTTGCATCTTCTATCATTTCTAAGAATGCAGGGCGTTTGTCGTTTTGCCCTGTTTTTTCTCGGTCAATATACTCTTTTAAAATTGTATAGCTATGTTTTTTAGCATATTCTTTACATACTCTAAGTTGACCTTCTATGCTTTGTTCTGTTTGTTTTTCGGAGCTATACCTTGCATAAATTACTATATTCATTTCTACCCCTTGTTAAATTGTTTTAGCATAGAAGATATAATGTCGAACTGTTCTTGGGTTAGGTTATAAACTTGTTTGTTTCCTTGTGAAAATAGAATAACGGTGCCGTCGGCATAGTCGTTATTTTCAATTCCTAATAGATATGTTGGAGTAGTTCCTAATGCTTCCGCAAAAGCTACCACTTTTGATAACGGAAGGTCTACCAAATCGTTTTCAATTTTATTTATTGTTGTTCTTGAAGTATATCCTATCTTCTTTGATAGTTCTTCTTGTGTCAAGTTATGATATATGCGTAGTTTTTTTATTTTACTTCCAATAGTTTCCATATCTCTCCATTAATTAAATATTAATCATTATAAACTATTCTTAAAAAAAAATCAATAAATATTTAAAAATTTGTTGACTTAAATTCACCTTTGGTGTTATATTGTGAATGTGAATTAAATTCACTATTTTATGAAAAGGAGGGAAACATGGTTAACACATTAGAATTAAAGTCTTTAATAGTCAAAAACGGTTTTACTCAGAAAGAATTAGCTAAACTTCTAGGAATTTCAAGTGTAAGCTTTAATAAAAAGATAAACAATGTTGTTGAATTTAAAGCAAGTGAAGTTCAAAAATTATGCAATGTATTAAACATTGCTAGTTTTAATGAAATTTTTTTGCTTAAAAAGGTGAATTAAATTCACTATGAAAACAAAGCAACAAAATATTTGTATAGCTACACAATTAAAAAAGGTAGATGGCGAGTATTCTGACATTGAACCTTTGTTTGATTTAGTAGAAGATGAAAGGGTTGAAAAATTCAAAAACTCAATTTGTGAATTTTTTGTTGACGATTTTTTAACTTACATAGCTACACAAAATGAAAATTTAAATAATGGAGTGAAAAAATGAAATTTAGCGATAATCAAATAAGAGATTTAAAAAATATGCTTTTAACTATTACAGATACAGCTCTTGATATTATAGTACTTATTAAAGAAAAAGAAAAGCAAGAGGACTATGAAATTCTTAAAAATAACTTGATAGTATTTAAAAATAAAGAAAAGGAGGAAGCATAGTGCTACTTAAAGAATTATTACAAAGTAAAGGGTTACAACAAAAAGATTTAGCCGAGCATTTAGGCGTTGATAAAAGTTATATTAGTAAACTTGCTAATTATAAATGTTTGCCAACACCTGAGCAAGCGGTTACTATTTGTGAAATGTTGGATTGTAATATACTAGATATATACAATAAAAAAGAAATAGACCTAATTTTAGGCACTAAGAAAGCCAGTAGAAATAAAGACGAGGGTTTATACTACAAATTGTCTGTTCGCCTAAATAAAAGCGGTTGCAACTGCTTAAAAATTGAAAATTTAAAACTTTTAGGTTTTAAAACAAAAAAAGAATGGGTTTTAGACTGCATAGAAAAACTTAAAATACAACTAAAAGAGAGGAATAAAAACAATGAGTGATAAACAAAAAGCAATTAAAGAATGGTATATTTTTATAAATGACTTTTTATATAAAAACAACAAAGAGTATAGAGAGGATGAAGATAAATTTCAAAGAAATTTAGAAAGTTTTCTTAATACATATGATGTAAAGGAAGAAGATAGAGAATATTTATTCGACTTAATAAATAATTCATATTTAAATATAATTGATTTGATTGCTCTTTGCCCTTTAATAGATTTTAAAAAGGAGAAGATAAATGAAGAGTAGAGAAAGCTTTGCATTTTATCGCTCTTTTATGGACGCAATAGAGCTATTGCCTACGCATGTATTGAAAGCTAGAGCATATAAAGTAATTTGTGAATACGGTTTGAATGGTATAGAACCGCAAGAAAATGAGAACGTTGATTTTGTTGTTAAAATTATTTTTAAACAAGCCAAGCCACAAATAGATAAAAGTATTAAAAGATATGATAATTGTGTAGAAAATGGACGCCTTGGCGGAGCTCCAAAAGGAAACAGCAATGCAAGTAAAAATAAGCAAGAAACAACCAATAAACAACCAAATGAATTAAATGGGTTAAATGAGAACGACCTTAATTATAATGATAATTATAAAGGTAATGAAAATTATAATTACAATGAGAAAGAGAATGATAATAAAGAGATAGAGAAAGAGAACAAAGACGCTTTAGAAACTCTCTCTAAAAAATTTAAACACTTAAAATTAAATTGTAATTTTGATTGTAAAAAATACGATTTAAATAAAATTGTGGAAAGTGTTTTACAAAGTAGTTATTTGCAGAAAGCAACCCTAACTTTTATTTTTGAGAATTACGAAAAAGTTATTAGTGGGTACTATCAAGATTTTAAAAAGAACGTTCCATCTAGAAAGCTTGATTTTGAAACTATGTTTGACGATTTGGGCGGGCCTATTAATTAAACTTTGTTAATATGTAGTTATTTAGTAGAATTTTAAGCATTTAGCAAAGTTTTTAGGTGTTGTTTTGTTTTTCTAGTACAATGAAGAAGTTTTTATAATTCAAGCGTAAAGAAAATTTTTTTAGATATAATTTTGATTGTGTGCATTTGCAATTTGCAAATGCCCATCAAAATTTCTAAAAAAATTTTTAGCTTGATATATAAAAATTCTTCAAGATAGAAAAACAAAGTAAAACAAATATAAGCTAAATGCGTAAATTTATTTAAATAGTAGCATATTTAAAATGTGTAATTAAAAGTGCGTATAGAAGAACTAAAGTATAGTTTTATATCGTAGATTATTCAAATAAGAATATAGATCCTATTCGCCCCGCTTTAGCGGGGCTAAAACTTACCAAATTACCAAATAAAAAAAGAAACTAATAACAGTTTAGTTTCTTTTGATAATCAATGCGAACTTATCTTCAAAATAAATGAATTCAAATAAGTTCGTATTTAAATTGGATTGGCTCCCCAGGTAGGATTCGAACCTACGACCTATCGGTTAACAGCCGAGTGCTCCACCGCTGAGCTACTGAGGATTATTGAATAAGTAATTTTTCCGTTTAGCTTTACGTTATGTTAACCGATACCTATCGGTTTAACTACGCTTCGCTTCGTACGCAGAAAACTTCGTTTTCTTGGTGCCCAGCCGAGTGCTCCACCGCTGAGCTACTGAAAAATATTACTTCTTACATTTTGCTTGCTGATTTTTTAAACATTTATTTGTTTTTTTCTTCAAGCATTAGTAATATTATCATTTGCATTGTTTTTTGTCAACACTTTTTTATTAGTTTTTATAAATTTATTTATCTCTTTTTTGTTTTTAATTATTTTTAAGTGCTGTTTTTTTAAATTTTAGTTTTAAAATAAACATTTTTCTTTTAAAATTGTTAATTGCAAATAAATTTTTATTCTTTGTTTGACTTTTTTTGTGGTGTATTTTATACTATTTTTGGAGATAATAAGTTTATATAAAACTTTTATTGTTTTATCTTACTTATTTTGTGAATTATGTCTAATAAAGCTAAAACTATTATTGTTGGTGTTGTTTGCTTTTTGGTTACTATCGCTTTGATAATAACTATATTTTTTCTTGCAGAAATAAATAGAAAGTTGCAAACACCTACAAACCTTATGGTTGTTGATAACTTGCCTAATGGTGAAATACTTTTACAAGTAGATAAAAACGTTAACGCAGAAAAGTATGTTTTTTCTATCACTAAAAATGGGAAAAGGCAAAATTTGGTTTCTTTAAACAACTTCATATCCGCTACTAATTATTTTGAAGATGCTGGTGTTTATAAAGTTGCTTGCAGAGTTGTTGGAAAAACTAATGCTTCTATAAGCGATTATTGTGAAAACGTTGAATTTGTTGTGAACATAAAACTAGAAACACCTTCTGTGTATTTAGATAAAGAAAATGATAGACTTGTTTTTTCAACTGTTACAGGAGCAACAAACTATGAATTAATTTACGGGATTTCACAAGATGGTTCTATTGCAAAAATTACAGAAAGCAAATATTTTGGCGAAATGGGGAAAAGGTATTTCGACCTTTCTGGGCTTTCTAAAGGTTGCTATTCTTTAAGGATTGTTGCCCTTGGTGGAGAATATGAACAAAGTGATTTTTCTGCGCCTATTGAATATTTAAAAAATGAAAAATTGCAAGCACCTACTAATGTTGAATTTAACAATGTAGATAAAATTTTAAGTTTTAATTCTAGTTGGCACAAATTTCTTGTGGTTGCTTATTACGATGGAACAGAGCTTACTAAAACTATAAATATAGAAGACGACAAGGTTGAGCATAGTATAAATTTGACTGAATACTTGACTAATGATTTATCAAAGCTAGAGTTGATGGCTGTGGGAAATAGTTTTGATTATACGCTAAATTCTGACAAAGTTATTTGGGAAAACGCATAAAAAGAATAATTAAAAACATACTAACTGCGAGGTTAGTATGTTTTTTCATGTAGAAGAAAATTTAAACTATTATAAATCAAAGTTAAATAATAGCTTTGATGTTTGCACACGTAAATTAAAAGTAGGGCAAACGGAAATTGGTATGATTTTTATTAAAAGCATGATGGATAAAGAAATTTTTGTAAACTCTGTTATGTCTCCTTTGCAAGACTATGATAAAAAAGAAAAAGTAACTTTTAAAATATTAGAAAATGAAATATTAAAAATTTTTGAGCTTGAAAGGGTTGAAACGGAAGACGATGTAATAACAAAGCTTACTCAAAACAATTTAATAATATTTTTAGAAGGAGAAAAGTGTGCCCTTGTTACAGACATGGAAAAAGCTCCTGTAAGAACGCCTGCTGAACCGCCAACATCATCAGTAATAAGAGGACCAAGAGAAGGCTTTGTTGAAGACATCAAGTCTAATATCGCACTGTTAAGATTAAGGTTTAAAACGGAAAAGCTATGCATTAAAAATTTTGAAGTTGGAAGATATACAAAAACTAAGGTATGTTTATTTTCATTAAAGGGAATAGCTGATGAAAATTTAATAAAAAAAATAAGCAAAAAACTTGAATCTATAGACATTGATGGAATAGTAGATTCGCATTATATTTTAAGCTTTTTGCAAGAAGGTAGGGGGCTACTTTTTAAGCAAATTGGTGCAACAGAAAAACCAGATATTGTTGCGGCGAAAATGTTAGAGGGAAGAATAGCTATTATGGTTGACGGGTCTCCAATAGTTTTAACACTGCCATTTGTGTTTTTAGAAGATTTGCAAGCTTCAAATGATTATTATTCAAATCCTTTATATGTAACATTTATGAGAATCATAAGGGCGCTTGGAATAGTTTTAACATGTATTTTGCCTGGAGTTTTTTTATCTTTTAGATTATATCATTATAAAGCCTTACCACTAAAATATTTAATAACAGTTGCAAACAGCACTCAAGGGCTACCGTTTTCTCCTTTTATAGAAATGGTGTTTATTTTAATTTTGTTTCAAATTTTATATGAAGTTAGTTTAAGGTTGCCTAGATATTTAGGAATAGCAACATCTATAGTAGGTGCTTTGATACTAGGTGATACTGGTGTAAAAGCGGGGCTTATTTCATCTCCTGCAGTAATAATAATTGCAATGAGTATGATAGCTGTGTACACCGTTCCAGATCAAGCTCCCCAACTTACAGTTTTAAGAGTTATATTCATTTTTTTGGGCGGTACATTAGGGCTTTTAGGAGTAGTTGCAGGTATGATTTATTTTATAAACGAGATGAATGCTTTAAATTTTTATGACACTCCTTATTTAGCACCATTTTCACCTAAAATTAATTCTGATTTAAAAGATGCATTAACAAAGGCTAGCATAACAGACATGTGTGAAAGGCCAAAAGTAACAAAAACTAAAAACAAAGTGAGGTTATCAAAATGAGACAAGACATAACAGCAAGACAAGCGGGCATACTTTGCTTTTTAATGATGCTTTCATCAAAAATTTTAGCATTGCCGTCCTTACTTTATAAAGATGTTGGCTATTTTGCAATGATTATATTTTTAATGCTTTTAAGCATGGAAGTATTGTTTTTATTTGTTTTTATAAAATTAAAAGAAAAATATATAAACTTAAGTTTTTTCGATATTTTAAGTAAATTTTTAGGAAAAATTATAACAAAAATTATTTATTTTTTATTTTTTGTTTATTTTTTAATAGCTGTGGTTCATTTAATTTATGATAATTTTATTTATTTAAGAGAAGCGATTTTTGAAAATGCCAAGATAGAAAAATTTTTATTAATTTTTTTGCCAATAATTTGTGCATTATCTTATAAAGGATTAAATTCTCTTGCAAGAACAGCAGAATTTTTTTACATATTTATTGTTTTTGGATTTATTTGTTGTTTAGTTTTAGGAGCATCATCAATATCCCAATTTACATTGCCCATTTTTGAAAATTTATCTATTACAACAATCTTAAACACATCATTTAAAAACATTTTTTGGTTTGGTGATTTTATATTTTTTCTTATGATAATAGATAAAATAAAAGTAAAAAATGGTTTTGGTAAAACTATAATGAATTATGTTTGGTTGTGTTTTGTTGTGTTATTAATTTTTTATTTTATATTTTACCAAGTATATAAAAACACTTCTTTTATGCACAATAATGCCATAACTGATATTATAGCCTTTACAAATCAAGTTGAAAACATAGAAAAACTAAATTTAATAGCATTATTAGTTGTTATGTTTATCATTTTTTATCAGGGTGGAGTTTTGTTTTACTGTTTAAACGAAAGCTTTTCAAAAATTTGTACTTACACAAATAAAATTCAAAATTATATTTTATTTGTTCTTGGAACTATAATTGTGTTTTTGCTGTTCTTTTATTCGTCTCAAAAAATTCATTTATATTTAGCAAATTATGGTAAATATTTAGGTTTATTAATTTTTTTAATTTTGCCGATTTATTTAATATTCCAAATAAATTTTGATAAAAATAAAAAAATTTATAATAAAAAGGTGAAAAAATGAAAAAATTTTTTAAAAATTTAATTAAAAATCCCATATTAATTATTGGTTTGTTTATTTTAATTTTTTACACTCCATTTGCTTTATTAATGCCTGCAGATACATCATTAAGGGCAATTATAACTAGAATAGGAATAGACCAATCACCAGAAGGCATAGAACTTAGCACTGTTATTTTTGTCCCAACCCCTAATACAAGTTACACTGAAAATTATAAATTATTTACTGCAACTGCTCCAAACCTTGCTGAAGCTCTTCAAAAAATTTCTAATTATGCTGGTAAAAAAATTGCTTTAAACTTAACTGAATTAATTGTAGTTAATGAAGAAATTTCAAAAAACAATTTAGTTCTTGTTTTAGATGCCCTTACACGAAGTGCTGATATTGGGAACAATACATCTTTAATTTGCACCAATGAAAGTGCAAAAGATTTTTTAAATGCAACACTAAACTTAAACTCTGCTTCAGATTTAAACATAGAAGAGTTAATTACATATAGTAAAGAAAAAATTTATAACACAGATAGCAACATTGAAACATTTTATCAAGGATATTTTTCTCCAACAAAAATATCTGTGCTAGGTTATGTTGAATTATCTGAGGGAGAACAGGGTTTATCTACTTCAGGTGGAAGCTCTGCAAGTGGAAGTTCAGCGAGTAGGGGTTCTGCAGGAGAACAAGGCGGTACTCAAAGTGGAAGTGAAGAACAACAGAAAAAAACAACAATTCTAAATGAAGGAAGAACAGCTGTTTATAAAAATGGAATAATACAAAAAGTTTTAACCACAGAAGAACTAAAAGGAGTTAATTGGCTTAATCAAGGTTTAAATGAAACATACCTTACTGTTGAAGGCGTAAATGATGATTTTTATGATGATGCAACTATAACCTTTAAACTAAAAAACAAAACTTTAAATTCGCAATTTTATTTTGTTAATAATGTTCCCGTATTTGAAAGTGTTTTAAAGCTAGTTATGGATGTTGACCAAGTAAGTCAGCCATCTCAAAATGAAAATAGTTTGCAACCAGAACTATCCTATGTTTCATCTAAACTAAAACAAAAAATTAATGAGCAAATAAAGAAAGAGTTTAAAGTAGCTCAAGACTTTATGGTGGCTGAAAAGTTAGATTTGGTTCAAGCATATAATTCCTTTTTAACTTATTGCCCTGCAAAATTTAAAAGCTTTTTAAATTCTTTAGATGACCCTAGCAATTATTTAGAAAAAATTTTATTTAAAATCAAAGTAGAACCTTATATTAGTATTTAAAATTAAAAAAATTTTTAATTAAATTACATTAAAAATAAAAAAAGTCAAGTTGATTTATTAAATTAAAAGATTTTTTATTTAATAAATTTTTAACTTGACTAAAATTTTTTTAATCTTAAATCGGTGTTTTCAATTCTAAATAGTTTTGAAAGATTTTTATTAATTAAACGTGATAAAATTCTTTCTCCATATCGTTCTTGGATTTCTGGTAAGGTCAAGTTTGTTGATATTAGAATTGGCTTTTTTTCAAAAACTCTTTGATTTAAAATTAAGTATAAATATTCTTCATTAACGTTTTTAAAAATTGGTTCTGTTCCTAAATCGTCTATTATTAAAATGTCGCATTTTAGATAAGGAGATATGATTTCTTCTTTTGATGAATCAAAAGTTGTATGATATTTTAACAAATCTTGAGATAGCGAAAAGGCGGTTGTATATAAAACATATTTTTTTTCTTTTAAAAGCTCAGTTAGCATACATTCAAGTAAAAAACTTTTACCAACCCCACTATTTCCACTAATAATAATATTTTTAACTTCTGTTGTTGTTTGGCACCACTTTTTCATGGCTGTGTATAAATTTTTAAGAAGACTTGGGTTGTCAAATATGTCAAATTTGCTATCTTCAAAACTATGTGGTTTAAAGTTTAGCCCACAACGCTTTAATAGTTCATTTGATTTTATTTGATTAACGCATTCACATTCTTGATTTTCAAAAATTCCAGTGTCCTTGCACTTATTGCAATGATAATGCGGAGTAAAATCGTTGTAATTAATGTTAAGTTCTTTTAGTCTATTTTTTAAATTGTTTTCTATTTTTTCTAAATTTTTATTATCAAAGGCTGTGTTATAAACTTCACTTTTTGCCTTGTTAATTATTTGCTCATTATATTCGCTATATAGTTTTTTAAATGTGGAATCTTTTAACGCATTATTTAATGCCGAATCAGCTTTTTTTTCAGCATTAATTTTTCGTTCCGCTAAAATGTTTTTAATATATTTTTCCATTATAGTTCAATCTCCTCTAAGCTATCAAAAAGAGCATCTAATTCTTCTTTTTTGTAACTTCTACCTTTTTTATTTGAAGTTACTTTTATTTCCTTATCCTGCAAAACATGTTTTCTTGCTTCTTCTTCAGTTTTTACATTCGACGTATGCCAATTTGAAAGAAGTTTGTTCATATATTGAATTGGTTGAAATTTTCCAATAGACATTTCTACGCCAACATCTATGAGCATTGGAGATATGTTCCAAATTTGAGTCCAAGTTTTGTAATATGTTCTGTCTTGATTTGTAACAAGTCTTGAAATTCCAAGCTTTTCAAGAATTTCTTTGATTTCCTTGTCTAATGAAATAAGTTCGTTCATATATTGCGAAATCGATTCAACACTAACTATGCCAAGCTTGTAAAGTTTTAAAATTGTGCTATCTAAACCTTCCAACGTTCTAATAGAATTTTTAAAGCAGTAATCTGCTAGTGCCAACAAAGAAGAATTATTATGCCCAAGGTTAAGCCATTTTGAAATGTAACTATCAACAATTGGTTCTAGGTTTTCATAATAAAGTCCCATTTTTTTATTAATATCTTTTGCAAGTTTAAACATATCAGCTTTTTGTGTTTCATAGTCTTCAATTTCTTTAACCGATAGTTTTTTCATTTCATAATATTTAGTAAGACGAGCATCTAATTTTTCAAAATTGACTTTGCTAGATTTCATAAGATTTGCAACATATTCTAAAGTTTTAATTTCAAAGCCTAATTCTTTTGTCCATTTTAAAAACAATTCACGTTCTTCCAAGGTTGCCAAACGTTTTATTCCGCAAATTTTTAATATTTTTTCTATGTCAGAGCCTGATTGTTCATAATTAATTAGTTTTTCTTCAACGCTTTTTGTTGTTGTTATTCCTTCATTAGCCCAATTTTTTGCAACTGTTATTATGTACTTATATCCAACATTAGCACCTTTAATTTGCGTGCAAAACTTGATAATCATTAACAATGCTTCTGGTTGAAAATGTAATGTTTTTAGAAGATAATAATATTCATCGTATTCTGTTGGAGTGATTTGTCTGCCTTCTAAAATTTCTTGAACTTGACGGTTAAAGGTCGCAAACTCTTCTGGTTTATATTTTTTTGTGTTGTTAATAACATTTTTCAAAGGCATAAATCTAATTTCAATGGGACATGTATTTAAAACTTGAACAAGCCCTTGTTCTTGCCAATAAAGAAAAGCATCTTCAATTTCTTCTTCAGTTAAATTTAGAACTTTTGCAAAATTTTCAATAGTATTGTCGTACGCACTTGCACTTGAGCATTTATATAAGCCATAGATATAAACCTTTACGCATTCTGCTGGTGCGTAAGGCAAAAATTCATTAATAAATAGATTATCTATTTGTGTTTCTTTACTAATTACATATTCCGATGAAAACTTGCAAAATGCCATAATGAACCTCGTGGAATTTATTTTATCATAAAAGAAAAAAAAGTCAAAGCTTATTTGTCATTTTGCTGGACAAGACGGCATAACTTACATTATGAAAAAAATTTTTTTATTAATAATGCCCGTAATGCTAAGTTTAATTTTATTTGGTTGTGGGGAAGAAAGGCAAACAGAATATACCTTTTATGAAATAAAGCTAGCTTATGATGACCAAGAAAACAAATTAGCTGGTGAAATGAGCGTAAATTATGTAAACAATACAGGGGTTGAGCTTAATCATGTTTGTTTTCATTTATATCCCAACGCTTTTAGAGAGGGGTCAAATCAAGGCGTGGTAAGTTTAGCAAATTATAATAGAGCTTATTATAACGGTAAGAGCTATGGAGATATAGAAATAACAAGTTCAAATTATGGCTATAGTTTAATAGGTGATGATGAAAACATTTTAAAAGTTGAGCTTTCTAGTCCACTTGCCCCTAATGAAGATGTTAATATAAATTTAGAGTTTGAAACAACTCTTCCAGAAATTAATCATAGAATTGGAGTTGGAGAAAACACAATAAATTTTGGTAATGCAGTTCCCATTTTATGTGTTTATGAAAACGGAGCATTTGACCTAAATGGGTATAACTCAAATGGAGACCCTTTTTACAGCGAAATTTCTAACTATAGTGTAAAAATAGTTTTTTCAGAAAAATATGTTATAGCGGCAACAGGGGAAAAGGTGAGTGAAAGTGTGGAAGATGGAAATAAGGTAGTAAGTTTTAATGCTGAAAAGGTAAGAGATTTTGTTTTTGTTTTAAGTGAAAATTTTAATGTTATATCATCAAATGTTGGTGATACAACTATAAATTACTACTATTATGATGACGAAAATCCTGAAAAAAGTTTGCAAACCAGTGTTTTATCAGTTCAAACCTTTAGCAATTTATTTGGAGATTATCCATATAATGTTTTAAATGTTGTGGAAGCTAGTTTTGTTCACGGTGGAATGGAATTTCCAAATTTAGTTTTAATTTCAGACAACTTAGCTAATTATGAAACTTACACTACAGTTATAATACATGAAATAGCACATCAATGGTGGTATGGAGTTGTTGGAAATGACCAATTTAATTATGGTTGGCTAGATGAAGGTTTGGCAGAATTTAGCACGGCACTTTTTTATGATATAAATCAAGAATACAACACTTCAAGAAGTCAAATAACACTTAGAAATCAAAGTAATTACAATGTTTTTGAAAAAATATACACAAGTGTTCTAGGTGATGTTGACACATCTTTTAATAGAGCATTAAACGAATTTTCAAACGAGCAAGAATATGTTTACACGGCTTATGTTAAAGCTTATTTGATGCACGACACGCTTTATGAATTTCTTGGTGAGAAAACATATATAAAATGTTTAAAATATTACTATAAAAATAACATGTATAAAACTGTAACACCGCAAGATATGATTGAATGTTTTGAAAAAGTATCTGGAAAAAATTTGCAGACATTTTTTTATTCTTGGTTTGAAGACAATATAATTATTGGCTAATTATTTAATTAATTATTTTATTAAGTATTAAATAAAAAAATAAGTAAGTAAAAATAATATAAAAAATTAAGCAGATTTTACAAAAATAAACAATAATATTAATTTTTATTAATGATTTTTAAAAATTAAAAATATTTTAAATTATAAAAAAAATATTTAAAAGTCTTTTAAATAAAGGGAAAACAAATTATTAAAAAAATAATTTTTGTAAGAAATAAAAATATAATTTATATAAAAAAAGCTACAAATAATTGTAGCTATTTTTTATTTTTTTTACTAAATTTATACAGCTTGAGTAATTGTAAAAGTTGGGTTTACTTCTAAATTAACTGAGCCAGAAACGTCTGTTAATTCTAATGTTAAAGTCCAAACAGCAGTTGCATCTGGAGCGATAGATTTTAAAGCAGTAGCGTTTTCTGTTGCTGTAACACCGTCTGCTGTGGTTGGAACATTAGAAGAAACTACTTTAATGTTAAAACCAGAATTGTTTTGGAAAGTAATTGTGTATCTAATAAATTGTTTACCTTCTTCAAAACTTACTTCTGCTGGGTTCCAAGCTGTTAATGCACCAGAAGAAGCTGCCCCTGTAGAACCGTTTGTAACCCAATCTGCATGTTCGGCAACAAGTTCTTCTGGAGAATCAAAGTCGCCAGTTGTAGCTCTTTCAATTTTACCTTTATAGCCCACGAAAACAGATTCCGCATTAAAGGTTACATTTGAAGTAACATTTAATGAAACGGAGCTTGCAGCATAAACACCTATTCCCATAAGGCAAATAGCAAGGCAAAGTGAGGCAACAGTTCCAATAAGCTTAAATTTTTTGTTCATAGCACTCTCCTTTTATTAAATTTAGCTAGTTTTTAGCTAAACTTATATTGTTCAGAGTTTGCTATTTTATTCGTTTAAACAAAAAAATGTATAAAAAAAATATAAATTGTCAAATTTTCAAATATTAGTTTATAAATTCTATAAATTTTTAGATTTTAAATGTTGTAAAAATAAAAAGTAATTAATTTTTGTTACATTATTTATTAAATAACATACATTTGTTATTGTTTTAAGCTTTCAATAATTTTTTTTGCTTCACTTTCACCTTCTAAAAAGAAGTCAGCTTCTGTGGGGTCTAAATATCTTAAAAGGGTAAATAACTCTCCCACATGAACTTTTTCTTCATCTCTAATTGTGCTAAGAATTTTTTTGGCGACGATGTTATCGGTTGACATTTGGTGGTAATCATATTGGTTGATAGCTTCAAGCTCTCCAATTATATCCTGTCTAACAGCTTGAATAAGTTCTTCTTTAGTGAATTTTTTGTTTGGAATTGTGCTTAAATTTTCTTTTATAAAAAGCATAAAAAAACCTCCTTTTTGTATATATGAAAAAGGAAGTTTTTTTGTTGCTATTAATCAAAATTTTGTTCGTTAGAGTTGTTTTGAGTATGAGAACTACTTTTAAAAAGACCTTTAATTTTTTCAACAACACCTTTAATTTTTGCATAAGGACCTTTTTCTTTATCTAGCATTTTATCTTGTTTTTGTTTAAGGTCAAGCATTTTATCTTTAAGTTTTGCTTTGTCTTCTTCTAATGAAGATGTTTTTGTTTGTTTATCATTTTCAATTTCATCTTTTTCAGCTTTAGCATCTTCTTCAAGAAGTTCTTCGTTTAATAATTGGGCAGAAGCCTGTTCTAATTGTTCTTTGTTACGTTTTTCTTGTTTTTTGCGTTCTCTTGCAGAAGAGTCAAAACCTTCATAAAAATATGTTCCATCAGCAACTTTTGTTCCGCCATTTTCTTGTGTTATTATGTCGCTAATGCTATCTTCAATATCATGTTGTTGTTTTTCTAAATCTAAAACTAAAGGTTTAAATTCTTCATTAACAATTTTTTCTATTTCCGCTTTTTGTTTTTCAAAAGTTGCTTTTTTAATAGCTAATTGTTCTTTTTGAGCTTGTATGTTTTTTAACCCTTCAGCAGCAACATTTCTTTGTTCTTCTGTTGAACTTGGGTTTTCATAAATGTTTTTATATTCAACACTTTTTTGGTCTAATATTGTTTGTTCTTGTTGTAAAGCCTTTTCCGTTCTTTCAATAACTTTACGTTCTTCATTAACGGTGTTGTTATGAAGTTCAGACAACTTTTTAAAACTATCTTGAATTGCATCTTTTAAATCTTTTGTTTCTTTATCAAAAATTTCTTCATCATTAGTAGCGGACTCAAGTGATTTTCCTGTTAAAAGCTTTTGGTCATCATCACTATTTTCTAATTCTAAGTCTCTTCCTGTAAGCAATAATTTTTCTTTACCTTCTAGTGCGAGCATTTCTTCGTTTTGAGAAGGATTATTTCCTTCAAGGTCGTCAGTTTGTTCCAAATTCTGTTCATGCGATTGAGCGTTTTCGAGATTTTGTTCTTGAGCCTGCTGAGCGTTTTGCATTGTTTGTTGTCTTGGTTGACGGTCAGCTCTTGGTCGTTGAGAATATCTTAAAAGTGCTTCTACAATATCAACAAAATCGTCAGATGTATATCCTGTTAAAAAAAATGTTGTGCCTACCGCTAACATAGCAATAGCCCCTGGTGTTGCCACTGCTGCAACAACTAGCCCAAAGCCTAAGAATTTAGAAAGAACTCCACTTATTTTAGCTGCGTCTTTTTTAAAATCTTTTTTAGGAGCTGACCTTGCTGGGCTTGCTTGAGCGGTTTGAGTAGCTGAAGGTTGTTGAGAATTTGTAACTTCAGGTTGAGCAGAAGCTTCTGGGTTTGGAACATCATCTGTAATTGGTGGCAAATTTTCTTCAGAAGCGTTATTTTCTGCGTTAGGAGTGTTAGCTTCAGTGGAAGCCTCTGGAGCGTTTTCAAAAGGTGGAGGCTCAACTTGTGTGTCAGCTGAATTTTGGTTTGTTTGAGTGTTTTCCATTATTGCCAAACCATGTTCGCTATCTCCATTATCATCGTCATGTTTGTTTTTATCATGAGCGTGCACTTGTAATGTTGGTAAATTGTTTGAAGCGGGTTGATTTTCGCTCTCTATATTTGTTTGTTCTGTGCTCTCAAAATTTCTTTGTGGTTGTGGCATTGGAGAAATAGTTTCAGCTTTTTTTGTTGTTTCATTATAAACAGTAAGTTTTTTTGCTTGAATTTTTAAAGAAGCATATTCATCTTGGCTAAGAATTTTGCCAGTATGACCTAAAAAAGCCTTTAATTCAGTTGCATCTTGTTCTGTGAGTTTTGAAGCCCCAACTGCATCTACTATGTGTCCTGAAGCATTTAAACTCATTCCAAAGGTTACATGATAATCTTCACCAACTTTTGCAAAAAAAACAGAACTATTAATGTTTTTTGCATCAGCAATAGGAACTAAACTGTTGCCACGAGCAAGCATAATATTGTTATTTATTTTAACAAGATGAATGTTTTTAATGTTAAGAGTTTCTAGTCCGCTTTGTGTGGCTAATTCTTTATTTTTTTCTAAAAATTCTGCCATTTGAATTGGTAAAGCTGTTACTCTAATTTGTGGCAAAGTGCATTTTTTAGAAGGTGTTAAATTTTTTAAAACATCTTGACTAAAATTTACATTATAAAAATCGCTTGTTAGAGAGCTTAAAACTGTTTTATTTTTGCTTTGGTCGGTTATTGAAAAAGATTGCGAACCAACTTCAAATGTATGTTTAATGCTATCAATTTCAAATGAAAAATTTTCTTTTCCGTCAATAGTTACGCTTTTAATTGGAAACGTAAAAATACCATTACCTATGTGGTAACTAGAAGCTCCATTTACACTCATTAACCTTTCATAGCCATTTAAGCAATGTGAAAAGTCTATTGACATTGTTTTTTTGTTTAAATCTACTAAAATTCTAGGCTCATCTTCTTTTCTTGAGCTTATAAAAATAGTTTCGTTATATTTGTCATTAAATATAACTGCTTGATTTCCAACAACTGAATTATCGCCTTTTTGAGCACTTTTAACAGGAACAAAAAAACCTAACTCCATATTTTCTCCTTTATTACAAGTTAAGTATAACACATAGGCGTAAAGTTGTCAATTTTGCTTTATAAAATATTATTAAAATATAATAATTTTAATTACATATTCATTTGACTTAAAAAAATGTAAAATATATAATTAATTTGTCTAATATTGCAAATAATCTAAATAAATCTTGGAGAAACAAAATGAGATTTTTTAAAATTTTTTTAATTGTATTTTTTTCATTAATTGGAGTTTTTGGAATAACTTACGGCATTTTGTATGCAGTGGGTTATTTTGACCAAGAAAAAGTTAAACCTGAAAATATCTTTTTTGAGCAAAGCGTTTATAATGAAGTTGGCTCATTAGATAATGATGGAAATGTTTCTTTTGAAATAGAAGTGCAAACATCAACTCAAAATGTAACTGAAAAAAGAGTAACACTTTCTTTTAAAAATCAAAGTATATCTGTTAGCAATGGAAGGTTGTCTAATGGTGTTATAAGCATACCACAATATGCAAACATTGGTGAGCCTTTTAAGGTTATTGTTTCTCAAGAATATTATGATGAAACAGAAGGGAATTGGAACAAGGGTGGAAGTTCTACTATTGTTGCACGAACAGATGTAGTTGGAGTTACTCAAGCGGAAACCACAATCAACATAGATGTTCCTGTTTATTCTTTAAATGTTGTTGCAAAGTCTAGCGGAAATCAAGCGGACACTTTTGCTGTTAATTCAACCTTTACAGTAGAGCCACAGTTCACTCCAGAAAGCAGTGCATATATGTTTGGAAGCACAACAGAGCAAAAATCTGTTTATTATGCTTTCACAATTGCTCAAGGAAATGTTAATGATTATATTCAAGACTTAGGTTATGTAAACGGCAAAAGAACATTTAAAGCATTAAAACCTACAGAAACAGAAATTCCTATAACTATCAAGGCTTATTGTTTTAAAAATTCACAGTTGCAACAAGAATATGAAGCTATGTATGAAGAAGAAGGTGATTTGATTACACAGGCTTCTAATGAAACACTTGGAAAATCTGCTGAAATTAATGTGTCATTTGTTACACAAACAATTTCAGGATTTGAAATTTCTCAAACCAGCGGAAAGCAACTTCCGTTTAATAAAACTAGCGTAATTTATGCTAATTCTAACAATGAAAATGATAATTCACTTGGAATAAATGTTTTATCAACAGATACAAGTGCAGACATGGCGTATAAAATTGCAGACATGGGTATTAGAATTTTATACCCAGAAGGCTCAACAGGAGATGAAGTTAAAATTGTTGAATACAGTGATTCTGTTGTTGTCAAGGAAGACGGAGAAATTAAAACATATTATTACCCACAAATAAATCTTACTGATTACAACAAAAGTTATTGGACGGTTGCAGTTAATAATCCAGATTTTTATTTCAATATAGAAGTAAGAATATTTGGAGATAAGGGAATCATAGAAGATGAAGATGCCGTCAAAAAAACACCTTATTGGTCTACTGCGGGAATTGAAACAACAAAACTTACATGGAAGAATGAAGCCCCAATAACTTTAACTTATGAAGATGCGCAAAATGAAGAAGATATAGTTCATCAAAGTTACAATCTTTACAACAACATAAACATAACACAAGGCTCTTACACAACGGTTAAATATATAGCCTATACAACTGTTGAAGGTGAAGACATAACAAAAATGATTTCTGGCTTAGTGGCAACTGATGATAGTTTGTTTAATTTTGATTCGCTGTTTGCTAGTTATGGTTTAGGAACAAAAACATCAGCTGCTGAAATAGAAAGCATTGATGGAGAGTTTGAAACTCTTGGCGTAGGCACATTTAATGTTATTGCTGTTGTTATTCAAACAGATTATCTTGGTGCTCCTATTTTAAATCAAGGGGAATATCAAATAGTAACAATTGTAAAAAATATAGACAATGAATTAAGCAATCAACCACTTGAGTTTACAATAACAAAAACACTTAAAAAAGTTGAAGTGCTTGCTATTACTGATAGCATTACATTAAACGAAATAAAAGGTGAAATAACAGCAGAAAACGTAATAGATTACAATTTAAACTATGATATAGATGGCGTAAAAAACCAAAATGATGATAGTTATAGCAATAAATATGCTTTTAAAGGAAATAACACTCAAGACCCTGCCTTTGTTTTGGAAATAAGATTTTATTCTGGAATAGAAGAAAAGGAACAGGCAGTTGAACAAGATATATTTATAAATGCATGGAACAGCAATTTAATAAATATTCAGTTTTCTAATGCTTCAACAGGAGTCCCAACAAGTGTTATAACATACACTAAAACAAACATTTCGGCTGGTAATATTAGAGATTTAGGCAATGGAGTTAAAGCAATTTATATTCCTATGATTGCTAGGAATGTTTCTCAAGATATAGAACTAAAGTTCGAGTTGACATATCAAAAAACAGAAAGTAAAACAGTGTCTGTAAATGCTTTAGACTATAACAATACAGCTTTAACAAAGAATTTTGAAGTTTATGACGGAAATCCTGCAAAAATTGAGTTTGGAAAAGAAGAGTCAATTATCAAAACAGAAGTTGACAATCGAATTGTAGAAAAAATTGAAATTAGTGGAGTGGATACTACACCAGTAAGCGATACAAAAATAGCAACTGAGATTGGCACAACCTACAGTTTAAATAATTTTAACGGAGATTTGGAAGCAACAATTTTTGATGAAACAACTGGGCGATATAATGTTGTTGTTTATGATAAATATGGAAACATTATAATGCAAACTACAGATGGAGTTGACATTGTAAATAACGCCAGTGTTACAGCCCCAGATGAAGATGGAAATTTTGAAGTAAATGTTTCAACATCAACAAAATCTTCTGCTTTAATTAGTGAATATCCAACGGCAACCCTTTATTTTAATAATGGCTCGCAAAACGGATATGTGAGCAGAATAAAATATTATGAAGTTTATGATAAAACTTCTCAAAGTCAGGAATATTTGTTCGACAAAAATGACTATGATGGTGTAAGCGAAATATATGATTCTTCTAAAATGACGGTTAATATTCAAACTTTAGGGGTAAAAGCAAGAACTATAGATTTAATAGGTTCTAATATAATATTTGAAATATATTACACATTAGATGAACAACAATATGTTTTAAATGAAGTAACCAAGTTTAGTTCTCCAGATTTAAAAACAAATAACGAATGGATAGAATTAAACGGCGACATTGAGATTTTAGAAAATTTTGGAACTTCTTATAGTTTTAAATTAGTAGCAACAGTTCCAGGCATATCTTCAATAAACCAAGTTATTAATGTTACAATTGAGCCTGCAATAGTTTTAGCTAATTCTACGATAAATGAGACCACTATTCAATCTGGTGCTGAAAGTGTTGGTGATAACCCTGTATATAGAGGAGTATACTCAGATAATAATATAATTGTGGACTTAAAGTGGGAACATGAATTTGGTTCAACAAGGTTAATTAATGTATGTGATGAAAACGGTAATGCTATTAATTTAGAAAATGGGTTATCTAGTGCGATTATATCAGACGACTCTAAAACTTTAACATTGTACTTTGGTGCAGACAGAATTGGACAACAAATTATTACATTATATTCTGGAAACGATCCTAATAATGTAGGATATGGGTTTAAGCAAAATCTTTACTTTAATGTAAATGCAAATGTAAGCGTTGATAAAAAGAATTGTGTTTACGAACAAGATGGCACATTAAATTTAGGCACCCACTATCTAACAACAGGGGTGAATGAAGAAATATCTATTTACGGAACAGATTCTTCAATTATTGGTCTTATAAAGAACATTGCTAACAAAGGGGACGCTTTAACCAATTTTAGTTCAATTTACCTTTCTTTTGATGGCAATTCTATAATAACAGATGAAACATATGGTACATTTGAAATAATAAATGATGAAAACTCTGGCGCAAAAATCAAAATTTTAAAAGAATTGATTGAAAAAGAAACATTACAACTTTACATACTTTATGGTTCAGTTGGCAGTGGTGATTTAATTTTAATTGAAAAAATGCAATTAACAATTTCTCCTAATGTTGTTACTCCAGACATAAGTGCAGAAAACAACACAAAAATTTCAACTGCTGACGGAGTACTTTCTCATACTGCTTTTGCAAATTATAATCTAGAAACAGAAAATGATAATCTTCATTTAGTTTTAGTTTCTGGTTATAAATATAATTTTGATAGCATATTAGGAATATTTAAAGACTCAACTGGCAAATCTTTAACGCATGAAGATAATGTAGGGGAATATAGTTTATCTTTTGTAGGAAATCCATCAATTTATTCAACAGATGATAACAGTATAACAATCAATACAGGCATATCAAATGTTAATCAATCTACATTTACAATAACACAAAATGGTGTTGGGGATATTCAATTTAATGCTCTCATTTTGCCGGGTGAATATGAATATGTTAAATATAAAACTTCAAACGATGTAAATCAAACAGCAGATTATGCAAATTTAATTAATAAAGTTAATAAAAATATTTATTTGATTAATAATAAACAATATATTGAAGACGAAAACATTTATGATAGTTATGACGGCGGAAAAGAATATGACCTTTATAACCTATTTGAAATAGATGGGTATGGCATATCAGATTATTATAAAACGAATTTTTCATTTAAGATTGAAAATGAAGATGGAACATTAAATCCAAATGCCTATGCCACATTTAATGCTTCAACTGGAATTTTATCAACCTATACTTATGGCACTGAAAAATTTATAAAGATTATTTGTTATGTTGAAGCCACTCAAACTGAAATTTTTAGTTACAGAATAAAAATAGTTCCAAGTGCAAAATTAAATGTTTATTATCCATATATTTACGGAGCTAATCCAGTTGGAGCAAATGTTGCTGAATATTTAGAATTTGAATCTAATAGCGACATTCACTTGAATTTGAATGAAACCTTTACTGAAAACATACCTAATTATGAAGCAGGTAAAAGATTTGTTCTTCAAGTAGAAACAAATGGTGTTTATGAAGATGTAAAACCAGAACCTGATTTAAAATTTTATATTGACAGTTTATTTGTGGGAAACATTGAAATAACGGGCACAAACATTGAAGGTTTCTTGGGGTTAACTGAAAATGGTGATTTAACAATAAAATATTTGCCAAGTTCTATGCTTACAATTGTTGTTAGAGCAGAAGCATATTTAGGGGAAAATTATATTGGTTCTTCTGCACTTTACAAAATAATTGTTAACTATGCTTATGAAGAATTAGCTTTTAAAACTGATGATTTAAACAGCAATTATAATGAATCGGAAATTGAAATAGACACAAACTATGTTTTAAGCATGAGCGACAGAGTTACTTTAGCTGTTGTTAGCGGTGGAATAGTAACTAAGAGTGATTTGCTTAGATATCACATTTATGATGTAAACCAAATTGATAAGTTAGATTTTGATAAAACAAGTGGGATAATTTCACTTAAAGAAGGCGAGAAATTAGTTAGTGATTTAACTTTTAAAGTTGTGTTATACACATTGTATGGAAAAAATACGGCATATAAAGAAATAGATGTTGTGTTTAAATCTAACATTTCAGCCACACTAAATGAAAAAGCTAACTACTTATATAAACAAGATGCAACCTATTATACTTACTCCGATAGAACATTAAATTTAAACGAAATACTTAGTATAGAAGAAGGCGGTAGCCCAATTCAAGTTACTGATTGGAATGATGTAGAAATTGAAGTTATAGATTTATCAACAGGTGGAAAATCTGGCGATATTACACTTGCTGTGAAAGAAGGAAGTGAAGGCTCAACATTAGCCGACTTAACATTACCACAGTTAAAGTCTAGCAAAACTTACAGCATTACATTAAAATTGCCATTAACAAGTGCTGGGGAAGAAAAATTTGTTTATAACTTTATTTTAACAGTATATCCAAACATTGTAACTAACACTTCTGCGCAAGAACCATTAGTAATAGATGAAATAATTTATTCTAATGAAACAGGTAAAAACATTGTAGCAAGTCAAGTTTTAGCAACAAGCCATGTTGGAGAAATTGTAGCAGAAGAAAATTCTTTGTTTACTATCATAACCACAGGCGATAAATATTATGGCGGAAGCACAGAAACGGATAATGAATTAGGACTATATGTTTTAGAAGGTGGCGAAGCAATAGAAAGTTTATATAAAACTTACGTTGATGGCGAAGCTCCAGAGATAACCGTTGATACAAAACCTGTTTCAAGTGCAACAAAAGTTATTATTCAAGCCACAATAACAATATCTGGTGTTGAATATAACGCTTATGTTCAATTTGAAGTTGTGCCAGATAAAACTGTAACACTAAATTATCCAAACGCTAGTGGAGAGGCTAGAGATGTAGAATATGTTTACCTTTCTGCTGAAGAAGGAAATAGTTTTGTATTAAACTTTGCTGATAAGGCTTTATTTGGAGATGCAAACAGAGTTGTAGTTAAAAATAAAGATGGCGAAGACATTAGTTTAACAGAAGAATCAATAGAAATAGTTCTTTCTGGTACAAGCTGGAAAAGTTACATGGAAACAAATTCAATTGATGAAAGTGGCAAATTAAATTCAACTTCTATAACGCTTAGTTGGAAGACTAGCGGGGCAAGCGTGAATTCAATTGTGTTATCATTTATAATTAAAGTTGACGGAATAGAACGTGAGACTTATAGTGTTAGACTGGACAAAAATATAGGGAACTTGCTTTCTTATGAAATAAATTATTTTGGCGATACAGAAGTTTCTACTGATAGCAAAATGATGGAAATATTCATTTTATCAGCTGAACAACAAAAAATCTTCTCAAGTAGTTATCAACTTTTAACTTTCCAAGGTAAATCAACACTTGCTGATAACACAGTAATTACAGCAAAAGAAAACGCTAAAATATCTATAGATAATGGTTCAACATTCTTAGATAGCATAACTTTAGATAAAACCTATGCTGGACAAACAATAAAACTCTTATTAAATTTCTCTAACGCAACCAGTATTCCTAGTGAGAGAATAGACCCTTATGCAACTGGAGATAACAGTTTTGATAAGTATTTCACAATTACAAACAATAATCAACCTTTGTTATTCAGTGATATAGCAACCGTTGGAACTAGCGAAGTTAAAACAAGAATAAGTGTGTATTACAGAGGCGACCTTGTTGATTATTCAAAATATGCAAGTGCTTTAGATGCTACAAATAATGGTTACAGCACAATGGGAGAAACAGAACTTGATTTTAGCGAAGCATCTTCGGGAATACAAACAATAACTTTTAACCTTAGCTATGTAAATGATTTTGTAACCTATAATTATAAAGCTGTTTTTGATTTTAAAATTGGTAATGGTAAAACTGTTTCATCTGGCTTTATGGAAACATTGGAAGCAAATGAAACAAGCTTAGGAATTTTAGGGGTTGCTGGGGAAAATAATATTTGGGAAATTACTAAATATAACGGGCAAAATTACACCCAAGATTATTTCACAAAAGACACAACAAGAAGTATAAGCATATCTCTATATTTAGTTGCTACGTTAGATTATGACTACACACAATTTGAAGACCAAAAAAATGGCAATATTCCTTTCCCAGCTGTTGGTTCTGGCGATAATTATGTGTTAAGATACCTTGCAACTGTAGGTGGACAATATAACTATCCACCATCAAGGGTAGCCCCAATTCAACAAATAACAGAAAATGGGGGAATAACTTACGATTTCAATATTTTAGCAGATGGAGCAGAAAATGAAGGCAATTATGTTGTTTACAAGGTAACTTATTCTGTTCAAATAGCAGACAATGACGTTCAAACAACTTCTGCTTATATAATGATAAAAATATTACCTGATTGGCAATATACTTTAACTAACGCAGAAAGTGCTACATCAACTCAAAACTCTCAATCAACACCGCTTTACTTGTATTATGAAGATAGCACATTAGTAGGACAAGGTGACAGCATAACAACCTTGCCATTAACAATAGCAAAGTCTGGCGATTCAAGTCGTGTTGTTATAAAACATAAAAACGGAACAAATTTAACTAACCAAGCTACTAACTTTACTTACACATTAAGTTCAAATTTGAAAAACTATTTAAAAATGGCAAGCACAGGAAACAATGTTGTTCAATTTGTTGAAGGAAGCACTGTTGCACATTATGGCGATATTGAAGGTTATATTGACATAACTGATGTTTTTGGATACACATTAAGATATTATGTTACATTAAAAGCAAAAACATCTAGCACAAACATTGTTCAAATTATAGATTCAACTGGGGCGCAAGTTCAAGGTTCAGAGATTTGGGAAGGCTCTTCAATAAGATTGTTAGATTATGATGACTATATTAACACAGCCGTAGCTGAAAGACAGTCTTATCTCAGCAATTTAGATGCAGACTACTTTGTGCTAGTTAGCTATTACAATAATCTTTCAGATAGTGGAGACCCAATATCTACATTTAAAGCGTTAAATTCAAGCAATGAAGACACAGGGGCTTTAGTAAAAACTGAAGGCGTTCAAAACAGAGCAACCTTTAATGTTATGGATTCCAAATTCTATGATGGAGCAATGTCAATTCCGCTTACATTAGAGATTATGCTTGAAGCTGATAAAAATGGTGAAACAGAAGAAGTATTAATTTCTACAAGTATTTATTTAAAACAACGTTATGCAGTTTCTGTTACGCCAGCAACATCAAATAATGTTTTAGATAATCAAAATTTTGATGTTTCTAACTTTATTAGCATTTCAGATATAAAATCTGGTAATTCACTTGGCAGTTCTGCAGTTGGGAATAAAGATTATTCAATAGATTTATCTGGCGTTAATTTAGAAAGTGGAAGCCTTAACATATCCGTTGAAATTAAAAGACAAGGTTCTGTTTCTATCACAGGAAACACAACAATTCATAACAGTGAATTAAATGGTGGAGATGGACAAATAGTATTTTTAAGTGATTTCAAAAACTTTGAAAGCGTAGACTTCTCTTTATACGATTTACAAGCTGAAGGTACATATATTAAAATCACAGAAATGAGTATAACGGGAAGCGTAAGCGAAAATAATACGCCAATTTTATACACATATAAAGAAACTGTAAACGGCACAACAGCTTATAAGATAATGTGTTTAAATACTACAAAAGAAGAACTTTATTTACAATTAGATGTTAACAAGAGTTTAGTAACTGGAGGAACAACAACTGAAGAAAAAGTTGCATTTGTTTATGGCAAAAAAGATGGAGAAAATGTAACATACACTGCAATAGCTTCAAGCAAAAACAACTATAAACTTGAATTTAACAGCCAAAACTTTGTAGTTCTTGAAAACGTTGATGTTGATGAATCATTTGACTATTTACCAGAAGAGTTTGATATAAATTATTTATATAAAGAACAAAATGAAAATTACAGTGTTAAAAATTCAGTAAACCTTACTAATTTAATAAATAAAGATAAAAAGGTAATGTTAAGCACAATAAATATTGCATCTTTAAATAGTTCATTATCAGACGAAGAAAAAACTGTTACATTAAATGTGAAAGATTCTACGCAAGGAGTAAAACAAGTTGGTTTCATATTAGATTATGATGGAGTTCAAGTTAAATCGTTAAGAAATGAATTGAGTTTAAATGATGTTTGGGGCTTTGAATTAAGCGATAAACCTTTATCTAACACTGATATGTTAAAAGTAAAAGCAACAACGCTTTATTCTGACACAATAAGCTTGTTGATAAGTGCAGACTTTGCTAATTCAACAAATAAAAATATCTATTTTGAAGTTTATAATGCTAATAACGAGAAATTAACAACAACACCTTATGTGATTACAGTTAAAGAAAACTATTCTCATTATGTTCATGTTTCACTATCAACAATTTTAAACAAAACAACTTACACTCAAAATGAAATTAGTGGAAAATATAAAATAGAAATAACACATTATAATCCTAATTCACAAATTGAATATAACGGTAGTTCTTCAAGTTATGATGAAGATAATAAAATTTCAACATTAACAATAAATGATTTCCAAATTACAGAATTGTCTGCTGACGAAAATAATGATATTGCTGCAAGCGATAAAATAGATATTAAATCAGTTCAACAATTTAATGTAAACACAAAAACTACTTTGTCTTCAATCTTTAAAGGGTATGTTACAAAATTTGCAAAAAGCGATAGCTACAATGCAAGCAGTATTGGTTACACCGTAACACCAAATCCTTATGGTGTTGATACAAACGGTAACACAGGAACATTGCGTTATAAGCAAATTGATGCTGCATCTTGCGAGCCAAAAGATGAAGGAAATGGAATAATTTACACAATACCACTTAGTTTATGGACAGAAAATTATCAAGTTGTAGGCAAAGATGGAAATGTTGTTTCATTGTTAAACTCTTATTATGGTCAAGGCAATAAAATTTTCTTTGAAATAAACACAGATAGCACTATTGAAGGTTTTGGTGCAGGTCTTGCAACAATAGACCAAAATGGCAACATCATAACTGATGCAGGTTTTGATGTTAAAACTAATGCTATTGTGGTTTCTGTAAGAGCTTATGTAGACTATGTTGGCAAAGATGATGATAAAGCAAATTCAATCGAGGTGGGCACTGTTGCATTAGTGCTCACTGAGAACACCCTTACAGCTCCATCTGTTGGGGTATACACAGTTCAAAGAAGGTCAACAGGGCTTGATAGTGAAGGGCAAGTTGTTGAAGTTTTATATGAAAGTTGTTCTTATGAAGTTGAAACACCTAATGATAAGGTTATTCAACTAAATGGGCTTTTCCCCGATAGAACAACAGGTGGAAATATTGAAAAATGGCAATATAATTACAACTTAATAACACTTTTTAAAGATTCAACTTCAATTACTGCAGACACGCAAAACACTACTAATTTAAACATAGATTTGTATACAATAACTGATAGAACAATATTAAAAAATCAAGAAGTTAGTGCAATAATTCAAGCTGTTTCTAAAACTTCAGGAACGGTTATTGATAGTGCAGAGTTCAAGTTTAAGTTTGATGCAAATGGTTATCATTTAACTTTAAATAATTTAAGTGCTGAAGGTGAAGATTCAACTCCTTATTCAATTGATGAAACCAATATATCAAACTACAATTATAAAATTAATTTGGCATTAAAATCAATTTATGGAAATGAAATCATCACAGGTTTAAATTATGACTACAGACTTATCATAACAAATTACAGCACAACAGCTAGTGGAAGCATTGTGATAGACGATATGAACATAGGTTCAGAAAACGCAGATTTTAATACTGATGAAATAGCAGTGTTTAAGGTAGATGCTTATATTGGGGACGACAAACAGTATTCAAAATATGTTGGATATGTTTCAGACACAGCAGTAGAAATTGGTGGCTTGGCTTTAGACCTTGAAAATGCGTTTGCAAATGAAGATGCTTATGAATCAATAACAAGATATGAAACTGTCTTCACTGGGTTAGTTTTAAATCAATCAATATTTGAAAATATAGATTTTGAAAGTGAAGGCTACATAACACCAAGCATAGACAATGCAAACACTGAAGTTGGGAAAAACCACAGTTGGCTTCTTGTTGCAGAAGAAAAAAACAATTCTGTGAACCCTGCTTCGTACATAAAATTAATAAATGTTCAATTAAAATATAAAAAGAGTTTTGTAATTGGTGGAATAGAAACATTTGAAAACTCATTAAGTCCAATAATAAGCGATCAATCATTGGTTAACATTGGCGATTTAATAAATTTCACAAAAAATAACAATAATTCAAATTGTAGTTATAAAATTGTTCCTAATGGTGCTGACGCAGATAATTACACCTATATAAAGAATGTAAACTATATTTATAATGCTGATGGTAGTAATATACCAACATACTCATTCTATAAATTAGAATATAATGGTTCAAATGGACTAACTAAAGAGAACTATATTGTTAAAAATAATGGAACATTATCTAGCTTTAATATGGACCAAATTGGGAATACTTCTTCTCAAGAAATAAAATTAACAAATTATTTAGCTGTTTCAACAGAATTGGAATCAATAAGTCCAAACACAAATTACATGTTTGTTGAAAGCTTTGAAAACTCTAATAGCATTAAAGTTCAATTTATAAACATTGCTAAAGAATTTGATGGTTCAGCTTATGATAATAAGTCAATTTATCAAACAGATAGCAGAAAAGATTTCTTATCAGCTTTAAATCCAGACGTAACACAAAACCCAATTATTGGCACATCTTCTATAATGAAAGAAGGCACAACACTAGAATTTGAAGATTCAATAGGTAAAGTTTATAGTTTAAAAGTTAAACCAACAACAAGTGAAGTGTATTATTATTATCTTTACATGAATAATACTTCAAGTTTACCACTAGAATTCTTTACCCCAAATGGTCAAGATATGGGGACTCAAACACAAGAAGAACTATATTCAAGAATATCTTATTTTGTAATAAATAAAATAGACATCTCTTTAATGCCAGAAACTTTCAGTGCTAAAGATTATCTGTTTATTGCAAATAATGATAATGAAAAGCTTATAGAATACAAATATCTTACAGCAATTCAAGCAACATTAAACGATACAGTTCAAGATTGGTTATATTTTGACGGCTTGAATGGAACTAATTTTGTAAATCAATTAACTGAAATAAAAGATGGAACAACAATTGAATTAACAGGTGGAAAAATTTATAGCATTACAGGAGTTGGTGAAAACATATCTTCTTACTACTATTTAGAACAAGACACAGAAATAGACGTTGCTTCAATCTCAATTTTATCTGGAACAATTAGAGTTTATAAAGAAGTTAGTGGTTTAATTCAAAATAACCAAATAAGTTCTGTGGTCGTAGAAGATAATGGCGAAACAATAATCTACAATTTTGAAACAGAAGAAGTGGAAGGTTCTGGAAAAACTTATTATAAACTTATTACAGATATAATTAATATGCCAAATTCTAATTTAATTGTAGGATTCAATAATGTTAATTTAACAGTTGGCTATTATGAAATTACAATAACTGGGAATAATTCTTCTACAAAATATGTGTATATTAAAGCTGATGGCGATTATGCTATTTCAGATTTGTTAGGTGGAGCCATTTCTGGCGGACAAACTGTTAGGTTTAAATTAGTTTCCACAACTGACATTGGAATTGCAAGTGAAACTTTGTCAGCAAATAATTATATCTCTTACATGACACAAGATATGGACCAAGTAACAGAAGGCGAAGAAGTATCTATTTTTAAATTTGTTCGAATTTTAAGAGTAGTAGGGAATATTTTGGAGTTAGAAAATGCTATTCCAGAAAATGCAACATTTATTACTGGCACTTCACCAAGTATTATTGTTCCAAATAATGGTAGCTACATTATTACGCGCAAAAATGCTGATGTTATCGTTGATACTAAAAGTATAGAAGTAACTTCTGAAGGAGAACAAATATTAATAGATTTAAGTCGTAATGGATTTTCATTTTATATTGATGGTGAAGGTTATAACTACACTTATGAATTAAAAAGAGCTGAAAACAGTAGTAATTAAATATAAGAAGGTATATGGATTTTGCATTTTTAATTGTTTTAATTGTTAACATAGTTTTAATCGGCACAATGATGTTCATAGAAAGACGCAAGCCAGAGGTTATAATATCTTGGCTTGTGATTCTTTCTTTTGTGCCAATTTTGGGTTTCATTTTTTACATTATTTTTGGTAGTGGTTTAAGTGTTAAAACCAGAAGAATGTTAAAAAGAAAAATTCTATATGAAGATGCTTATGAAAATTTTGTTTGGGAAGAACTTTTAAGATTGCCAGAACTTTCTGAAAATGAAAGAGAAATAGCTAGTTTTAATGAAAGGGCTTGTAAAAGTTTACCTTATTTTGATAACGATATTAAAGTTTACACTTTTGGCAAAGAAAAAATTGAAGCTTTAAAGGCAGACCTTCTTTCTGCTAAGCACTCAATAAACATGGAATATTATATATTTGATGATGAGGGGGTTGGAAAGGATATCATGAAAATTCTTTGCGACAAGGCTCGTGAAGGAATTAAGGTTAAACTAATTTTTGATAGTGTAGGTTCAATAAGATCTAAAAGAAGATTTTTTAGAAAATTAAAAAAAGCTGGTGGAGAAGTTGCGGAATTTTTCCCACCCTTGTTTGGAATAAGATTAATTAACCTTAAAATGAATTATCGAAACCATAGAAAAATAGTGGTTATAGACGGTCATATTGGTTATGTTGGGGGAATTAACATTCGCGATGACCATATGGGGCTAAAGAAAAAATTATCTCCTTGGCGTGATACTCATTTAAGAATAGAGGGCAATGCTGTTTATGGACTGCAAAATGCTTTTTTCAATGATTGGTTTTTTTGTAAGAAAAGGCATATTACTTCTTCTGAATTAGTGGCTTTAGGTTATTTTCCTAAAATGCAAAAAAAGGGAAATGTGGTTACACAAATTGTTTGTAGTGGGCCAGAAAGTAAAGTTCATTATATAAAAGATAGTTATATAAAAATGATAGCAACGGCGAAAAAGAAAATTGTTTTGCAAACACCTTACCTTGTTCCTGATGATATTTTTATGTCGGCATTAAAACAAGCAGTAAAAAGTGGAGTTGACGTTGTTGTTATGCTTCCTAAAAAACCTGATAAAAAATTTGTTTATTTAGCAACCCTTTCATTCGCTAGAGAACTTGTTGAATGTGGAGTGAAAATTTATTTATATAATGGTTTTTTGCATAGTAAATTGTTGATGATAGATGATGTGTGCATTTCAGTTGGAACATGCAATGCTGATAATAGGTCGTTTGCTTTAAATTTTGAAATAAATGCATTTATGTTTAATAAAGAATTTTTAAAATCTTGTGCTAAAATTATTGAAGAAGACATTAAAAATTCCATACCAATAGATATTACTTATTTTAAACAAAAACCTTTCACAAGTAAACTTGGGCAAACATTTTTTAGAATGTTTTCACCATTGTTATAAAATTTGTGTTTAAAGTTTAATTATCAATTTATGATAAATTTATATTTGGTGATAATTAATTAAAAATTTATAAATTTAACAAAAAAGGCGCATTAGAATTATTTTTCTAATGCGTCTTTTTTTGTTTTAGGAAATGCTTAATTATAAAAATTTGTAATTTTATTTTTGCAGTGTTTCGTTCTTACCAAATAGCATTGTCTTTTGTAAACAAAAGATAACTTGCGATAGCAAGTTATAATTTTGACAAGGTCAAAATTACAATGCTATTTTTTTATAATTTCCTTTAACTATTTTTGCTTGTTTTTTAGCCTTGTCTTTGAGCTGTTGGATAAATAGGCATCTCAAAGAATCCTGGGCATTCTGTTTGTGCTGGATTTGGCATCTGACATGGTGGCAATACTGGATATCCAAACGATGGAACTAAAATATCTACTTGGCTAACAATCTTTAAAATAGTTTGAATGCAATATGTTATTGTGGCAGTAGAACCAGAAATTGAACCAATCTCACTAGACACCGCAGCAACAACTTTAACTTCAACTGGGGTCAATGCAACTTGTGGAACAAATAAAACTGCAGACCTGTCAACTGTAATTGTGCCTGTAGCTGTGCCAGGAACTCTGTTAGCATCTAAGTAAGACACTGTGATTGGAATAGTTATAGTGGCACTTACATTAGCATAATTAGGTCTTGATTCTATTCTGTCTATTGTTACATTTGAAATTGTGGCAGGATTAGCAGGGTCGCTTTGAGCTGATACATATGTAAGTGGCTCAGTTGGACTTGCTGGTGTAAAGTTAGAAAGAGTTATAACTGCACCTGTAACGGTATCACGGTTTATGCAGGCGTCAAAAACCTTGTTAGCCTCTATTAAAACTTTTTCACAAACATTGCTAAGTGCACTTGAATTTATAGGTCCCGGTTTGTTTGGGTTGTTGTTATTGATGTAAAAAGACATAAATTACCTCCTTTAAATCTCGTAATATACTATGCACAATTTTAAAATTGTGTGTTTTTCTAAAAAATTATTGCTATTTTTAAAAATTATTTGTTAAAAAAATTATTTTATAGTATCTTATTATATAAGGAGATTTTATGATAATTTTAGCAAGTGACCATGCAGGATATCAACTTAAAGAACAAATTAAAGAATTTTTTAATAATGAAAACATAACTACAATTGATGTTGGAACTTATTCAAAAGATAAAGTAGACTATCCAGATTTTGCTAAGGCTGGCAATGAAAGAGTTCTTGAAAGTCCTCAAAATATTGGCATTTATATTTGTGGAACGGGAATAGGAATGAGTATTGCGGCAAATAGAAATCCTAAAATAAGGGCTGCTCTTTGCATGAACTCTACTTTTGCAAGTTTGGCAAGAAGACATAACGATGCCAATGTTTTAATTCTTCCAGGAAGATATATGAATAGAATTAAGGCTATAAATATTGTTAAAACTTTTTTAACAACTGATTTTGAAAAAGGGAGACATTCAATACGAGTTAAAAAATTAAATAATATGATTTAAGAGGTATTATGATAACTTTTATTATTCCTATTAAAAAAAGAAAACTCAAAGAAAACTTTTTAGAAAATTTTAAAATTTTTTCTGATGAAAGGCAGATTTTTTTTGCTGTTGAAAAAGGTTGTGAGTTAAATTTGCAAACTACTGAAAATGAAAGAGCAAAAGTTTTTTTCTTTAACGAGGGAACAAGAGAAGAAGATATGATTGAAAGTTTAATAAGCAAAGTAGATGGGCAGACACTTGTTATAATTAGAGATGGTGAAAAAGATATTGATTTCAATAAGATTAAAGAAAGTGTTATAAAACAACGTGAAGGAAACGATATAGTTGTTATAAAAAATAGCAAAAAAAGCAACTTTTTAAAAACCTTTTTCTCTAAGTTAATAAAAAGTTTGGTTTATAAATTATTTGGATTTAAGTTTTTTGACGGAGAAATAACAGTTGAAACTTTTAGCAATAAAGCTATAAATATTTTAAAGACAAATGGCACAGGAAACTTAAGCAAGATAGATAGATGGGTAGGGGCAAACACTGCTCATGTTGACGGAGATGTAGAGAAAAAGTGCTTTAAAGATAAGAATTTAAACAAAATTAAGTTAGAATGTTTACTTTTTGGCTTAGGCTTTATTTTATTATTTGTTGGGGGAATATTGTTAGGATTATTAGTTAATTTGTCATGGCTTGCTGTTTTTGCACTTATTATAGGAAATTTTATAATTTTTTCATTGTTGTTGTATAACCTTTTAAGATGTTATGTTTATATTAAAGTTGGTGATTTAACTTCTTCAAAAATGGCAATAATTGATGTTAGGGAGATTTAATAATGAAAAATACTGATAATATGACTAAACTTGCTAATATGTTGGTCAACTATTCATGTAATGTTCAAAAAGGAGAAAAAGTTCTTATTGAAGCTCGAGATATACCTAACGATTTTTTAGAAATTTTAATAGAAGAAATTTGGAAAGTTGGAGCTTATCCGTTTGTTTGGGATAGAAATTCAATTATATCAAAGGCACTTTTAAAAAATGCGAATAAAGAATATGCAGAATTAAACAAAAAATATGATTTGCCAATTATGCAAGATATGGACGCTGTTATTTTATTAAAAGCATCTAATAATAAATTTGAAACTAGCGACATTCCTGCAGAAACGAAAAAGATATATGATATATACTATTCTGAACCTGTTGAAATGAAAGAACGCGTAAATAACACAAAATGGTCTTTACTTGCTTTTCCTACACCGTCATTTGCACAAAGTGCAGGAATGAGTACGCAGGCCTTTACAGATTTTTACTATAAAGTTTGTACATTAGACTATGCAAAAATGAGCAAAGCAATGGACAAACTTGTAGAATATATGGAAAAAACAGATAAAGTTAAAATAGTTGGGAATGAAACAGATTTAGAATTTTCAATAAAAGGGCAGAAAGCTATAAAATGCGACGGCAAAATGAATGTTCCTGATGGTGAAGTTTACACAAGTCCACTAAGAACTAGCATGAATGGAAAGATTAAATACAACATACCAACATTATACAATGGAAAGAAGTTTGAAAATGTAAAGTTTGAAATTGAAAATGGCAAAATTGTAAAGGCTGAAGCTGGAAATGCGACAGAAGAGTTAAATAAAATATTAAACACTGATGATGGGGCGAGATATTTTGGCGAATTTGCTCTTGGGGTTAATCCTTATATAAAAGAGCCAATGCTAGATATTTTATTTGACGAAAAAATTTGTGGCTCCTTTCATTTAACACCAGGAAGCTGTTATGATGACGCTTCAAATGGAAATAAATCAGCGATTCATTGGGATTTAGTTCTGTGCCAACGAGATGAGTATGGTGGCGGAAAAATCTACTTTGATGATGTTTTAGTTAGAGAAAATGGGAAGTTTGTTGTAAGTGAACTTTTAGACTTAAATCCTGAAAATTTGATGTAAAATGTTTTGAAAAAATTTTTTATAAGTATAGAATAAGTTAAGGAGAAATTATGGAAAAAACAAGAATAGGAATTAATGGTTTTGGAAGAATAGGAAGATTGCTATTAAGGGTTTGTGCGGAAAGAGATGATGTTCAAATTGTTGCAATTAATGACCCATTTTTAGATGTTGAATATGCAAAATATTTGTTTATTTACGATTCAATTCATGGCAAATTTCAAGGGAGTGTTGAAGTAAAAGACGGTGATTTAGTAGTAAATGGAAATCATATTAAATTTTACAGTGAAAAAGAACCAAGTTTAATACCTTGGGGTGAAGCAAAAGCAGAATATATTGCCGAAGCAACTGGAAAATTTACATCAAAAGAAGCTAGTGAAGCTCATTTAAAAGCTGGAGCAAAAAAAGTTATAGTAACCGCACCAGGAAAAAATATGCCTATGTTTGTTATGGGTGTTAACAATAAAACTTACACAAAAGATATGGATATAGTTTCTAACGCAAGTTGTACAACAAATTGTTTGGCTCCTCTAGCTAAAGTTGTTGACGATAATTTTGGGATAGAAGAAGGATTGATGAACACAGTTCATTCAACAACAGCAACTCAACTTACTGTAGACGGCACAACTAAAAAAGATTATCGTGGTGGAAGAGCAGCATCTTATAACATAATACCATCTTCAACAGGGGCAGCAAAAGCTGTTGGAGAGGTTATTCCAAAGTTAAAAGGCAAGTTGACAGGAATGAGCACTAGAGTTCCTACACTCGATGTTTCTGTGGTGGACCTTACTTGCAAACTTAAAAAGCCAACTACATATGAAGAAATAGTAGAAGCAATGAAAAATGCAGAGAATGGAGAACTTAAAGGGATTTTAGGAACAACGAGTGATGCTGTTGTGTCATCTGATTTCATTGGAGATAAACGCACATGTATTTTCGATATAAATGCAGGTATAATACTAAACCCAACTTTTGTGAAACTTATAGCTTGGTATGATAACGAAATGGGCTATTCTAATAAAGTTATTGATTTAATTAGTTACATGGCAAGTGTGGATAAAAAATAAATTTAAAAGGAAGAAATATGAATATACTACATGATATAAAGGCTGAAAGAATAAAGCCAGAAGATTTTGTTGCTTGCATAGAAATTGAAAAAGGAAGCAAAAATAAATATGAACTAGATAAAGAAACGGGGCTTATTATTTTAGATAGAATTCTTTACACAAGCACGCACTATCCTATGAATTATGGTTTCATACCAAGAACACTATCTGGGGACGGCGACCCACTTGACGTTTTCGTACTTTCCAGCGAACCCATAGAAAAAATGAGCTTAGTTAGATGTTATCCAATAGGAATAATCTATTTAATAGATAGAGATGAAACGGATGAAAAAGTTATTGCCATACCATTTGGCGATCCGCAATTTAATTGTTTTAAAGATATATCAGAACTTCCAAAACACATAATTGAAGAGTTAAGACACTTCCTATCTGTTTATAAACAACTTGAAAACAAGGTTGTAAAAGTTCTTGAAGTGGGCTCACATGAAGACGCTCAAAAAACGATAAAAGAAAGTTTAAATAATTATATAAATAATGTTAAATAGAAAACATTTCAGCAAGTTCATCAATATTGCCAGCGCCTAAAATAAGAAGGGTATCTCCTTGTTTTAGGTGTTTTTTTATGTTTTTAAAGGCGTTTAACATAGATGAATGATAAAAAGAGTTTTTAATGCTATCAGCTAAATTTTTTGCACTTCCTTTTTCAAAAAAATTTTCCCTAGCACTATAAGTTTTTACGATATGAACTTCGTCTGCCAAACTTAATGATTTGACAAAATTATCAAAAAGTGTGGCTGTTCTTGAATAAGTATGGGGTTGAAATGCTAATATAATTTTGCCTTTTCTAAACTTTTTAGTTGAGATAATTATTTTTTTAATTTCTGTGGGGTGATGTGCATAATCACAAACAATAAAGTTTGGTTTTTCTGTTATAATTTGATAACGTCTTTTAACTCCTTTATAATTTTGCAAAGTTTGACTTATTTTTTTAAAGGGAACTTTATATTTTAAAGCTATGCTAATTGCCACCAAAGAGTTTAAAACATTATGTTTTCCAACAGCGTTTAAATAAATTTTTCCAATGTATTGATTGTTTTTAAAGACATCAAATCCATATTTTCCATTGCCTAAATGATAAATATTTTTAGCTTGAACAAAAAATTTTTTACAATAAACCAAACTTCTTTTTTTATCAACTTTAAAACATGTTTTTGAAAGACTTTCAAACTTGTCAAAACTTTTTTTTACATTTGAAAATGTTTTAAAAAAATCTAAATGTTCTGCTTCAACATTTAATATTGCACTTGTGCTAGGACGTAGATTTAAAAAAGAATTTTTATATTCACAAGCTTCGCAAATAAAAAAAATTTTTTTACCTAATAGTATATTGTTATTAAACTTACAAGATACGCCACCAATATGAACAGTAGGTTTTAACCCTGCATCAATAAAAATTTCTGCCACCATTTCTGTTGTGGAAGTTTTTCCGTGTGCTCCACTAATAGCTATGACATTTTTATAATTTTTTGAAACTTCAGCTAAAAGTTCTGCACGAGTTTTAATTTTTAAACCCTGAATTAATGCTTCATTAAGTTCTAAGTTGTTTTCATTAATTGCTCCAGAAATTATAATTTCATTGCAATTTTTTATATTTGTTCTTTTTTGACCATAAAAAATTTTAATTCCTAATTTTTCCAAATTTTTTGTTATTTCAGTTGGTTTTATGTCTGAGCCTTGCACATAATAGCCGTTATTTTTTAATTGAATTGCAAGAGCACTCATGCTTATTCCACCAATACCTATAAAATGATAGCTTTTCACATTTAATATTTATGTAAAAAATTTATGTTTTGATAAAAATATGCTTAAAATATTTGCTTTTTTAATTATAAGATATTAAAATGAAGATAGCTTGAAAAGCGAATACTTAAAAAGGAAGGTACGAACACTTGAAAATTTCAGACATCAGAATTAGGCTAGTAAAAAAGGATGACGGAAAGCTCAAAGCTGTTGCTTCAATAACAATTGATGAGTGCTTTGTTGTTCACGACATCAAAGTCATTGAGGGTAATGAAGGTCCATTTATCTCAATGCCTAGCAGAAAGACTCCTGACGGCGAATACAAAGATATCGTTCACCCAATCAACACTGAAACACGTGAAATGATTCGTGATGCTGTTTTGGAAGCTTA
>CALVMK010000015.1 GCA_944345545.1 uncultured Clostridia bacterium | reverse complement strand
AACCAAGCTTAAACTTACTAACAACATTCATCGCATTTTTTTCTATTGCCATAAACCCTCCCTTTTCTTGTTCCCTATAATGTATAGTTTTTTGTGAAAGTTTATGACTATTTTTTAAAAAAATTTTTTTTAATTTGTTTAAAATATAAAAAAAAGGTAATAATCGTGAAGGGTGAAGTATGAAAATTAATTTGAATGCTTTAGAAGAAGTAAAGCAAAAAATATCTTCCTTGAAAGGAAATTCAATAAAATTAAGAATAAATAGGGGTAGAAATAAAATCGAAAGCTTTGAAGCAGTTATTGAAAGTGTTTATCCAAGTGTTTTTACCGTAAAAGTAAATGCAAACAAACAACTTCCTAGCCAAACATTTTCTTATTACGATGTTTTATGCGGTGATGTTGTTATAGGTTAAAAAAACCAAACTTAAAATTACTTTAAGTTTGGCTTTTTATTATTTATCATCGTCATCATCATAGTCATCATAATCTTCGTCATCATCATAGTCGTCATCATCAAAATCATCATCTTCATCGTCTAAACTATCTTCATCTTCGTCGTCATCATCTTCTAATTGAGAATCATCATCTAAATCATCCCCAAAAGATAAATCATCATCACCATCAAGCAAATCTGCTTCATCTAAGCTGTTAACAACTGCCATACCGCCAGTCTCTTCATCTGGTGATACAATTTCATCTTCATCACGATTGATGTATGCATCCCAATCATCACTTTCATCAGTTATTCCATGAACATCATTATCTAATGCTCTTTCTTTTAAACAACTTTGGCACATTACTTCATCAGATTGAATATAGTTTGTTTTACAAACTGGGCACAATTCTAAATCTAATTCATCAATATAATCATCTTTTGCACTCAACTCTGCCTTACATACACTGCATAACTTATCTTTCTTTTGTATATAATTTAATTCACATCTTGGACATCTAATATAAACTGGTTTTTTATCTGCCATAAATTTCTCCTATTGCAAGTTGATTTTGCTGGGGTTATTATATTAAAACTATTTGCTATTGTCTACTAATTTGCATAAAAAATTCAAAAAATTTTTTCTTTTTTTCTTATAGTTTTTTTACTTATAATACGCATTTACTTTTATTTATGTTACATAAAAAAACTCCAAACCAATTTCTTAAAGAAATCTATTTGGAGTATTATTATTTTTCAATATTTAAGCTTCTTCATCTTCTGGCATATCGTCTTCATGAAGTTTAGATAATAATTCAGTTCTAATTCCTGTTCCATTTTCAGCTGAATTCACATCAGCTCTATACATATAATAATTACCTGTCGTGTTATCTTCATTTTGTGCGTAAAAATACAAGTATCTTCCATCATAACTAACATTAGTTTTAAAGTTTTCTAAGTCTGAAATTTGTTGTGCCTGTTTATCAAGATATGAAATTCTATAAATACCAGTAGATGTAGAATAATATATATAATCGCCATCAACAAACAACACTGTTACATCTTCATTTAAAATTTCTTTTACTTCTATACTTCCAAACTCGCTATAAACAAGTTTAGATTGATACTTAAATATAATTGGCATAGGTTGATTTTCGCCATTTAAGCCAAGTGGAGTAAAACTCGTAATGTCTGCAGTGATTGCAGTTGTAAGTTTTGTTTCACTAGATTCAAAAGAACTTTTTGAAAAGTTGTTTGCAAAATAGAATGTGTTTCCATTCTCTGTTCTTGTGTAAAAGAAATATCCATTTTTTACAAGTGAAGGAGTAATTGTTTCCCCAACTTCTTGACGAACAACACTAACTTCTTCTGTTAATATGTTAACCTTTTTTAAAATATTGCCAGTAAGCCCATGTTCGCTTCCTTCTTCTTCAGTGCGGTCTACCGTAAAATATACATCTTGGTCAAAACTTGTTAAATACTCACCAGCAAAAGCAACCCCTGTAACATCAGTAGCAAGTTCTTTTGTTTTTCCAGTATTAACATTTATTTTTACAATATTTGTTCCATCATATTCAATTATATAAGGCACATCATCAATAACTAATAGCGACTGGTTTACAACAGTTGCAGAAGTTGTATAAAGTTCTTTTAAGCCTGTTCCATCGCTTTTCATTTTAAAATAAGATGTTCTATCAAATGCCGTTTCACTTTGATTTGTTTTATGAACGTTAGGAGATGCAAAAATAATTTGGTCGCCCACAGCATACATAAATGCATTTTCCGTTCCTACAACCTTACCAATTACCTTTTCAAGATTTTCAGGGTTACCATCTTCGTCATAAGAGATTTTGCCATCTTCTAGTTTAATACGATACAATCCTTCAAGGTCGGCATTTTTGTTATCTCCATCTGTCATGTCAGCATTAGAAACATACATTCCGCCAAAATATATATAGTCGTCATAAACAAGCACTTCTCCACTTTTAACCATGTTTGCAGTGCCAGTTGGCATTGTTAAACTATTCCCACATGCAGTGAAAAAAACAGAACAAAACGCCATACATAAAAATAATGCTAGTAATTTTATTTTTTTCATTTTAGTCCTTCTTTTATAAAATTTGCTTTTAAAGTTTATCAAAAAAAGCATAGTGTGTCAATTAAATTCTTGACTAAACTACACTTTTTTAATCTATTTTAATTCTTTATAATCATCTTTTAAAAAATCTTTTACAATTTGCGTGTATTTTTCTTCGTTGTAAGGCAAACATTCAGCATGTCCAGCATTTTCAAAAACAAAATAATGTCGCAAATTAGGTGGTGTTGCATTATATAATTTTTCTAAGTTTGAATAAGGCACAAACTGGTCTTTTTTGCCATGGATAAACAATATAGGGACTTTACAATTTGGAAGTTTAGTTCTTGCATCTGCATTTTTTATTGAATAACCACAACGAATTTTTCCATAAATATCTAAAAGATTTGTAAGCCCACCAGCTGGCAAGTTTGTATAAGATTCATAAACATACTTGAATTGTTCATAAACACTTGCATATGCACAATCTGAAATTAGATGTTTAACATTTTTAGGCAACTTCTCTCCTGAAAGCATGCAAACGGTAGCTGCCCCCATAGATAAACCAAAAATGTCAATTTCGCAATCTTGTCCAAATTTTGATATACAAGAATCAATTACTTCCAACATATCGAGCCTATCTAACCAACCCATTCCAATAAATCTTCCTTCACTTTTGCCATGTGCTCTGTTTTGGGTTAAAACAACATTATATCCAAGCTTATAAAATAGTTCTGCATATTTGTTCATTTCTAAATATTTTGCATAATATCCGTGAATTATTATAGCAACCTTGTTTGTTTTTTCTTTCGCCTTTAATATCATTGGATACAATTTTTTACCATCATAACTTGTTACACATATTTCTTCTAATTTATAATCTTTCCACCATTTTAAATCTATCTTGTAATTTGGATATGAATTTTTTGTTTCTTTAGCAACTCTCTTACCTATAAAAGAACCTCTTTTTAAACTTATGGTAACAAGAATTTCTCCAATAGATAAAAGTAAAAGAAACAAGAATAGCAAAGCTGCTACTACAGATAAACAAATTATTTCAATTACACTCAAACCTAAAAAACTCATACTTATATTTTATCACTATTTTTAATTATGTACAATATTTTTTCAAAAATGTTTTAAATTTTAATAAAAAATCAAAAAAAATATTAACAATTTATTTTATTTTAAAATTAAACCACTTCTATTTTTATATTTTCCCCATTGCCCGCATCTTGATAAGAAAGCCAATAACCCCTGCCCTGTGGGTCGTCTTCGTTTAATGGTAACCATTGAGATAGTCCATTGAGTTCTTTAGGACATTCTTTCGACCAAACTCCAGGAACACCATAACATATGTATTTAATTTCATCATCTTCATAAATTAAACCAACAACATAAAACTGTCCGTCTTCATCATAATCTATTTTTACAAACTTAGAATTAGGAATTATATCTTCTAAATCTTTAGCATCTTCATATTTGCTAAATAAAAGTCCAAGCTGTTCTTTAATCTCTTCATAAAAAGAAAGGTTTTTATCATCTTCTTGACTTGTTTTAGTTAAATCATTCTCTTTGTTAAATTCACTTTTTTCGCTATAAATTCTTGTTTTTTCATTGTTTTTTAAAGAATTTTCTTGTTTTTCATCAAAAATTGAATCTTTTTCTTTTAAATTATCTAAACTTTTTTCTTCTAAAACATTTTCTGCATAAGAATTTTGTTGGGAAAATTCTTCACTAAACTGTTCATTTTTATTTGTTTTAATTTCATTTTCAGAATCATAAAAAGCCTTTTTATACGGACACAAAAAACAATTTTCATCACAAGATTTTTTCATTTCTTGTTCAATTATTTCATCAACATCTTCTTCTAAATCAATATGGTTTTCATCAAGAATTTTTTTAACCGACTCCATACTCTTTTTTTGCAATACACCCAAAGAAGATGCAAGTCTAACTTCTGCACTTTGCGAACTAGCACCATTTGAAGAGCCAACTAATAATGGCTTTATTTCTCCTTTGTAAGAATTTACAAGTGCACATGTAAACTCATCTATTGGCTTATTTATTGCAGAAACAAATTCATAGTTATTCATAGCGGTTTTTGTAAGCCCTGCCTTATACACTTCACCACTAGAAAGAATACCTAGTGTTAAAACTCCGCTAGGCTCTTCTTTAAAATTATATAATCTTACACTTCCCTTAATTTGCTGTCCATTTTTTTCTAAACTTAAAACTGCTTTATTTAAATTTCCTTCAACAGAATTTAAAATAATAGTTCTTTTCGTAAACATTTATGTACTCCTCTTTTCTCTTTTATATTATACGAAAATAAACTATTGCAGTGTTATTATTTAGAATTAAAAAAAGAGTGAAAGTTGGCTAGTTTTGTCGAAAATCTTGATATAATTTTTCAAATTGCTCAATAGTTAATTCTTCCGCTCTTACATTCAAATTTAAAGAATTTTGAACTAGAACACTTTCAATTTTAGTTTTTAAATACAATTTACTAAGATTATTTAACAAGGTTTTTCTTCGCATAGAAAATGCAGTTTGAACAAACCTTTTAAAATTTTCATCATATAAAACATTTTTTAATTGCAAATTTACAATACAAGAATCCACCTTTGGTGGTGGAGTAAACATTTGTTTTTTTACTATTCTGGCAATTTTAACTTTGGCATAATGGTTTACCATGACAGTAAGAATTCCATAATTTTGGGAATGTGGCTTAGCAATCATTTTCTCCCCCACTTCTTTTTGCACCATTATTGTCATAGAAATTAAATTTTTACTTTCTTCTAAAAATTTAAAAATAATAGGCGAAGTTATATAATAAGGTAAATTAGCTACAATTTTATATTTACCATTAAAATATTTTTCTATGTCTTTAGTTTGAATTTCCATAATATCAGCAAAAATCAATTTAACATTATTAAATTCCTTTAATTTCTCTTGTAAAATATTTTCTAATGATTTATCAATTTCAAATGAAACTAACTTTTTACAACTATTTGCTAAACATGAAGTTAAAGCCCCAGCTCCAGCACCTATTTCCAAAACCTCATCTTGATTTGTAATAGAGCTATCAGCCACTATAGCTTTCAATAAATTAGTGTCTGATAAAAAATTTTGACCATATTTTTTTTTAAATTTTATTTTTTCCATATCATTTTAACTTTTTAAATAAATTTTTTGCATTATTTGTAGTTTTTTCTTCAATTTCATCTACATTTTTATTTAATATATCAGCAATTTTTTGTGCTATTATTGGAACATTTTTTGGCTCATTTATTTTACCCCTAAAAGGTTCAGGACAAAGATAAGGGCAATCTGTTTCCAATGTAAAACAATTCAAAGGAGTGTTAGCAATTATTTGCGGTGCATTTTTAGAATTTTTAAAAGTTATAGCACCGCCATAAGAAACATATAATCCCAATTTTAAAACTTGATTTAAAATTTCTACACTTCCATTAAAACAATGCATTAGTCCACCATTTTTTAAAAGCTGTTTATTAGAGTTTAATATTTCTAACATATCCCCTATAGCATCTCGACAATGCAAAACAACAGGAAGATTTAATTCATAAGCTAATTTTAACTGATTAATAAAAACTTTTTTTTGAAGATTTTTATCAAAGCCTTCATAATGATAATCTAAACCTATTTCTCCAATAGCAACAACTTTATCTCGTTTAGCATTTTTCATTATAAAATTTTCCATAGCGTTATCATAATAAATGCAATTTTCAGGGTGAACACCAATGCAAGCATAAACTTCTTTATATTTATCAGCAAGCTCAATTCCAATTTGAGAAGAATGTAAGTCGTAACCTGAGTTAATAATTCTTTCAACCCCAAATTCTTTTGCTCTGGAAATTACATCATCAACAGAATAAATTAATTTTTCATCATTCAAATGTGCATGTGTATCTATAAACATAATAAATCCTTTTTATAAATATAACAACATTTTAAAAATTTTGCAAATCAAGAAAAGAATTAATTTAAAATTAATAACATATAAATTGTAATATGAATAAAATATGGGCTTTTTTAATGCTATTGTCAACACTTTTGCTTTTAATAAAGAATCCTTCTGCTCTTGTTACTGAAATGACGGAAAGTGCTATGGGCGTTATTAATCTTTGTGTGGAACTTGTAGCTGTCTATGCAATATGGCTAGGTATTCTTGAAATTGTTGACAAAACTGGTTTAAGTGAAAAACTTGCAAGGCTTTTAAGCCCATTAATAAAATTTTTATTCAAAACAACTGACCCAGAAATTACTAAAATGATAGCAATGAATATTTCATCAAACATGTTAGGTGTTGGCAATGCAGCAACGCCTTGCGGAATAAGAGCAATGCAATTAATGGACGACAAAAGTGGGAAAGCTACCCCAGCAATGATTATGCTTTTAGTTGTCAACGCAACTTCAATTCAACTTTTGCCCACAACAACAATAGGTTTAAGAACCGCAGCAGGAAGTGCATCACCCACAGATATAATGATACCAACACTTGTTGCAACATTTTTAACAGCATGTTTTGGAATATCACTAACTTTGTTGATTCAAAGAGTATTTAAAAGGAGAAAGAAAAAATCATATCAAACTACATAATGCCAATTTTAATTGCTGGGCTTATGCTCTATGCAAGATTTAAAAAGGTTGAAACTTATAATGTTTTTGTAAAAGGTGCAAAAGGTTCAATAAACCTTGTGTTAGGCATCTTTCCTTTTATTGTAGCAATTATGGTCATGGTAGCATTGATGCGAGCAAGTGGAATAACGGACATGCTTATAAGATTATTATCTCCTATCTTCAATGCTCTTGGCATTCCAACAGAAGTTAGCGAACTTGTTCTTTTAAGACCTTTTACAGGAAGTGGAAGTTATGCAATTTTAAAAGATATATACACAACATATGGAGTTGACACTTATGTTGGCAGATGTGCATCAGTTATTATGGGAACAAGTGAAACATTATTTTATGTTGCAACAGTATATTTTTCACAAACTTCAGTAAAAAAACTATCTTATGCAATACCCTTAGCCTTAATTTGCAACATTTTTGGAACAATTATAGCTTGTTTAATTTGTAGAGTTTTATAATTTATATTTAATTTTAAATTAAAAAAAATAAACTAAAAATAGTTTATTTTTTAAATTAATTCAATTTTTAATAAATTTTTTTTGTTTTTTTAATAATTATTTTATGATTTTTATATTTTTTTGTTTATTAAATAAATTTATTTTTATTTTAATAAACTATGTTTTTATAAGGATTTTTAATATTTCTATCTTTACCAACTTTTTTTATAGCCTGACTTTTTGTAAATCCTTGGTTTATATAATATTCTATATGTTCTTCTATAGTAAGGTCGTTTAACTCATTTTTAATTATTTGCTTTGCACCTTCAACTATCAGCACATATTCACCTTTTGGTTCAAATTCAATAGGTGTTTTTAAATTAAAATAAAACTTTTTTTCAAATTTTTTTGTAATTTCATTCACTAAACAAGCATATCTGTTCCCTAAATTTTCAGCAATAAAATCTATATCTTTAAAAATATTGTGTGGAGAAATATAGAAAATAATGCTACCACAAAAATCTTTTATATTTTCAATTTGTTTTATTTTTTCCTTTTTATTATCATTTAAAAATCCAACAAAAGCAAAACTTTTTGAATTAAAACCACTTAAAATTAATGCAGATAAACCAGCATTTGCTCCTGGAATAATTGTATAATCAATATTTTCTTCACATAAAACTTTTGCCAGTGTTTCACCAGGATCAGAAATACATGGCATTCCGCTATCTGAAATTACGGCAACGTTTTTTCCTTCTTTTAAAAGTTTAATTATTCCCTTTGCACTAATTTCTTCGTTAAATTTATGATAAGATATTAACGGTTTTTTAATTTCATAATGGTTTAATAATTTAATAGACACTCTTGTATCTTCACAAGCTATAACATCAACTGACTTTAATGTTTCAATCGCCCTTAAACTTATATCTTTTAAATTCCCTATTGGTGTTGCTATAAAATAAAGCATATTACACATCCTTGATTTCCAAATTTTCAATATATTTACCATTTTCATTATTGGTAATAATTGGTGGCAAAATTTTTATTTCTTCTTTTCCACATTTAACTGCTTCTACAAACACAATGCTAGCATTTTTATTTATATTTGCATAAGTGAAAAACATTTTTTTAGGTTCTAATTTATTTAATTTTAAATTATAAATTAATTCAGCAGTTCTGTTTGAATCGTAACAAATGTAAAATCTACCTTTTTCTTTAAGCATTTTACTAGCTGTTTTTAAAAGCTTAGTTAAATTAATTTCTATTTCATGACGAGCTATTGCTCGAGAACTGTTTTCATTTTTGATTGAAGAAAATTTTTTGTAAGGTGGATTTGTAACTACCACATCAACTTGAAGGCTTAAGTTTAGCATATTTTCATTTATGATTTCAATTTTATTTTGCAAATTGTTTAGCTCTACACTCTTTTTAGACATTTCTGCAAGTTTTTTTTGTATTTCAACAGCATAAATTTTTTTAACATCAGCTTTTTTTGCTAAATAAAGCGATATTATACCACTTCCAGAACCTAAATCTGCAATTGTTTCACCATTCTTAACTTTAGCGAATTTAGCAAGTAAAACAGCGTCGCTTGTAAATGTGTATAGCTCGCTGTTTTGATATATTTTCAAACCATAATCTAAATGTTCAACTCTTTCCATTAATCTTCTAAATCTGTGTTATTTTCTATTTTTTCAAACTTCAATTCGCTTACGTCATATTCTTTTTTATCATCTTCAAACTTAACTTCAACAGTTCGTTTTAAAAGATTATTATAAAGAACTACACCAGTTCCATCAGGCGTTTTAACTTCCATCCCTACCTTTGGCATTAATTTTAACGTTTCTGCATAATGTTTATTTTCATAGCTTAAACAACACATAAGCCTTCCGCATAGTCCGCTTATACTACTAGGATTTAGTGAAAGCCCTTGATTTTTTGCCATTTTTATAGAAACATGTTCAAAATCACCAGTGTTTTTCGTGCAACAACAAGGACGTCCGCAAACTCCCAGTCCTCCTAAAATTTTAACTTCATCTCTAGGACCAATTTGACGAAGTTCTATTCTTGTTTTAAATTCACTAGCAAGTTTTTTAACCAATTCTCTAAAATCTACTCTGTTTTCCGATGTGAAATTAATTAGCATTTTAGATTTATCTAATGTTAATTCAACGCTTACTATTTTCATATCCAAATTGTAACTTGAAATTATATCTATTATCTTTGCTCTATCTTGCTTTGCTTCTTTTAGGTTTTCTTCTTTTTGCAACTTGTCTTCATTTGTAGCAAGTCTTAAAACTTTTTTTAAGGGTTCAGCATTATCTTTTAATGTAACTTCTTTACAACTAGTTGCAACTTTTCCTAGTTCTAAACCTCTTGCAGTTTCAACAACAACAAAATCATTTATTTTTAAATTTAATTCACCCGCATCAAAGCTATAAATTTTGGGTTGACTTTCAAAATTAATCCCAACTTCTCTTACTTGCATATATACTTAACCTCCAAAATTCCAAGTAACAAGCAATCTGCTATTAAATTCAAATTACAGTTTGCCAAAAATTGTTTTTTTGCCTCATTAATTTTTTCAAATATCAATGCTATGCTTTCTTTACTGTAATCTTTTTCTTCTCCATTTACAATATTTAAAAGAATTTTATCAAAAGAATTTTCTAAAATGTTAAGTCTTTCTTCAAATCCTTCTTTGTTAGAAAATTGTGCACTATATTTTATAATATCCTTGCTTGATTTCAAATTTTCTAACAAATCTTCAACAAATTTACAATTCTTCAAAAAATTTTGATTTTCATTATATTTTAAAGTTAAACCAGGCCACCCTTCACCTTCAATTAAAGCATTTTCATTTACTAAGCCATCTTTTTCTTTTAAAAGTTTTATTAAAGATGCTTTTTCAAATGTTGATAATGTAATTTTTTGTGTTCTTGATTTAACAGTTGGAAGAATAGTTTCCAATGTTGTGGCATTTATAAAAAATAAAACATTTTTAGGCGGCTCTTCAATAGATTTTAAAAGTTTGTTTTGGGCTTGAGTTGTTGCTTTGTTAAAATTATTGATAATAAATATTTTGTAATTAGAAATCATTGGTAACACATTAATTTCTTCAATTATAGCCTTAGCATCATCAACTACAAAATTTTTATTTTTAGGATAATTTAGAACATCAGGATGAGTATCGTTTAATATTTTTAAACAATTACCACAACACATGCACAAAGCACCACAGTTTAATTTTAAAGCCAAAAGTTTACAAAAATTTTTGTTATATTCTTCATCAGGGCTTGAAATCAAATAGGCATGAGACAATTTATTATTTTCTAAAAGTCTACAAAAATTTTTATATTCCACACCCTCTTTTAAAAGATTAATTATATCCACACAATAAGATTAACACAAAACAAAAAAAACTTCAAGCAACTAAACTATTTTTTAAATTTAAGTAGCATCTCTTTATCTTCATTACTTATTCTAAAACTATCTCTACATTTTTGAATAGCTTTATTTATGCAAAATTTATTTAAGTTATTATTTTTTAAAAACAAAATAGTTTGTTCTCGATTTTTCGTAAAACATTCAGCAATAAACCAAGCAATTACCATATTTACATAATATTCAGTTTCAAATTCAAAATCATTTAAAAGTTTAAATATTTCTAACAAATAAGTTTTATCATTTATAAATTTAAAAAAAATATCAAATCCAATTCTTCTTACAAATGGTTTAGCGTCATATATAAATTCTTTAGCTAAGCTAAAATATGCATTTTTATTTTTTTCCTCTACATTACATCTTAATATATCACACGCACCCCACTTCTCAACCTTTTCTCACTATTTTCT
>CALVMK010000014.1 GCA_944345545.1 uncultured Clostridia bacterium | reverse complement strand
TCTTCCATCATCATAATATCTTGTGCAAGCTTCTGTTGTAACAGTAAAGCCTTGTGGCACTGGAAGACCAAGATTTGTCATTTCTGCAAGGTTTGCACCTTTTCCGCCAAGAAGGTTACGCATATCAGCTTTTCCTTCATTAAACAAATAAACATATTTTGTCATAAACTTCTCCTGCTTTTATTTTTATTTCGTCATTCACTCGACAAAGTAAATATTATCAAAAAAGCTTGCTAAAAAGCAAGCATTTGAAAGGGAAAATTAAAATATTTTGAGTTTTTTTGAAAACCTTTCTTCAAAATTTAGTAATAACAAATTTAAAGTCTCTTTAACTAAATTTTCAGCTAATTTCAAAGTTGATAATTTTTCATAATCAGTGTTTGTAAGAACTCTTAAAATGCCATGCACGCCTGCTGATATCTCAACAGAATTTGGAGATTTACAACCATAACAAGTAATTTCTCCAGTATATAAATTCAAAAATCTTCTGTTTACAAATGGTCCGCCACATGAACTACACTTGTTTAAAGAAAGTTGATATCCAAGCCCATTAAAAATATTAATCAAAAATTTTATTCCTACAATTAAAGGATTTACTGTTTCATATGTTAAAATTTTTAATGCTTTTAAAATTTCCACAAACAGTGCTGGATTAGGCTCGTTATAATCTACAACAGTGTTTGCTATGTCTAAAATCATAGTTCCTATTAAATAATTTTCATATTTTTGTGTTATATCAAAAAAAGTATCAATAGGCTCACAAGATGTTATTATTCGCCCTGCTTTTGTATCTGTTAATATGTAATCTCCAAAACAAAATAATTCTTTAGCAAATTTAAGTTTAGCATTTGGAGATTTAACACCTTTTAAAAAAGCGAATATTTTTCCTTTTTCAAGTGAAAAAAGGACAACTTGCTTGTCCTTTTCCTTATAATCTTTACTTCCAATAATAATCGCCTTAATTTTTTCTTCCATTACATTTCTCTATCATTAATTTCAACTTTATCTAAACTTGGGTCTTCAATAGCTCTAAAAAGCATAATATACCTTGGCTCTCCAGTTAAAGCGAAGAGTTTAAATGCTATCTCAGAAGCAGGACTGGCAAAGGTATGTGCTTTCAAAGTACCCTCCTTAAAAGTATTGTATGTTGTTTACACTATTATTATACGCAAAAACAAATCACTTTGCAAGTATTTTTTTAAAATTAAAAAATTAACCACGAGTTAACTCGTGGTTAAAAATAAGATAATTAAATATATTTTTTATTACTTTACTTCTAAAATATTTAAAACTTCAACAATTGCATCTATCGCTTTATCCATTTGCTCTTTTGTGTGAGTAGCCGTGTAACTTGTTCTTAATAATGATTGTCCTGGTGGTGTTGCAGGAGTAACAACAGGATTAACATAAACTCCTCTTTCTAGCAATAGTTTGCACGCCTTAAAAGATTTTTCATCATCATAAGTATATATTGGTATAATCGGTGTGCTATCTATTTCAATAATTTTAACTCCTTTATTTTTTAAACCTGCACGCATATAATCTGAAATATCTCTTAATGCTTGAACTCTTTGTGGCTCATTTTTTAATATTTCCAAAGCCTTTCTTGCACAAGCTACGCTAGCTGGAGTGATTGATGCACTAAATATGAAAGGACGTGAATTATGTCTAACATAGTCAACTACATCTTTTTTACCAGCCATGTATCCCCCAAGGCTAGCCAAACTTTTACTAAAAGTACCCATGTAAATATCAACTTCATCTTCTAAGCCAAAATGCTCTGCTGTTCCCCTTCCATGTTTTCCTAAAACTCCAAGACCATGAGCATCATCAACCATTATTTTAGCATCATACTTTTTAGCGAGCTTAACAATTTCTGGAAGTTTGCAAATTTCACCGCTCATACTAAAAACACCATCAGTTACAATAAGTATGCCAGCAGTTTCTGGAACAGATTTTAACCCACGTTCCAAATCTTCCATATCGCTATGATTATATCTTATCATTTTTGCATAACTAAGTCTACAAGCATCATAAATACTTGCATGGTTTTCTTTATCGCAAAGAATATAATCATTTCTTCCCGCAATAGCACTTATAATTCCAAGATTGCTTTGAAAACCTGTGCTAAATGTTACAACTGCTTCTTTATGTAAAAATTCTGCTAATTCTTTTTCCAATTTAACATGAATATCAAGTGTTCCGTTTAAAAACCTTGACCCACTACAACCAGAACCATATTTTTCTAATGCTTGAACTCCTGCTTTTATTACTTCAGGGTGAGATGTCAGCCCAAGATAGTTATTAGAACCAATCATTATTGTATCATGCCCGCTCATAACAACTTGTGTGTCTTGACCAGTTGACAACTCATGAAAATAAGGATAAAGCCCACTAGCTTTAACTCCATCTAACCATTCTTTATAAGTTTCACACTTTTTAAACAAATCCATTTTTTTATCCTTTTAACCATATAATTTTTTTACTACCCATAACATAAACTTTGTGGGCAAAACTTTTGCAAGCAACATAATAAGTTTATACCCAAAGCCAACTGTTTTGCAAGCGGGAGAACGCTTTTTTTTAATAATTTTGTAAATTACTTTACTTACAGCTATAGCTGGCATACCTTTTTGCTCATCTTTTTCCATTTTTTGAATGGAACGTAAAATTCTATCTCCATAAATTTCGTCTACTTTGACATTATCTTTAACACGTGCAGAAGTAAAATTTGTTTTTGTATCTCCTGGGCAAACAACACTAACATCTATATTAAATGGTTTAACTTCAATTCTTAAAGCATAAGAAAACTCTTGAACTGATGCTTTTGTTGCAGAATAAAAAGCTTGAAATGGAATAGGAATACTAGATGCAACAGAACTAATATTAACAATTTTACCTTTCCCATTTTTTCGCATATAAGGTATAACCAATTTACACATGTTAACAAGAGCTAAAACATTTACATCAAAAATTTTTTTAATATCTTCTTCTTTTGTATATTCAACCGCCCCTGATATACCCATGCCAGCGTTGTTAATCAAAACATCAATTTTACCTTCTTTTTCATAAACATATTGTAAATAATGTTTTACAGTTTCATAGTCAGTTATATCGCATGGCAAACTTTCAAAAATTGAGTTTTCAAATACTCTTCTTGAAAATCCGTAAACTTTATGACCTTTTTTAGACAAAAAATTAGCAGTTTCTAGCCCAATACCACTAGATGCCCCAGTAATAACAATAACCACAAAATCTCACTCCCATTTAAGAATTTTATTAAATTTAAACATTTTTGTCAAACATAAATTGACAAAGAAATTTTTTATTTTGTATACTAAAAAGTGGAGAACTTATATGAACATTGTCATAACAGGTGCAAGTAGCGGTTTAGGTCAAAAACTTGCAGAAAGTTTTAGAAAAAAAGGTAATAATGTAATAGGCTTATCAAGAACTAAAACTAATGAAGAAGATATTTCTTGTGATATTTCTAACATAGAAAACATAGAAAACGCTTTTGAAATAATATCAAAAAGATTTGATAAAATAGATTTATTAATTAATAATGCTGGTTACGGCATTTCAGGTGCTACAGAATTAATATCAAACGAAGACGCACATAGAATTTTTGAAGTGAATTTTTTTGGCACTTTAAATTGCATAAAAAAAGCACTACCATTAATGACAAAAGGTGCAAGAATAGTAAATATTAGTTCAGTTTGTGCAATATTCCCACTTCCGTTTAGAGCATTATATTGTGCAAGTAAAGCAAGCGTAAATTTGTTATCTAGTTCAATAAGAATGGAACTTGAACCTGCTGGAATTGATATTACCTGCATTTGTCCCGGAGATACAAAAACTAATTTCACAAAAAATC
>CALVMK010000013.1 GCA_944345545.1 uncultured Clostridia bacterium | reverse complement strand
TCAAAGTAATCGCTAAGTTCTTTCAAAAACCAACTTTCATAAATTCTAATTTTCGTTTCAAGCACTTGATGTGTATTGATTTCTTTCATTCTTCCTCCTTTTATTTTGTTTTGTTCTTCTATATTCAAGTAGGGCATTTAAAATTTCACCTCCTCTTAATTTCCTCAACAAAAAAAGAACTGCTGGTGAATAACAGTTCTTTGCTTGTTTTTGCAATAGCCTCTCACTTATATAGAAAAAATAGGCAAAAGTCAGGGGTAAATCGCAAAATTTTTAAAAAATTATTAAAAATTTTTATTTTTTCTCTTATTTAGTTTTTTAACACTTTGCTTTGATTATTTTCACAAATTTTCTCAACTATACCATTTTTTATCAAATAACACTCTCCATATAAGGTCTCTTTTCTATCTTCCACCAAAATGTAAGAGCCATTTTTAAGAGCAAAAAACTCTTTTCCATAACTATCAGGAATGAAAACATCTGTCAACAAATTTATATCGCTTGAACAATATTGATTTCCATTCTCAGTGTTAAAATGCGGAATAATAATTTTATCTACAAATCCAAGTCCTTTTGTCCATTTCTTTGTGCACGGCAAAACATCGCCTTCTTCAGGGTAGTTATAACAAATTTTACACATATTCATAGCACCAGCACTTTTGCCAACTACGACCGCATTTGTTGCTGAAACAATTTTTGCAAATTTGATTTTCTTTAAAAATTTATATTGCTCCTCTGGCTTGCCACCCTGTAAGAATATAAAATCAGTATTTTCTAAAATTGATTTTGCTTGTTTTATATTTTGCTTATCCAATACAACAATTGATTTGAATTTGCTTAACTTTTCCACAAAAGCATCAGCTATACCTTGTGCCGAAATTTCATTGATGTCGGCAAAATCAAAATTATTAGGAATGAACACAAAATTGTCGTATTTTTTTATAAACTTTTTAAGATTATCAAAAAATAAATTAGAAGTGTCAATTTCTCGTTTGATTGTGACACCATTTTCTTTAATACTAATAAACCCTTCGCTGGCTAAAAATAATTTCATAATAATTCCTTTAATGCAATTATATCACATCTTTATTCATTTTGTATCAATTTTTATCATTTTCTCTTTATTATCTCTAAAAGGATCTAAAAACTCGCCAACAACATCAAAAATGTCTTGCACAGAGTATGTTTTGCTAAAGAGTGAAAATTTTTGCTTTTTAAGTGTATTTTTGACATCCTCTTGTTTGTTTAATTTGCTTTCTTTTGTGTGGTTTTAATTAAATCAAACACTGCAATCATATTTTCAATGGAAGTCAATTCTAAAAAGTTTTTAGTTTTATCAAATTCTTTTAATTTTTCTTTTCCTACAAGATTTGTGTTGACTTTTAAACTATGCCTAAATTGATTGAAATAGTATGTATTTCGAAAAGTCTTATCTTCACAAAACAAAACTCTTAAATCGTCAATGGCAATTTTGTAGTTGTCAGAAATGCTTTGTTTGAAACAATCAAGTTTTTTGGCAATCTTATTGAATTTCATATTGTTTTTAAAACGCATATATAAAATCTTTTTATATTTTTCATTTGTCATATTTTTAACAACTTGCCAAAGCGCTTTATTTAATTTATACCTTTCGGTTTCAAAGAAAGCAATAATTTTATCATCATTATTTGCAAAACGAGAAACATAGTCCTCATTTGAAAAGACAGAAAAAGGAATGGCATTTTTAAGTGCGTCATGCTTATAACTCTTTTTAAGATCTTTGTCGATGTTATCTATCGCAATCTTCATTTCAAGAGTAGGCACTTCAAATGTTCGCACTTTGCCATAGTCATCTTTTATATCCACATAAAACTTTTCTTCCATTTTCACTCCTTTTTAGAGTGTTGGCGTTTAATTTATTTTAACATACATAAATTATTTGCCAACACAAAACAACTGCAATATTTGTCTAATTTTGCTTAACTAAAAAAGCCCAAGAGTCCGATAGTGATACAAACTGGTGATGTATCGAATTTCGGTGCTCTTAGGCTCGCTCAGTTAAATTGAAATATTAAGTTGTATTCTCATTATATATAAATAATTTTCTTTTTGCAAGGGAATTTGTGTAAAATTATTTTTAATTTTCAATTTTTTATATAGTTTTAAGTTGTTTTTTATTATTAACCGCCTTAAAAACTTTTTCTAAAATGTTTGTTGCAATTTGATAAGCTTCGGGGCATTCGCTTTCACGCGGACCACCGATGTTTAGGGTAAGTTCTTCTCCTAATGTGTTTAAAAAGTCAATAATTTTGTCAACATCTTCTTCACTATTAACTTCTAAATAAGGTCTTTTGTATTCTTTTGCAGTTTGCTCGGTTAGGTTTGTTCCTTTTGAGAGTTTTGACTGTTTTGGACTTATAATAAGTATTGCGTGAGAATCGCGGACATTCCGTTTTGTCCTTTGCGACACATCTTCTTCTAGTGTTTCTTGTAGTTCGGGGTAGAGCACTCTAATTCCGGGAGAGTGTGGCATATCTTCCGCCCACCCATTTTTAGGGCACCAACCAACAATAGGAATGTTATGGTTTCTTGCAAAGTCGAGTGCCGCCCTGTCAACACCAGTTTGTCCACCTGTTCTAATAAAAGCAATTTTGTTCATACTTTTCACCTATTTTTACATTTTATCTTTTTAACGCTGAATAATCAGTTAGTTGTATTTTATCAAACAAACCTTCATTTTTTGCTTGTTTTAAAGTGTTTAATTCTTTATCTCTATCTAAATAAGATGTTATTGTTTTTGTGTAATCATCAATATAACCCGGGTGTGACAACAGCTCAATTGTTAAATTAGTATTAGAGTATTTT
>CALVMK010000012.1 GCA_944345545.1 uncultured Clostridia bacterium | reverse complement strand
TTTCGGGAAGTGAAAATCGTGAGTTCAAATCTCGCCACCCCGACCAATTTTTTATTTATATTCTTAATTACCATCTATTAGCAACTTTTTCTGCAAAACCTAAAAAGTTTTTAATTTCAATTTTTCTGCCATCGTCTAAAATCACTTTACCGCTAAACCTTCCAAAAACTTGATGTTGATTGCTAGAAATAATTATGGCACTTGCATTGCTATGCCTATCTAAAATTGGAGTAAAATTCATTTCAAATCTTCCATCATTTGAAGTAAAAGTCCATGGTTTTAAATAGTCATCTTCCCCTTTTTCATTTTTTGGTATGTTAAATTTAACTTCATTTAATTTATGAGCTTTATCTTCATAAAATAGCATATTTTCAGTTGCATTTGTTGTATCCCCAAAACCATATCCTATATTAAAACCAAACTTTTTACCGCCAATTTCTCTTATTCCTGCGCCCCAATACCAAGTGCTTTTATGTGGCCAAACGCCCCTTCCCCAATCTAATAATCCAAAACTATTTTCAGCCAATTCAAATTTTTGCGTGCCTATTTTTATTATTCCGTTTGCTTTAAAACCTATTATTTTTTGATTATAATAAAAAGCTTTCTTTTTTTCCCAAAACGGCGTGGCTATAACCATACTTTCTTCTGGCTCATTTGTCAATTTAATATTTGCAATTAAAGATTCACCTTTATAAAAATTTTTTATGTAAACATTAATTTCTCTTTTACCTTGAGCATTTTCAAAAAAATAACTATATTTTTTATTCTTAACTTCTACATCACCATTTTTTGTTGTAGATGGCATATTCGTTTTCCCAAGAGTCATGAATTTCATATTAGTTTTTGTTATTTCTTTTTTACCAGCAAAATCAAAAAAAGTAGCAGAATATAACCCCATATAAGAATTATCAGCCACAGTTAAAGCTAATCCAAATTTGTCATTATATATTAAATAATAATCCCATTCTTTAATTCTTAATTTATTGGCTTTAATTGATTTTCTATCATACTTTAAAAGCATTTTTTTAGAATAGCCTTTTTCCGTTAATTCCCCATCTTCATTTAAAAGTGGTTTTTCTTCTTTAATTTCATTTTGTTTATTTAATTCCATAGTTTAATATTATCACATTATTAAAAAATATAAAAACATAAAAATAAAAAAATTGCCTTTTGGCAATTTATTTTTTTAAATCTTTAGGCCCAAAATTATTTGGCAACAACTTAGACAGTTTTATAACCTTTTCATATTTTCCATTTTTTAATAAAACAATATCCATATCCCCAAATTCACTTAAATATTGCCTGCATATTCCACAAGGATAACAAACGATTTCAGGATTACTACATGATATAGAAATAGCTACAAAAGCTCTTTCCCCGTCAAAAATTGCTTTACTTACTGCTAAACGCTCCGCACACAAACTTGCACCATAAGAAGAATTTTCTATATTTGCTCCAGCATAAATTTTTCCGTTTTTTCCTAAAACTGCAGCTCCAACTTTAAAATTGGAATATGGGCTGTAACTATGCTCTCTTGCTTCATTTGCAGCTTTAATTAATTCTGTATATTTCATTCTACTCCTTTAATTACGCTTGGAAGTGCACACTTCGTGTGCTAGGGCTTTTTCAAAGCCCTTAAAATTTGAACTGCGTTCAAATTTTACTTCCAAGCATATAAAATCAAACCTACCCACACGAATCAACCAGTTTTTTTATCAACACTTTTAAATCTTAAAGGGCTTTTAGCAACATATCTTTTATACCTTTTTCTAATTCTTTTATGATAACGTTTATAAAGAAACGCTCTTCCCTTTTTTAATGGCACAAAACCTTTACCCATAGCCTCACTTATTGGACAAGAAAACATAAAAGCCTCTGAATCAGTGTCTGCTACAATATATTTAAGATGTGAAACTTGTGACCTATTAACAAGAACTAAAAGCATAGTTTGTGAAACTTTCGTATACATTCCACTAACATTAATTCCTGTTACCCCTCTTGCCACTTCAGACAAAATTTTATTAGCAATTTCTTCGTTTTTAGAAGAAATTATATAATATGCACGAACACTTTGGACTCCAGCAACAACTATATCTGCAACTTTACCTGTTAAATAAATTGCTATTAAAGAATATAATGCAGAAGTTATTCCATAAACAAAAATAGAAACAAAAATAATTATAGCATTTATAAAAATCAATACTGTACCAACAGACACACTAGGCAATTTTTTATTTACTATGCAAGCAAGCAACTCACTTCCACCTGAAGAGCCTCTTCCCCTAATCATCAAACCAGCCCCAATGCCAGTAATAATTCCACCATATAAACAACAAAGAATAACATCATTAGCAATATTACCAAAATCAAATTTGACAAATTGAAGAAAAATAGTATATGTAATAATTCCAATTAAAGACAACAATGCAAAACGTTTTCCCATTGTTTTCCAAGCAAAAATATATAAAAATACATTTAAAATAATATAAACCGTTGCCATTGAAATATTAAAGTTTAAATATTTTTGAAAAATAACACTAATAAGTGTTGCAATTCCAGAAAATCCACTTGGCAATAAATCCATTGGATATAGAAAGATATTGAAAGCAAATGCCATTAAAAAACCGCCAGCAATCACTAGCAAACTATCCACTATAAATGACAAACTTCTATTTTTAATAATCATTTAAAGTTAATATACCCCACAAAATAAAAATTTGGCAAATTTTTAAACTAAATTTAAAAAAGTTGTTAAAACTTCCTTATTTTTGTCAAAAATTTGAGATAAAAAAATTTCATTTATTGGATGTACACAAAAATCGCTTCCTAGTTCAATAGTAAATGCTGGAACATGGTAGAAATAACTTAAATAATCACTTAATCCACCAGTTGATTTTTTTGTTTTTACAGCTGTATATCCATTTAATTTTGTTAATTGATTTACTATAAATTTTTCTTTTTTCAGCCTTTCACCATTCATTTTAAAACCATAGTATATAACTTCGCCCTTAGAGTGAAAAGACAGACTTCCATTAAATTTTATTTTTTTTGCAAAATTTATAAAATTAATATTTTCAATTTCAGAGTTAGGATAATAACCTATGAAATTTGCACTGCTTAATTTTTTTAAATTTTGAGAGCCTTGCCCCCAAAAAACATCATAGTTTACATTTAGGTCTACGGCATTAGCATTCGCCTTCCAAAGCGAAAAATCTTCTTTACCATTAACCATAATCAAAAATTTCTTTAAATTTTCATCTTTGATAAAATTAGCACCATCTAAAACCAGCCTAACACCATCAGGATTCATCATTGGAACAATATACATACCGCCGTCTAAATTTTTGTTTGATAAAAAATCAATTTCTTTTAATAAAAAAAGCGTTGAAATGTATTCTCTTGCATGAATTCCACCTTCTACCAAAATTTGTTTTCCCTTGAAACTTCCCAAATGAAAACAACAAATATCTTCTCCAAGCAAACTTTTTCCTAAACTAAAACTAAAACAATTTTTCTTTAACAGTTTAATTTTTCTCAAAATATCACAATACTTCATATAACCTTATATGAAAAATATAAAAACAAGTTTAAATTTAACACTTAAAAGGATTAAAAATGATAAAAGAATATGATAGAAAATCTGCTGTAGATTATGCAAAAACATATGCTTTAACTCCTAATTCAGCATATTATCATTTTGCAGGTATTGGTGGAGATTGTACAAATTTCGTATCACAATGCTTATATGCCGGTTCTAAAATTATGAATTATGACGAATATAATGGATGGTATTACATTAATTCATACATGCGTTCACCAAGTTGGACAGGAGTAAAATTTTTTCAAGACTTTATTTTAAAAAATAAATCTATAGGCCCATTTGGAACTTTGGTAAAAAAAGAAGAATTAGAATTAGGAGATATAATTCAATTAAAACAACAAAATGTATACAATCATAGTTTAATAATAACAAAAATAATAGATAATGAGATTTTTATAAGTTCACATTCAAGCGATGAATTAAATCGACCATTAAAAACTTATAATTACAATGAAATTGCATACATAAAAATTCTAGGAATAAGATATTAAACAGTTGATATTTTTTAAAAAAAAATGTAAACTCACTAAATGTATGATTAATAATTAAAAAAATCATATAACTTTTACTACTTTAGCTCAATGGATATAGCGTTGGTCTTCTAATCGCACTGCACGTAGTTCGATAATCTCCATAAATCTAATAAATCTACATCGCTCACATATAAAATTTTGTAAACGTGTTTTATTATTCGATTACTAGATATATCAATTTGCTCCGCTAGCTCAATTGGATAGAGCATTGGTCTTCGGATCGCATTTCGAGGGGTTCGATAATCCCCATAAAAAAATATCGTTTTTGCTCCACTAGCTCAACTGTATAGAGCATTGGTCTTCGGAACCAAGGGTTGGGGGTTAGAATCCCTCGTGGAGCACCATAAAACCCTCATAAATAAAGGGATTCGACGATTTTATATGTCGTTGATTTTTTTGTATTAACAAAAACCCACCAGATAGTCTGGTGGTTCAATATTTTATTTAATACACTAATTTTATTGCAAAAAGAAAATACAACTGATAGAAAATAAAATGATTAGCTAATTTTAAAAATTTCTAAAACATTTTATATTTAAGTTTAATTTAAGAATATTTATTATTTTAGTTTACAAATATATTATGGAGATATAAAAATTTTTAATTTGTTAATTTAAATGTAATAAATTTTTTATTCTATATAAATCAAATTGGCATCTGTTGACAATATCATTTTTCTGTTCCCTAAGTTCATGCATTAGATCTATTGCAGTTTTATAAGCTTCATTATAAGTTTTTTCATCTATTATCTCTTCTTTCTTTGCCATTTTTAATTCAATCTCATCATCAAGGTGGATATAGTAGCCAATTTCAGTAATAACAGGACATTCCATAGTTACATCTAAATATAGATCATCATACCAAGGTATATTATTTTCAATTCCAGAGCCATTATTTATGTCAAAATAAAAACATAAAGGTCTATTTAATCTATCGAAGAAGATTCTACAATTATATTTTCTATCTAATGGGACATATTCTAGTATAGAATAACCTTTATCTAATCCTATATATTGTTTCCCATTACTAAATGCTTTTAATGGTTTAGAAATTTCTTTAATATATTTTAAAGCAATATATCCATTAAACTTGTTATCTTTTTCGATATACCATTTTTTATCAAGAACTTCCTTCATATATATGTTATCAATAAATTTTTTTCTCATATTACACCGTCATATTATTAGTATAAATACGATTCCCTCGGGAAATCGTTTAACTTATGTCAATTATAACAATTATTTTTTTAATTTACAACTATTTTTAATTTATTACAAATTTTTGCAAGAAAAATGCAAGATTTTTGCAAATGGGATGTTTTGTGTTGTATTTTATCGTGTTTGTATTGTATAATATTGTTTGATAAGATGAAGAGGCTAAAATGCTGATAAATAAAGTGAATAAAAGATTTTTGATATGATATTCTATGATAAAATATGATATGAAAAGTCGAATTCACAACAATTTTAGGTCGCCCCTTCGGATAGCATTTCAAGGGGTTCGATAATCCCCATAAAAAAATTATCATTTTGCTCCCATGGTGAAATGGATATCACAATCGACTTCGGATCGATTATCGAGGGTTCGAATCCTTCTGGGAGCACCATAAAACC
>CALVMK010000011.1 GCA_944345545.1 uncultured Clostridia bacterium | reverse complement strand
AAACATAAGTTCTCCAGCCGTCATTAGCTCCAACATTATTTATATTATAATCTTTAATTTCGTAGTTATTTCCTTCTTTACCAAATTGAAATACAAAATTGAAAACTGTGTAGTCTTTTCCTTCGATTGTTTCATCTTTTAATAAAGTTTTACCAATTTGTTCTATTTGTGGATTAAGTTGACCTTTTAATTGTGGAACAATTGTTGACAAATTGTTAACTATAAAATATCCTTCAGTTCCTGACACATAATTATCAACTACAACATTTGGTCCAAAAGTTACTGTTGCGTCCATCCATTCTTCACTATACGCATCAGTGATAGTTGCATCAGTAATACAAATTGCAGCTCCACCAGCTTTACTAAATGTTGAATTTCTTAAATCAAAACTTGTAGTTCTCCAACCAAAAATTGCATTTGCCCAAGAATCATTAATCAATGTATAATTAGTACTTATTCCACCAAAACTTCCAGTTACATAAATTCCGTCAAAAGCTTTTAAGATAACAACATTATTAGTGTTTACTTTAACAGCCCCTCTTCCCATAAATGCAGCTGATGAAGACCCTTGATTAGCTATAACTTGAGCTTCATCATCTGGTATTATAGGTTTTCCTAAATCATCTGTTTCATATATGATACCTGTTGATGTATTGCCTTCTAGTTTTAAACTATCAATATTAAAATTTATTATGTCAGTTTTTGCTACACCAGTGTTATATGCATCAGGAGTTATTTCTTGAACTTTAAAAATGGCTGTTTGCACACTTGCACATGGATAACCACTATCTTCAGTCCAGCTTAAATTTGGATGTGAACTATAATTTGAATCAATTGTTAAATAAGGAACATTGCTTGCATCTATTTTAAAATAATTACCATAAATTGAAATATCCAAGTTATCTTTATATGTTGTTAAATCATTTTCAGTATATAATCTTGTGTAAATATCCCCTGTAACCCCGTTATTCATTGTCAAATCTGAATAATTAAACAAACGTCCACTTGGATCTAATTGATTTTTATCAGCTTTCACTATTATATTTGAATGTAATATAATGTTGTTAACAGTCAAATCAGAAAAATATGTTTTTAATTCTTCATGGCTAAATATGTTATATCCTTCAACTACAACAAATTTAAAAGTTAATGCTTGTTTATTAGTAAAGTTATATTTAGGAAGAACTTGAACTTCATAAGTTTTTCCTATTGAAGCCGTTTTAAAAGATAATGTTCCGTTTTCATTAATACTGAAAACAGTAGAACTATCTTCAATTTTACTTTTTTGTTCCTCATCATTTATTTCATAAACTTGATAAACTAAATGTGCATCTTTAAGGCTAACTGGTTCATTGTCGTTGTTATGGATTGTTATATCAAAATAGTAAGAATTGTTAGCTCCCACTTCATAAGGCTTAATAGTTTTATCTAAATAATTTAAGCTAACAGTTTCATCGTTTAAACTATTTACTGTTTGTTGATATTGAGAATAAGATGTTCCAACTTGAAAAACATTAATGTATTCAACAATTTCAATTTTTTGTGTCTTTGTTATTTCTCCAAACTTAAATGTTAAAGTTAATTCCCCCATGCTATTTGTTTTTAAAACACCATCTTCAAATTCAGCAATGTCTGTTTGAGAAATGTCAACTTCTGCATCACTACTTAAAACGTATTTCATGCCTTTATATAAATACAAGGTATCATTTTCAACTTCGAAAAATTTTGTATCACCTAAAGTATTAAATTCTAAGTTATCATCTTGATTTAATTTTACTTCAAAACCCGCATAAACAGTTGCTACCCAAACTAATTGAGCTTTTGCTGTTTTTTGAGTTCCGTCGTTAGATGTCAGTGTAATAAAAACTGCATCCTTTCTTTCAAAGGTTACAAGTCCATTGCTATCAACTGTAGCAATAGTATTATCAGAAGATGTAAAAGTTACCGTTTTGTTAGTAGCATTTTCTGGTGTTACTGTGTAATCAAGTTTAAAAGTAGATTTGCCTTCAACAATTTCAGTGTTTTCATCTGTCATGAAAAAACGCTTTATTATTTCTCCATTACTTTCAAAAGTATCATCGTGTTGTGTAGTAATAGAAATAGAATTTACGTAAACATTTTTATTTCTAATATCTGGATTTGAACCTATAATAGCAATAACTATAATAGCTATCACCGCAACAATGCCTGCAATAATTGGTATGTACTTTTTAGTCATTTTTTATCCTTTTTACATTTGAATTTTATCTAAATAGACTTTTAAGTTCATCTGGAATAAGTATATCCTAAGTGCAAAAAATAGTCCAGCAATTAATGGTAGTTTTAGCATATTTATAATATTCATTCCTTGAAAGCAAAAATATCCAATACCTGCAACGATAATTGATATAACTAAACCTATGAGAATACAAGTGCCAATGTTTTTATTATCCCTTAAATTACCTGAGCTTGCAAATTCAGCCAATCTAGGATTTAAAAGGTCAATTTGTAACGACCAAAACATATGCGCTGTATTTGCAAACAAAAATGTTATAAACATTATTATTATGCTAATAGCATTAAATTTTGAGGTAAATGCTAAAACAATTATGCTTGAAACAATACCTAATAAAGAAAGGACAAAATTAACAGAAAATTTTGCATAACATATTTTACTTGTATCACTAGGAGCAGTTTTTATTAAACCAAATTCAGAACCTTCGCTTGTAATAGCAGAAGCACTAATTGTGTTAGTAGCAGTTAAAAACATTAAACCTATTAATAAATTAACAGCAAAAGCTATTGATATACCATTAAGGTTTACATCTATTGCAGATATAACTTCATTTATCACAAAAAGTAGAACGGGTAAACTCACAATGTATAATAAATGGGATATAAATGTTTCAGTGTTTCTTATATTTAAAGTTATCTCTTTTTTAATAAAAGCAAAGAATGTGTTTTTACTAGGTTTGTTGTCTTGTTTTTTTCTTGGTTTAAATGCGTGTTCAAAGTTTTGACTTGCAATTTTAAAATATAGAAAAGCAATGGCAACAGTAAGTCCTGCTAAAACAACAAGTGTAGCAATAAAAATCAATAAGTTTATCCAAACATCAATATTAAGCATCATGTTAGCTATAACTTGGTAAATAAGAGAATATTGATTTACAGAAATTATAAAATTCTTTAAAAACTCAAAGAATTTATCATAAATTGCTACAATTCTTAATGGACGAGGAATAATTGAAGTGATATACACCAAAAGCCAAATAACAAGACCTGCAATTATAACTGTGAATATAATTTTAAGAATAGGAAATTTTTTCAATAATTTTTTAAAATACATTAGTGGAAGTGAAATAATTGCACCAATAAAAACGGGTATTATAGGAAGCAAAAAAGTTAAGAAAATTAAAAATACATAAAAAACAACCCCATAACTTAAAACAATTCCAAAAGCAATAAAAAACGGAACTAGAAAAAATAAATTCTTTTTAAATTCTGTTAAATAAAAAACACATAACTTACTAATAAATATTTCTGATGGTCTAGCAGGTAAACTAAATATAACGGAATTATCTTTTCCCATGTAAAGAAAATTTGTTAGTCCAAAAATACAAGTAATAACACTAACTAACTGAGTTAAAAAAAGTAAAAACAAAAAGAAATTGTTATCTATAGGAAGTATTCCTAAAGTTTTAACATAATTTAAAATAAAATATAATGCTAAAGTAACAAGAAAACAAACTCCAATTTGAATTATAATAGAAATAGAAGTGCTAGTTTTTGTTTTTGCCTTCCTGTTTTTTCTATTTTTTAATTGCATTGAAGTTAAAATTTTTATTCTTTCAACCATTTAAGCCCTCTTATTTATTTGAAATTTTTAATGCAAGCTTTTGAACTTTTTGAAGCTCTTTTTCATCTTTATCTTTTTGATTTTCAACAAAGCTTAAATATAAGTCTTCCAAACTAACACCATTATCAACAAGCTTTTTTACATCAAAAACTCCTTTAAGCTTACCATGTTGAATAATTGCAATTCTATCACAAATTTTTTCTACAACCTCTATTACGTGGCTTGAAAAGAAAACTATGTTCCCTTTACTTGCATGTTCACGCATGCACTCCTTAATTTGATAAGCACTGCTAGGATCTAAGCCTGTAAGCGGTTCATCTAAAATCCAAACTTTAGGGTTATGTATTAAAGCAGAAATAACAACTATTTTTTGTTTCATTCCATGACTATAACTTTTTATTAAATTATCAATGGCATTTTCAAGTTCAAACATTTTTGCATATTTATTAAGCCTTTCTTCCCTATCTTCTTTGCTTACCATATATAAATCAGCTACATAATTTATGTATTCTCTACCAGTCAAATTTTCATAAACCGCATGATTATCGGAAACATATCCAATTTGCAACTTAGCTTGCAAAGGTTGTTTTTCAATATCATACCCACATATTTCAATGCTTCCCTCTGTAATGCTTTGAATTCCAACCATACTTTTTATTAAAGTAGACTTACCTGCACCATTGTGCCCCAAAAAGCCAAAAACTTCACCTTCATGAACTTCAAGACTAAAATTATCCACTGATTTATGTTTGTTTAGTCCATATGTTTTTGAAAAGTTTGTTATTTTAATCATATCTACCCCCTCAGGATTTATAGGTTTTGTTATATCACCAACTTGATTTTTAAGCTTCGCAATTTGAAGTTTATCAATTTTTCTAAGTTTATATAATTCTTTATAATGGTCTTCCACATTGTAATAAAGTTTATAAACACCCCAAATAACAAACATTAATCCAATATAGCCCACATAAATTAAAATATCATATAGCCAATAAACTCTACAAATAACTCCACCGACATTTATAAGCCATTGAAAATTAATTCTAATAGTTTCTAAAAAAGGAAGATATCCAGAAATAGCATCGCCATAAAGGAAGAAATAATCAACATGAGTAAAAGTGTTAATCCATGCGTTAGCAATAACCATCGCCACAAAATAAGCACTAAAAATATAGATTGCACCTCTCATATATTTAAAGTTCGGTCTTTCATAGAGTCCTAACATCATAGCCAAAACTGGCAAAATTAAAACGTAAGCATGACAAAACCAAAAGTGTATGCCTGAATAAGACAATAGTGGCGAAGTAGTATTAGGCATAAACATTGCAAAAAGCGTTCCAATAACATTTACAAAATATGTAAAATAATAAACACTTTTTAGTTTAAAGGCAAAAGCAATAAAAATTAAAAATATTGCAGTGTTGCAAAGGTGAAGCGGCAAATCAGCAAATGTGAAAGTAAGCACATTCCAAGCATAACAAAATAATAACAAAGCACTTGTGCTTAAAGTAAGAAGCATTCCCCTTTTAGCATCTTCATCTTTTTTCCTAAATATTATAAATAATAAAGCTATTACTATAAAAGTTGCATATAAAAATAATCTATGAGCTAAATTAAAATCTTCTAATGCACTTCCAAAAACTCCAAACAACACTTGAAATGTAGAAAGAGGAAAACAACTTACTGTAACAGCCCCATAAATTAAAAACATAAAACCCGTTTGTTTTTTTGTTGGTAATTGTTTTTTAATAATTAAGTCATAAAGAACAAAAGCACTTATTCCACCTAAAAGGCCCATCTCTATCATAAACAATATATTTCTATAATTGAAAAATGGAACATTTTGAACACCTACAAAAGCAGTAACGTTTTGTTTAAAGAAAATCAAATTTAATAACCATAAAAACAAAGTTATAAAACCAATTATGTATTTGTAACTTTTAATTTTAACAAATGGAGATAAACAAACTATCATTATTGCAGTAAAAGTAAACCATCTTAAAATTGCTAAAAACGCCGTCATTGATTTTGAAGATAAAGGCGTTTCAAGAGCAATAATATTATCAAAAGCATCAGCAAAAACAATACGTACAGCAAACATTGCCATAAGAATTATAACAAAAATTTTATATATTAAATCTTGTTTTTGCGGAAATTTTCTAACTAGCAAAAACAGAGTTAAAAAAATTAAACCTGACAAAAGCAATACAATTAAATGTTCCAAATTAAAACCTCTATATTAATTTTCACCAAATTGTAACATAAAATTACAAAAAGTCATAATTTTTTTATACTTTTTTTTAATTTCTAATAGTTTTAATAATGTTTGTTACTTTTATTTTTATTGTTCTATCAATTTAAGTTGTTTTTTATAATAAAATATCATAAAAATGCCAATTAAAGCTGAAAGCATGCCAAAAATAACTCCAGATAAAGCATTGTAAAAATTAACATTTAATTCTGGTTTTATAGATAGTAAAGAAATTTGAGTTAAAACTATAGCAATAAATGCCGAACTTAAATTACAACACTTAATTGCCATCATAAGAAAATTATTTTTTTTAGTTGCTCTAATGAGTCCACCAATAGAAATTCCAAGTTCAGTAAAACTAAAAGCAGCCACTGCTATTCCAATTATTTTATTATAAGAATAACTATATTCTATAAAAAATAATCTACACATATAAAGTATAAATATAACACTAGCAACTAAAATTAAAATTGCCATTTTTAAAAATTTTTTTAAGCTAGTATTTTTATCTACTTGATTATAATTGTTATGAAATACGCTTTTAGTTGAAGCAATTAATATGGTATAAATACCACTAAGACAAAAATAAAATGTACTAAAAAAAATTCCAAAAATAATTTTTATCCCTGCCCAAATGTAATTATAATACATTGTAAACATGGTAATTTTGGAAGTTCTATAATCTTTGTCATGAAAAAATAAATTAAAACAATTTTTAATACTCAAATCTGCCTCACGCATATTATAGCAATTAACATAAATTTTTTCAACGGATTATAGTTCAAATTGTTAAAAAAGGATAGCTACTCATAATGTTTTAGCTATCCTAATTTATATTTTGTTTAAAATTGCAAAAGAGCTTTTAACTTTTCATTTGGAACAGCAAGCAAGAATATCCCAAGCTTTGGACCTTGATTTTTACCGAGAAGTAAATTATATAAAATTTCAAAATAATGTTTTTGCATTTTTTTCAATTCTTGTGGTTCTAAATTTAAGTATTTTATAACTTCATAAAGTTCCGTTTGAAGTTCATCACTTGTTTTATATTCACGGTCTAATAATTGCAGTGTTTTAGTCAACCAACTTTTTTCTTCGTCTGATAAAGCGTTGTAATAGTCGTAATTTTTTTCTTCAAGCAAATTCACTTGATATTCTTTTCCATAATTTTCCACCCAATACATTGCTCTATTTAAGCGCTCTTTATAATAAGTTGAAGATGGGTCAGCATTTTCTTTTTTCATTAATGTTGCTAAAAAATCTAAGTTGAAATTGACGATTGGAAGAAATGTAGCCAAATAGCTGAAGTTTGGATATTTTAAATAATCTTCTTTAACATCTGTAAAAGATAAAATTTCTTTATTTCCATCATCAATTTTTCCTTCAAACAGCATTTTAACAAATCTATCAAATTCGCTATAATATCTAATAACATCATTGTCAAGAGCCAAGTTAAAATTTTGCATAGGTTTATACTTAGCATAAAACCAAAGAATTTGGTGTTTATCATACACTTTTAATAAATCTGAAAGCGTTAAAACGTTTCCTGTTGAAGAACTCATCTTAGCACCACCGCCCTTAATTCCAATAAAATTATAAGGCTCATAAATTGGCGGATTAAAACCAAATATTTCCTTAGAAATTCTTTCTGCCACATCATGACTTCCGTTAGTTGTGCTATGGTCCATTCCACCAGATTCAAAGATTACGTTTTCCATTTGCCATCTCATTGGCCAGTCAACTTTCCATTGAAGTTTTATGTTTTTTGCAGTATAAACATTAATTTTGCCAATATGCCCACATGCACACTTATATTCAACATCTCCAGAAATGCTATCATAACTTAAAATATCTTTGGTTTCTTTTTTACAATTTTCACAATATATACTTATAGGATAATATTTTTCTTTCTCCCCTTCTTCAGCATCTTGTGTTCTAAAACTATCAATAATATCAAAGATTTCAAAACGCTTGTCCATTGCAAGCTTTATTTTTTCAGCATACCTACCACTTCTATATTCCTTAGCTTGATAAATTATTTCTGGTTCAATGCCTACTTGTTTTAATTCTCCAATAAATCGCTTTTCAAAAAATTGTGCATAATTTTCATTTTGAGAAAAAGGACTAGGAATATCAACATAAGGCATTCCTATATACTTTGCATAATCACTTGGAATATTTCCAGGAACTTTTCTAAATCTATCAAATTCATCTAAAGATAAAATAAATCTAACATTTTTTCCTAAATTTTTTAATGCTTTAGCAACAAAAAAAGGTGTTACAATTTCCCTAAAATTTCCAATATGAACAAAACCAGAAGGGCTAACCCCTGAGGCTATAGTATAAACATCTTCATTTGGTCTTTCTTTTATAATTCTTTCAGCAATTTCATTTGCCCACATAATCATTTCTCCTAAAATTTATAATATAATCAAAAAACATAAAAGTCAAGTTTGAAATCAATCTTTACTACAAATATCAATAAAATTAATTATAATATAATAAAACTTTATCCACATGAATTAAAATTTGCATTTATCTATTTAATTTTAAAAATTTTTTGATATATATTCAATAATATCCACACTGGCTATTGCCCCATCACTGCAAGCTGTAACAATTTGTCTAAGCCTTTTTTTTCTTACATCACCAACAGCATAAACGCCATGAATATTAGTGCACATATTTTCATCTGTAATAATGTAACCATTTTCATCTAATGAAATAACGTTTTGAACAAGATTTGTATCTGGTCTTCTTCCTATTGCAATAAATAAACCATCAATATCTATTTGCCTTACATCTTTCGTTAATTTGTTTTCAACTTCTACTCCAGTTAAATAATTCACACCTAAAAGTTTTGTTACAGTTGAATTTAAAACAAACTCAATTTTACCTAATTTTTCATATTCAAATAATTTATTTAAACTATGTTTGTCTCCCCTAAATTCATCTCTTCTATGAATTAGATAAATTTTATCCACAATATCCACTAAATACAAACAGTCTTCAAGGCTAGTATTGCCACCACCTACCACAGCAACTTTTTTATTTTTAAAAAAATTGCCATCGCAAGTTGCACAATAACTAATTCCTTTTCCTACAAACTTTTTTTCATTTTCAACATTTAATTCTTTTGCAACAGCCCCTAAAGCTAAAACAATAGCTTTTGCTTCATAAATAGCATCATAAGTTTTAACTTTTTTAACTTTACCTAAAATATCATATTCAAGCACGTCGGAATAAACAGTTTCAAGCCCCAAACTACTTGCTTGGTCAAAAATTATAGAAGAAAGTTCAATACCATCAATGCTTTTAAAGCCTGGATAATTCTCTATTTTCCCAGTTTGTGCAACTTGTCCACCAGGAGTATATCGTTCAATTAATAAAACAGTTTTTTTTGCTCTTAAAGCGTAAATAGCAGTAGTCAACCCTGCAGGTCCCCCACCTACTATTATAATATCATACATAAATTACCTCATAGTTTTAAAAATCAACTAATATGATAACATAATAAATAAAAAAATAAAAACAAAAAAACAATAAAAATCTACGATTATCTCGTAGATTTTTATCTATAAATAAATATTAAAATTGAAATGTATCTGAACTCATTGGCTTTGTATCATAGTTACCACTCAACATTCCATTTGCAAAGTAATTTTCATGAGTTGTAAATAAAGTGAAGTGTCTTACTTGTTTATTTATTGTTCTCTTCTTCACTAATTGAACTCTTGTTCCATCTTCTTTTATGAAGCAATCACCAATTTTCCAATCTTCCATAAACATCATTTTCTTTTCTCTTTCATTATAGAAACGATGTCTATTTACTGTCTTTATCTTTGTTCCATCTGCCAAATACCAGATTGTGTATTTATCTGCAATTTTAATTTGATCAGTATCTGTATCAGTTACTTCCGTTTCAACAAGTTTTCCTGTTTCTGGATCAACTGCTAGAACCTTATCTCCCTTCTTAATATCTTTCAAACGCTTTTTCTTACCATCGCTCATTGTTATCCATGTATCACCTGTTAAACAAATTATAGGAGAATTATCGTACCACCAAGAGCAAGTTTGCCATGCAGACCACGGAGATGTATTTCCATTAGCATCAACAAATTGTACTCTAATCTTGTATGAACCTGACCCTGTATAGCCATCGTCAAAATAATAATTATCATAACTTGAATTAGAGTCATCTAAATAATAAGAGTAGCCATCAAAATATAAATCTGTCAAATTAGCACTAAAAGATTCTATTTGATTAGAACTTCCAGTATCAAGTTCATAATTAACTTTTGTTGCGTATTCTGGAGCAGCAAACTCAACACCTGCTGAGTCATAACCACCTGTTGTACTTATTTCTGGTGCAGTATATTCGTCAGAAGTATTTAAATTAACTCCAGCTACAACATTTAATACTAGATTAAAATCTAATGAAGTAGCAACGCTATCTAGTGTTAATGTTAAAGTGTATGTTTGTTTCCCTTTGCTTGATATATCTAATGTTGAACCAACAACTTCTGGAGTTACTCCTTCGAATGTTGATGAATTATCTGTTATGCTAACTGTTATTGGAAACACTGAATAATTTGTAAAATCTAATTTATATTGTATTACCTTTTCGCTTTCTGTAAATTCTACTGTTCCTACTGTCCATGCTGTCATTGTTTCAAACGAACTTGCTCCGTTTGGCGTGTCATCACTTCCACTTGTTGGTGTGTATGAATGTCCTTTATATGTATAACTTGCTCCTGCTTCTGTGCTTGGACGGTCTTGTTCTTCTAATGCTGTTAGCGAGCTTGTGCTTGTCCCCC
>CALVMK010000010.1 GCA_944345545.1 uncultured Clostridia bacterium | reverse complement strand
GAATCAACAAAACTTCTGTTACTAGCCCTAGTGAAGAATGCTTAGAATATGGCAAAATAATGCTTATGAAAGAAGCTTTAGAAATTGCACAATCTTCAAATTATGCCGATTCTGTTTTTCCTATCAAAGTTATGCAAGCAGATACAAAGCAAGGAAAGCAAAATGAAGGAAGAATTAGAGCTGTAGAGATAGGGAAATTTGAGAATATTAAAGAATTGCAAGATGCAATAACAACTGAACAAGCAGTTTTTAAAAACAGATATTTTGGCAAAACAAATTCAACAGAAAAATAAACTTGAGTTTAACTCAAGTTTTTTTATACATATTATTTATTTGACTTACAAATAAATATATGTATAAATAATAATGTGTTTAAGAGGTGTTTAAAATGAAAGGTGTTATTTTAACTGCGGGAAATGCAAAAAGGTTAAGACCTATTACTGACTGCTATGGTAAAGTTTTAGTTCCAATTTATGATAAACCTATGATTTTTTATGGTTTGTCTGTAATGATAAAATTAGGAATAAGTGAAGTCGCAATTGTATGCAATAAAAGCGATTTTAATGTGTACAAAAAATTGTTAGTTAAAAGATATAAAAAATTTAAAATAAAATTGTTTATTCAAGAAAAAGCTTTGGGAACAGCCCACGCACTAAGTTATGTTAAAGATTTTGTTGGCAAAGATGATTTCACTTTATTGTTTGGTGATAATATTTTTGTTATGAATGACTTAAAAAAATATCTTTGTGAGGCAAAGTTTAAAAATAATGGGATAACACTTTTTGCAAAAAATGTTTCTGACCCGGAAAGATTTGGTGTTATACAAAGCGATGATAATAATAATGTTATCTCTGTGGAAGAAAAACCAAAATCTCCAAAATCAAATTTAGCATCAACTGGACTTTACATATGTGAAAATAATGTAATTAATGAATTGTCAAATTTAAAGATGTCTGAAAGGGGAGAATATGAATTTACTGACATCATTAATAAATATGTAAAAAATGCTAAAGCAAGAGTTTGTATATTGCCTGAAAGTTGTAATTGGCTTGATACTGGAACTTTTGATTCGTTGTTAGAATGTTCAAATGTTGTAAAAAATTATGAAGATAGCTATGGCTTATATTCTTGTTTGGAGTTAGATTTATTTAAAGAAAACATTATTTCAAAAGATGAATTTATAAATGAGATAGACCATTATTCTAATAATTATAAAGAAAAAATATTAAGCTGTTTATAAAGAAAGCATATTGACAAGGTAATGCATTTGTAATAAAATATTGCTGGAGTTAATGATATGAAATTAATAAAAAATATTGATAGTTTAAACCTTATTAAATCATTTGATGATATTGAAATATGTGGAGATGAAAACAATAATTTTTACCCTGTTTTTATTAAAAACACAGAAAAAATTGTTTATAAGTATAAACCAAAATCTTTTGTGCCATTCATAGCTTCAATAAAAATGTTAAATGATAATTTTTTTGAAAAGATAAATGATAACTATAAAAAATATTTATATGCTTGTAGTTTAATGGCAGAAAATAGCAATGAAAGTTTTTCTGTAAAACACGAGTTTATGAGCGGTTGTAAAAAAATGCTATTAAAAAGACAAATTAATTGTGTATGTAAAGATTAATATAAGAAAATCTCGGTTTGAGATTTTTTTATTAGTCTTTTTCTTGCATGTAAACTATTTTTGTTGTAAAATATTCCTATGAAAAAATTTTATGTAAAAAATATTTCTACGTCAGCAAAAATAGAAGGTGAGGAATTTGAACACTTAAATAAAGTGTTAAGGTGTAAAGTTGGAGAAATTATTAAGTGCTTGTCTGCAGACGGAAATGAATACATTTCAAGAATAGAAAAAATAGAAAACGATTTTGCTGAGATTAAAGTTTTAGAAGTAAAAAAATGCGATGGCGATCCAAAGATTAGTATAACAGTTTTTATGGGTTTGCCTAAAAAAGAAAAGTTTGAATTTTTAATTCAAAAATTATCAGAACTTGGTGTAAGCAATTTAATACCTTTTGAAAGTAGTTACACTATTGCGAAGCCAAAAGAAAAAAAGCAAGATAGATATAATAAAATAGCTATAGAAGCTTGTAAGCAATGTGGAAGAACTAAACCTTTAAAAATTGAAGAATGTATTAATTTTAAAACTCTTTTAAGCAAAATAAGTGAATATCAAAAATGTTATTTTGCTTATGAAAATTCAAAAAATGGAAATTTTGATGATGTTGTAGGTTGTAACAAAGTAGCAATTATCGTTGGGGCAGAAGGTGGCTTTTCTAATGATGAAGCACAAAAATTGTTAGATGCTGGGGTTAAAGCTGTTACACTTGGTAACAGAATTCTTCGTTGTGAAACTGCACCATTATTTTCTGTTTCTATTATAAACTATTTAACAAATAATTAAAAGAATGGGAAAACTTATGAAAATTTGTATACATACACTTGGTTGTAAAGTAAATCAATATGAAAGTGATGCTTTAGCGGAATGTTTAAGAAAATTAGGACATGAAGTTTGCACTGACTTAGAAATAGCAGATATTTATATTTTAAATTCTTGTGCTGTTACTAATGAAGCAGAAAGAAAATCTAGACAAGCAGTTTCTAAATTTTATGCTTTAAACCCTAATGCAAAAGTTTTAGTTTGTGGTTGTGCAAGTGAAAAAGATGACGCACAATTTTCATCTCTTAAAAATGTAAACTTTGTTTCTGGTGTAGCTAATAAAATGAAATTAATTGAAAAATTAGATATAGATGGAGCGGAAATTGACCCATTACCACTTGCATATGACGATTTTGGTTTGTCAACTTCTTCTAACACTAGAGCATATGTAAAAATTCAAGATGGGTGCAACAATTTTTGTTCTTATTGTATAATTCCTTATTTAAGAGGACGCAGTAGAAGCAGGGATATTGTTAGCATACTTAACGAAGTAGAAGGTTTAGTATCTGGTGCGATAACAGATAATAAACCATTTGTTAATGAAATTGTTTTAACAGGAATTAATTTATCTGATTTTAAAATTGATGGGAAAAGTGGACTTATAACATTATTAAAAGAGCTTGATAAATTTGGTGTTAGAATAAGGCTTGGTAGTTTGGAACAAGGATTAATTAGTGATGACTTTTTAAAAGAAGCAAAAGCTCTTAAAAATTTTTGTCCGCATTTTCACCTTTCAATGCAAAGTGGCAGTAGCAGTGTTTTAAAAAGAATGAATAGAAAATATACTGCAAAAGAATATTTAAAATCTGTAAGAAAGATAAGAAAATTTTTCCCAGATTCTGCAATAACAACTGATGTAATTGTGGGCTTTTTAGGTGAAACAAAAAAAGAATTTAATGAAACTTGTAAGACTATAAAAAAAGCTAAATTTGCAAGCATGCACATATTTCCTTTTTCTCTACGAACAGGGACAGTTGCTGAAAAATTATTGTTAAATGGCAAATATTCATTAGTTTCTAGTGAAATTATTAAAAAAAGAGTTAAAAAATTAGAAAAAATTAATAAAAAATTAAAGAAAAAATATATTAATTCCTTAAAAGGAAAAAAATTTCAAATGTTAACAGAAACAATTCATGACGATTTCATAGTTGGACATACTGAAAATTTCATTAAATGTTATCTTCAAGCAAATATCGTTGAATTAAACACTTTGTATCAAGTTGAAATTGTTGAACCTTATAAGGATGGGGCACTTGTTAAAATATCTTAATTCGACAAAATAGCCCTTAATAAACTTGATTTAAACAAAAAAAATTTGTTATAATAACAAGGTAATTTTTAACACTTAGATATAATTTAACAATAATAGCAATTTAAAAAATAAAATTTTTAAATATTAAATTTACTTACAAGGGGGAAAGATGAAAATAGTTATTGACGCTTTTGGTGGAGATTATTCGCCAGATGAAATAATAGAGGGTGCTGTTTTATCAATAAAAAAACATAAAGATTTGGAAATTATTTTAACTGGACAAAAAAACAAAATTGATAATTATTTTAAAAATAAACATTTAAGTTATGAAAGAATAAACGTTGTAGATGCACCTTATGTTATAGATTATGATGAAGCCCCAACATCAGCTATAAAGAAAGAAGGAACTTCTTTAGGTGAAGCATTTAATATACTAAAAAATGATAATACTGTTGAAGCATTAATATCGTGTGGAAATACTGGAGCAATATTAGCAGGTGGTTTTTTAAAGATTGGTAGAATAAAGGGTGTTTCAAGGCCAGCACTTGCACCATTTCTTCCAACAAAAAAAGGAACAAGTGTTTTATTGATAGATTGTGGAGCCAACGCAGAATGTAAACCTATAAACCTTGCTCATTTTGCTGTTATGGGGTCATTATATTTTTCTGAGATTAAAGGTGTTGAAAAACCAAGAGTAGCACTTTTAAGCAACGGAGTAGAAGAAAGCAAGGGAAATGAGTTAACAAAATCTGCTTTTAAAATTATGAAAAATTTACCAATAAACTTTGTTGGAAATGTTGAAGCACGAGATATTGTTTCAGGTGATGTAGATGTTGTAGTTACTGATGGATTTACTGGAAATATTGCACTTAAGTCTATTGAAGGGGCTGTTAAGCTTGCTATGAATGAAGTAAAAACAGCAATTAAGTCTAGTGCTGTTTCAATGTTTGGAGCACTTTTCTTAAAAAAAGCTTTTAAAAAAGTTAAAGCTACTATGGATTACAAAAAATATGGTGGCTCTCCATTTTTAGGAGCAAAAAAACTTATTATAAAATCTCATGGTGATACAAAAAGAGAAACTCTTTGCTATGCTGTTGACCTTGCAATAGATTGCACTAGATTAAACATCAATTCTAAATTTGAAGAAACTTTTAAAAATTTAGAAATTAGCGAGGAAGTATGAAAGATATTTCTAGTATTAAATGGTACACATTTAAAAACCCCAAATATCTCTTAAGAGCTTTAACTCATAGTTCTTATTCAAAAGAAAATTATGAACGTTTAGAGTTTTTAGGAGATAGCATATTAGATTTTGTTGTTGGGGAATATCTATTTAGAAAGTGTGATGAAAGCGAGGGTAAACTTTCTAAACTAAGAGCAAGTTTTGTTTCTGAACAATATCTTTATAAAATTTTTGATGAACTGAAAATAGAAGATTATGTTTTAGTGGGAAAGAGCTATAAATCTAGTTTAACAAAATCTGTTAAAGCTGACATTTTTGAAGCGATTGTTGCTAGCATATATCTTGACGGCGGTTTTAATGTGGCAAAAAAATTTATAATCGACACTTTAAAGTTATCAAATTACAAAACTATAAAAGATACAGATTATAAATCTCAAATTCAAGAATATTATCAAGCTCTTGATAAAAAAAATAAAATTACGTACAAATTGTTGGAACAAAAAGGAACACCACATCAACCAATTTTTTATGTAGGAGTGTTGTTAAATAAAGAACAAATTGGTGTGGGAATGGGTTCTTCTAAGCACGAGGCTGAACAAAGTGGGGCAGAAAGTATTTTAAAAAAATTAAATAAGGCAAAAAAATAGAGGGGAGAAAAATGTATTTTAAACAGATACAGATAGCAGGATTTAAGTCTTTTGCAGATAAAACGGAAATAAAATTCGACGATGGTGTCACAGCTATTGTTGGGCCTAATGGTTGTGGGAAAAGTAATGTTTCAGATGCAATTCGTTGGGTTTTAGGAGAGCAAAGTTCAAAAATGCTTCGTGGAACATCTATGCAAGATGTCATTTTTAACGGAACAGAAAAAAGAAAAAGTTTATCTTATTGTGAGGTTACGCTAACTTTTAATAACCAAAATAGATTTTTTAATTTCGATTACGACGAACTTGCTATAACAAGAAAACTTTATCGTTCAGGCGAAAGTGAATATCTTTTAAATAGAAATCCTTGTAGATTAAAAGACATAGTTAATATCTTATACGATTCAGGTATAGGAAGAGATGGATATTCTATTATAGGGCAAGGAAAGGTTGAAGAAATAATATCTTCAAAGCCTGAAAATAGAAGAGCAATATTTGAAGAAGCTGCGGGAATAGCAGGTTTTAAATCTAGAAAAGTTGAAGCTGAAAGAAAACTAGACAGAACAAAAGAAAATTTAACCAGATTACGTGATATTATAGGTGAAATTGATAGACAGCTTGGACCACTTAGAAAACAGGCAGAAGTTGCTAAAAAATTCCTAGAATTAAAGGGTTCTTTAAAAGATTTAGAAGTAAATGCTTATCTTTATCAGTTTGACCATGCAAGTATCACTAAGGAGCAAATAAACACCAAATTAAATGCTATTTTAGAAGAATTGTCATTACGACAAACAGAACTCGTAACTTTAAATGCAAAATATTCTAATAACATGGAACAAGTTGCAAATTTAGATAAAAAGATAAATGAACTTCATGAAGAAGTTTTGTCTTTAACTGTAAACATTGAAAAACAAGCTGGTGAAACTAGATTAATAAGAGAAAGAATAAACCATATTAACGAACAAAATGATAAAATTGAAATAGAAATTTTAAATTCTGAAAACAATTTAAAAAAATTATGTGCAGAAAAAGAATTTAAAGAAAATAGGCAAAATGAACTTAATGAAAACTTAAAAGCTTTAAATTTAACTCAAGACCAAATCTCTAAGGAATATTTAAAAATTGTAGATGAACTTACAAAAACAGAATCTGAAGCTGAACAAAGTCAGTTAAACATGATTAATGCTTTAGATAAACTCTCTGACATTAAAAGTGATATATCTCGTTTTGAAGCCCAAAGAGATTTATTAAAAGAAAACTTAGCACAAAGCAAAGAAAAACTTTTAGTTTTAGAAGAAAAGAGAAAAGAACAAGAATACAGCTATAATCAAAGCAACATTGCTTATGAAAAATTAAGCAAAATAAAACAAGAAGTAAGTAAAACTTATGCAGATAAAAAGTTTAGAGTTAACAGTTTAATATCAGAAATAGCTGACGAAGAACAAGAAAAACATAACCTTAGTGCAAGGATACAAGTTTATGAAAATAGAAGAAGACTGCTTGCTGAAATGCAATCCGAATATGAGGGTTATGCTTATGCAGTTAAAAAGATTTTAAAAGAAGCAGAAAAAAATGCTGGAGTAAAATCTAGAATGGTTGGTGTTCTTGCCTCTCAAATTAAAGTGCCTGAAAAATTTGAAACAGCTATTGAAGTTGCATTAGGAAACGCCGTACAAAACATCATAACGTTTGATGAAAATGGAGCAAAAGATTTAATTAAGTTCTTAAAAGATAACAGTTTTGGTAGAGCTACATTTCTTCCAATTTCTTCAATGAAACCAAGGAGAATTAGTCCAGAAGATAGAAGGGCAATTTTAACAAATGGTTCTTTTGGAGTAGCAAGTGAAATCATTAATTATAGCACTGAAATTCAAAATGTTATAGAAAATCTTTTAGGTGCTACAGTTGTTGTTGACACTCTTGAAACTGCCGTTAATCTTGCTAAAAACACAAGATTTTCATTTAAAATTGTTACTTTAGATGGCGATATTGTTAATCCAACAGGTTCAATGACTGGTGGTTCAAAAAAGAGTGAAGCAGCAAATTTAATTAGTAGAGAAAGGGAAATAAATACTTTAGCTAACGAAATTCAAAAATGTAAAGAAGATTTAGTTAAAAAGACTGACTATATTAAGAAATTGATTGAAGAACTTGAGAAAACAAAAAATGATGTTGAAGAACTTGAAACTAAAAAATCTACAACTGAAGTTGAAGAAGCTAAAGAAAAAGAAAAAACAGAAGCTTTTGGTTTAACCTTAACTTCTTTGAACAATGAAAAATTGATTTTGGAAGAAGAAATAGAAAATTTAAGTTCTCAAATTACAATTTTGGAGCATGAACTTTCAGGGAAAAGCATAGACCCAAACTTTAAAGGCAAAGCAAGCGAAACACAACAAGAGAGTAAAAATAAAGCAAATGCTTTAAAAGAGCAAAAAGAAAAATTAAATGCAGATTTAACTTCTGTTAGAGTTAAACTTGCCTCAGTTGAAGCAGAAATTTCTTCTCTTGAAGCAGATTTAAACAGAATAAGCTTACAGATAGCTGAAACTCAACAAACTGAAAATCAAAATAAAGCGGAGCTTGAAAAAAATAAAAAGCTTGTTGAAGAAGCAGAAGCGTTAATAAAAGCACAAATAGAAGCTAACACTTCTGTTGAAGCAAAGGAAAAATTAAGTTCTATAAAAGCTGAACAAGAAGAAATTGAGAACAAAAAAATTAGTTTGCAATCAGAGTTAAAAGTTTTTGAAGACAAAAGAACTATTTTGCTTGATGAAATAAGCAAAATAAGTGAAAAAAAATATAATCAAGAAATGCTTTTAAGCAAGGTAGACGCAGATTTAGAGCAAATGCAAGAAAGAATATTTGAAGAATATTCTTTGACATATCAAACTTGTCTTGAATTTAAAAGGCCAGACTTTGACATTAATATTGGCATGCCAGAAATAAGTAGAATAAAAAAAGAAATACAAAAACTTGGTTATGTGAATGTTAATGCTATTGAAGATAGTAAAACATTGCTAGAAAGATATGAAGAACTTTCAGTTCAAGAAGCAGATTTAAGCAAAGCAGAAGAAGACTTAAATCAAATCATTTCTGAACTTTCAACTGAAATGGCAACAAGATTTGAAACACAGTTTAATAAAATAAATGAAAATTTCAAAGTAACTTTTCGTGAACTTTTTGGTGGTGGCAATGCAAAATTAGAGTTGACAGAAAGTGAAAATTTATTAGAAGCTGGTGTTGATATTGTTGCAGAACCGCCTGGCAAAAAACTCCAAAACATAACACTTTTAAGTGGTGGAGAAAAAGCTTTAACAGCAATAGCCATTTTGTTTGCAATTTTAAAATTAAAACCAATGCCATTTTGTTTACTAGACGAAATAGAAGCGGCTTTAGATGAAGCAAATGTAGAAAGATTTGCTCAATATTTAAAACGTTTCTCAAAAGAAACACAGTTTATTGTAATTACTCATAGAAAACCTACAATGGAACTTGCAGATAGCCTTTATGGTGATACTATGGAAGAAAAAGGTGTGTCTAAAATGGTTTCTGTTAAACTTAGTGAAGCTGTTAAAAATGTTA
>CALVMK010000009.1 GCA_944345545.1 uncultured Clostridia bacterium | reverse complement strand
TGAAAAAAAACCAATTTTGTTTGTTTTAAACAAATATGACCTTGCTGATTCACAAAAAATTGATAATTTTGTAAAAGATGGGGTTTTATATAAAAAATATAACAATTCTTCAACAATTGTGCTTAATGCTACAGCTTCAGGTGCAATAAAAATTATTTTTAACGAAATAAAAAAATTGTGTGGAGACAAAATTGCAAGGTTTAAAGAAAAAGGATTAAATTCTTACATTAGGGCAATGGTTGTTGGTGTGCCAAATTCTGGTAAAAGCACTTTGGTAAACAATTTATGTGGCAGAACAAAAGCTCTTGTAGGCAATAAAGCAGGCGTAACTAGGGGAAAACAATGGTTAACAGTTGCAAACGGGTTTCAAATTTTAGATACTCCAGGAACATTGTATCCTAATTTAGAAAATCAAAATGTGGCTAAAAAGCTTGCATATTTAGGTAGTATTCGTGATGAAATTTTAGACAAAAATGAACTTGCATGTGATTTTATTTTAGAAATAAGAAAAAGTTACCCAAATGCTATTGCTAGTAGATATAATATAGATGAAACAGGAATGCCTTATGAAGTTTTAGAAAAAATTGCAACTTCAAGAAAATTTTTACTAAAAGGCGGGGAAGTTGATTACGACAGGGCGTCGATAAGTTTAATTGACGATTTTAGGAAAGGTAAACTTGGAAAAATTACATTATGAATAATAAAACATTAGGGAGTATTGGTGAAGCTATTGCTGAAGCTTATTTAAAAAAACACGGATACAAAATTTTAGAAAGAAATTATAGGCTTAAGATTGGAGAAATTGATTTAATAGCAGAAAAAGACAATGGGATTTCATTTATCGAGGTCAAATCTAGAAGTTCAAAAAAATTCGGTACAGCTAAAGAAGCTGTAAATTTTCAAAAGCAATTTAAAATAAGAAAAGTTGCAGAATATTATTTGATGAAGGCTAAAAAAGAATATTTTTATGTTAATTTTGACGTTATTGAGTGTTATTCAAATGATGAAATAGAACATATCAAAAATTGTTTTTGAAAATTTGAAAAAGTGCTTGCAAAATAATGCAATATATGCTATCTTATTATGGACTTCGGGTGGTCCGCTGTTACTAAGTAGCATGAACACCATGTATAAATAGGAGGAAAAGTCGTATGAATATTGTTGACATCATTGAAAAAGAAAACTTAAATGAAAAAGCTCCAAAAATTAATGTTGGTGATACAGTAAAAGTTTTCTATAAAATCAAAGAAGGTGACAAGGAAAGATTGCAAGGTTATGAAGGCGTTGTTATTTCCAAAAAGAATGGTAGCGTTCGTGAAACATTCACTGTAAGAAGAATATCTTACGGAGTAGGAGTTGAAAGAACATTCCCAGTACATTCACCACTTATTGACCATGTTGATGTGATTAGAAAAGGTAGCCCACGTAGAGCAAAACTTTATTATGTAAGAGAACTTACAGGAAAGGCTGCAAAAATCAAATCTGACGAAAATAAATAATAGAATTATATTAAATAACAAGCTTTTTATGCTTGTTATTTTTTATATTTAATATATTTTTTAATACTAATTAGTATTTAATATACTTTAAATCATATTTATTCTATATTTTTTATTTGTTTTAAATATTTAAAATATTTTGATGTTTTAATTTTTTTGTGTTATTGTTAAATAACAAAACATTTAGATATTGAAAAGAAATAAAATTAATTTTTAAAATCATTGTAAGTTGTGTAAGATTATTTTTTATGTATTGGGGGTAATATGGAAACTAATCTTGAAGAAAAAGAAAATAAAAATTTAATAGAAAAATTTAATATCAAATTAATTATAGGTATTATATTATTTTCTTTAGCATTTATTTGTTTTGCATATTGTTTTTATGTGCTTATTTCTGTTGTAATACCGCAAGCGTCTTGGCAAAAAGCAGTAGAATTGTTCTTTAATATTATTTTTGCAACAATAACTTATATTATTGGACTGATTTGCATAATAATTTCATTAATCTTGTTTTTAAAAACTAAAACTGAAAAATATTATAAAGTAAAAAATATATTTAAAATTCTATCAATAATAATTTTAATTGTTTATGTTATTATCTTAATTTTTTTCTTAATTTACACAGGAATAAATAACGCTAATAGTAATTAATTTTTTAAAAAGTGTATTTTATTTGCATTTTTAATAATTTTTATGATACTATTGCCCTAAAGGGTATAAAATTATGCTTGCAAAAACTTTATCTTATGGTCTTTTAGGAATTGAAGGCTTTCCAGTTCTTGTTGAAGCTAATATTGCTAATGGTTTGCCAGCATTTGACATTGTAGGGTTAGGTGATACGGCTATCAAGGAAGCCAAGGAAAGAATAAGAGCTGGTATAAAAAATTCTGGGTTTGAGTATCCAACTAGCAAAATAACAATAAATCTAGCACCTGCTGATAGAAAAAAAGAAGGTACTCTTTTTGATTTGTCTATGGCTGTTGCGTTACTTTCAGCTAGCGGACAAGTAAATATTAAAGAAAATTTTATTTTTATTGGGGAACTTGGCTTAAGTGGTAGCGTAAGAGCTGTAAATGGTGTTTTGCCAATTTTAATTTCAGCTAGAAATAAGGGGTATAAAAAAGTAATTATACCAGAAAAAAATTCCAAAGAAGCTGGCTTTATTTCTAATATGGAGATATATCCAGTAAAAAATTTGAAGCAGGTTGTAGATTTTTTAATGGGAAATGAAGTTATTCTACCCATTAAATGCTCAAGTTTTGAAAGTGCATTAAAAGATGACGATGGATGTATAAATGACTTTTCAAATGTAAAAGGTCAGGCAAGTGCTAAACGAGCACTTGAAATTGCCGCTGCAGGTGGACACAATGTGTTGATGATTGGACCTCCTGGTAGTGGAAAAACAATGCTTGCGAAATGTTTTCCATCTATTCTTCCTGATTTAACATTTGAAGAAGCTTTAGAAATAACAAAAATTCATAGTGTAGTAGGTCAATTAGATATAAATAAAGGAATAATTACAAAACGTCCTTTTAGAACACCACATCATACAGCATCTCAAATAAGTATTACAGGCGGTGGAAAAAATGCCAAACCAGGTGAAATTAGTTTAGCTCATAATGGAGTTTTATTTTTAGACGAAATGCCAGAATATTCTAGGCAAACTTTAGAAACATTAAGACAACCATTGGAAGATGGTAAAATAACAATATCTAGAGCAAACGCTAGTGTTACATATCCAGCAAATTTTATGCTAATAGCTAGCATGAATCCGTGCCCATGTGGTCATTATGGTTCTAAAAATGGAGAATGTAGATGCACGCCTGCGCAAATTCATAGATATTTAAGCAAGCTTTCTGGTCCATTGATGGATAGAATAGATTTACATGTGGAAGTTGATAATGTAACTTTTTCTGACTTGAATTGTAAGAGTGAAGAAGAAAGTTCTTTTGAAATAAAAAAAAGAGTTAATAAGGCTAGAAAATTACAACTTGAAAGGTTTGATAATTTAGCAATTTTTTCAAATGCACAAATGAATCATGCTGAAACAAAAAAGTTTTGTAAACTTGAAAAAGAAAGCGAAAATCTTTTAGAAACGGCTTTTGAAAATTTGAATTTAAGTGCAAGAGCTTTTGATAGAATTTTAAAAGTTGCAAGAACAATAGCAGATTTAGATGGTGAGTTGTGCATACTACCACAACATATTGCGGAGGCTATACAATATAGGTCTCTTGATAGAAAATATTGGGTATAGGAGATAACAGTGTACAATAATAATGAACAGTCAATAATTTGGTTTTCTATGTTTGATTTTATGACGTCAAAAAAAATTGAAGAAGTATTAAATTTTTATGATTCTCCAAGTGATATTTTGTCTATTGGTTTAATTGAAGAAATAGAAAATGTTGTTGGGAAAGAAAACTTTTCTAAATTAAAAGAAAAATATGACAAAAATTTACTTTCTTCTTATATCTCTGCTCTTGAAAAGGATGACATTAAATGCGTTACAATGTATAGTAATGAATATCCAAAAAAACTTAAGGAGTTAGAATCTCCGCCATATATTCTATTTTGTAAAGGTGATTTAAGTTTGTTGTCTTCAAATTGTTTTGCTATTGTTGGAACAAGAATGCCTAGTTCTTATGGTAAAGTAGTAACTCAAAATTTTGCAAAAGGTTTAGCAGAAAATGGTTTTACAATCGTAAGTGGTCTAGCTATGGGGGTTGATAAAATTGCTCATGAAACAGCACTAGATGTTAAAGGTAAAACTATAGCTGTTTTAGGTGGAGGTTTTAATCATATTTACCCAGCAATGAATGAAAATTTGGCTGCATTGATTTCTAAAAATGGATTGTTAGTTTCTGAATATCGTCCTAGTGTTCACCCAACGGCTTATAATTTCCCAGTAAGAAATAGAATAATCGCAGGGTTAACATGTGGCATATTAATAACTGAGGCAGGTGAAAAAAGTGGAGCACTTCATACAAAAGAATATGCTTTAGAATGTGGCAGAGATGTTTTTGCTATTCCAGGTAATATAACAAGTGCTAAAAGTGCAGGAACTAACAGACTTTTAAAATCTATGCAATCTGCATTAGTTACAAATTACGAAGATATTTTACAAACTTATAATATCAGCAAAAAAAAAGTAAATAAACAATCTAAACAGTTAAGCTTTAACGAACAAATTATAATTAATTCACTTCAAGATGAACAATTAAGTTTAGATGAAATTCAGTTTAAGACAGGGCTAGACATAAAAATTTTAAATATTTGTTTGACAACATTACAAATAAGTGGTTTAATAAAAAAGTTGCCCGGAAATGAGTATATTCTCTGTGGGCAGTAATAAGGAGTTTATTTTGAAATTAGTAGTGATAGAAGGACCTGGTAAAAGAGAGACTTTGAAAAAATATTTAGGTTCAGATTATGAAGTATTAGCAACAAAAGGGCATATAAGAGATTTGCCAGCTAAAGGATTTGCTGTTGATATCAACAATAATTTTGAGCCACATTATGAAGAAATGCCTGATAAAAAAGACATAATTGCAGACTTAAAAAAGAAAGCTTCTAAAGCGGAAAAAGTTTATCTTGCAACTGACCCTGATAGAGAAGGTGAAGCAATTTCTTGGCATATAGCACATATCTTAGGCATGAAACCTGATGAAAAATGCAGAATTAAATATAATGAAATTTCTAAAAAAGCGGTTAATGAAGCTATTAATCACCCAGAAGTAATAGATCAAAACATGGTTGATGCTCAACAAGCAAGAAGAATATTAGATAGATTAGTTGGTTACAAGTTGTCGCCAATAATTTGTAAAGCCATAAAACCAAATCTTAGTGCAGGAAGAGTTCAAAGCATAGCTTTAAAGCTTGTTGTTGATAGAGAAAGAGAAATAAGAGATTTTAAACCAGAAGAATATTGGACTTTGACAGCTGAACTTTTAAAATTAAAACAATCTTTTAAAGCAACTTTATCTCATTATAATAATAAAAAAATAAAACCCAAAAATAAAGAAGAAATAGATAAAATATTGGCAGACTTAAATGGTTTAGATTATAAGGTAGACAACATTAAAAAAAGCAAAACAAAATCTAATCCGTTACCACCATTCACAACTAGCACTATGCAACAAGACGCTTTAAACAAACTTGGAATGAATTTGAAAAAAACTTCGGCTTGTGCACAAAATCTATATGAAGGCGTTGAAATTAGTGGGGAAGGTAAGATTGCTTTAATCACATACATAAGAACAGATTCTACAAGGGTTTCTGATGATGCAATGGCATCTGCAAGAAATTTTGTAGTAAATAAATATGGTAAAGATTTCATACCAGAAAAACCTAACATTTATGTTAGCAAGAAAAATGCACAAGATGCTCACGAAGCCATAAGACCAATTAGCATTGAAAGAACGCCAGAAAGTGTGAAATCAAGTTTAAGTCCTGATAATTATAAGCTTTATAAGTTGATATATGAAAGATTTTTAGCAAGTCAAATGGCACCAGCTATTTTTGATAGTGTTGCTGTTGATGTTAAAGCTGGAGATTATATCTTTCATGCTACTGGCAGAACAGTTGATTTTGAAGGTTACACAATTATTTACAAAGCTTATACTGACGATGAAAAAGAAGAAAACTCTAAAATTCCAAAATTGGAAGTAGGGGAAGTTCTCAATTTAAAAGAATTAAAACCAGAGCAAAAATTTACAAAGCCACCAGCTAGATACACAGAAGCTAGTTTAGTTAAAGCTATGGAAGAAAAAGGCATTGGTAGACCAGCAACATATGCACCAACCATTACTATTTTGGCTACTAGAGGTTACACGGAAAAAGAAGGTAAAAGCTTAAAACCTACAGAACTTGGAGAAACAGTATCTGATTATTTAGATAAATATTTTAAAGGCGTTATAAATGTTAAATTTACTGCTAACATGGAAAATAGATTAGATGACATAGCTGAAAAAGGTGAAAAATGGCAAGATGTAGTTGGCTCTTTTTGGAATGGCTTTAAAAATTTATTGCTAAGTGCCGACAAGCGTTCCGTTGGTTTTAAAAAACCAGCAGTTGAAACTGATGAAATTTGTGAAAAATGTGGCGGTAAAATGGTAATAAGAGAAGGAAAATATGGTAAATTTTTAGGTTGTTCAAATTTTCCTACTTGTCGCAATATAAAAAGTTTAGAGCAAGAACCTAAACCAGTAGGAGTTAGCCCAGATTGCGGAAAACCTGTTGTTCCTAGAAAAAGCAAAAAAGGAAAAATATTTTATTCTTGCACAGGTTACCCAGATTGTAAGTTTATGAGTTGGGATATTCCAACAGAAGAGAAATGTCCTAAGTGCGGAAAATTTCTTTATAAAAAAGGCAACAATTTTAAATGTTCAAATCCAGATTGTGATTTTAAAAAGTAAAATATGAAAGAATGTCGTGTTAATGTTATAGGAGCTGGCCTTGCAGGCTCGGAAGCAAGTTTATATTTGGCAAACTTAGGAATTAAAGTTTGTCTTTTTGAAATGAAACCAAAAATTAAAACTCAGGCTCATAAGCTTGATGGTTTTTGTGAATTAGTTTGTTCAAATTCGCTAAAAAGTGAAGATATTGAAACTGCTAGTGGGCTTTTGAAAGCTGAACTTTTAAAATTAGGCTCTAATGTGTTAAAAACAGCTAAAGATTGCAGTGTTCCAGCAGGTAATTCTTTATCTGTGGATAGATATAAATTTTCTAATAAAGTTACACAATTAATAAGGGAAAATAAAAATATTACTGTTTGTGAATGCAAAGTTGATGAAATAAATTTAACTGAACCAACAATAGTTGCTACTGGTCCATTGACGGATGAAGCGTTGATAAATAATTTGAAAAAGTATATTGGTGGCTCTAATTGTTATTTTTATGACGCTATTGCTCCAATAGTAAGTTTAGATAGCATAGATTTATCTCGTGCTTTTTGGGGAAATAGATATGATAAAGGTAATGCTGAAGGAGATTACCTTAATTTACCAATGTCAAAAGAAGAATACACTAATTTTTATAATGAATTAGTTAAGGCTGAAACTGTAGAACTTAAGGATTTTGAAAAGGTTTTTGAAGGTTGTATGCCTATAGAAGTTATGGCTAAAAGAGGTTTTGAGGTTATGCGATTTGGACCTTTAAAACCAGTTGGACTTTTTGATAAATCTTCAGGTGAAAAACCCTATGCTGTTGTGCAATTAAGAAAAGAAAACGAAAATGGAACAATGTTAAATTTGGTTGGATTTCAAACAAATTTAACATTTAAAGAACAAAAAAGAGTTTTTAGTTTAATTCCTGCATTAAAGAACGCAGAATTTATTAGATATGGGGTAATGCATAGAAATAGTTACATAAATGCACCATTATGTTTAAATAATTGCGGACAACTAAAGGAATATCCAAACATATTTATAGCAGGTCAACTTTCTGGGGTTGAAGGTTACGTGGAAAGTATAGGCAGTGGTCTATTTTGTGCAATTAACATGTATAGATATATAAATAAAAAAAATCTTATGCCTTTGCCATCAACAACATGCATGGGGGCAATAATGAATTATATTGCTTGTTTAGCATCTCCATTTAATTTTCAGCCAATGAATTCAAATTATGGCATTATTCAATGTGATAAAGAATTTAAAGACAAAAAGATGAAAAAAAGATATATTTATGAAAATTCAATGAATGAAATTGATGCTTTTTTGCATAAATGTTTTTTAGTAGAAGAAAACAAAGATAAAAAGCAAAATGTTTGACAATTATGATTTAAAACTATATTATTTGGAGAAAGGAGATAAAATGGAAGAAATGAGAGGTACTACTATTTGTGCTGTTAGACGCAATGGTAAAACAGCTATTGCAGGTGATGGCCAAGTAACAGTAGGTCAAAGTGTTATATTTAAAAATAATGCGGTTAAAGTTAGAAGGATTTACAACGGCAAAGTTGTAGTTGGGTTTGCAGGAAGCGTTGCTGATGCTTTTAGTTTATCAGAACGTTTTGAAGATATGTTAAACAAATTTTCTGGAAATCTTATGAGAAGTGCTGTTGAACTTGCTCAAACATGGAGAAGTGACAAAGTTTTAAGAAAATTAGAAGCCATGTTAATAGTTGCTGATAGTGAAAAAGTTTTAATAATATCAGGTAATGGTGATGTAATAGAACCACAAGACGATGTTTGTGCAATAGGCTCTGGTGGCAACTATGCACTAGCTGCTGCTAAAGCTTTAAAAGCTAATACAGACCTATCAGCAAAGGAAATAGCAAGTAAGGCGCTTTTAATTGCAAGTGAAATTTGTGTTTTCACTAACGACCATATAATAGTGGAGGAGATATAAATGGATTTGACGCCAAAAGAAATAGTAAATGAGTTAGATAAATATATAATAGGGCAAAAGGAAGCAAAAAGAGCTGTTGCTATAGCTCTTAGAAATCGTTATAGAAGAAGCAAACTTCCAAAAGAATTGCGTGAAGAAATTACTCCAAAAAACATAATAATGAAAGGTCCAACAGGAGTTGGTAAAACTGAAATTGCAAGAAGACTTGCAAAACTTGTAAAAGCACCTTTTATTAAAATTGAAGCAACAAAATATACTGAAGTTGGATACGTTGGAAGAGATGTTGAAAGCATGGTAAGAGATTTGGTTGAAGTTTCTGTTAGAATGGTAAAAGATGAAAAACATCACGAAGTTGAAGAGAAAGTTAAACCTATTGTTGAGAAAAAGTTGTTAGATGCCCTTTTTAGAGCGGTAGACAAAAAAGAAGACCAAACTGAAGAAGAATTTAAAGAAAAACTGCAAAAAGATTTTTTTGATGGTAAACATGAAGATACTTTAATTGAAGTAGAAGTTTCAGAAGCTCCAAAAGCTTTAGGTATGGTAAGTGGAATGGGAGAAATAAATTTTAGCGACATGCTTGGCGGTCTTTTTCCACCACATAAAAAACGCAAGAAAATGAAAGTAAGACTTGCGAGAGAGCTTATTTTCAACGACGAATGTGATAAGCAAATTGATGATGATAATTTGAATCAAGAAGCGATAAGAAGAGCGGAAGAAGACGGTATAATCTTTATTGATGAAATGGATAAAATTGTTGGAAAAGAAAGTGGTAAAGGTCCAGATGTATCTCGTGAAGGAGTGCAAAGAGATATTCTTCCAATAGTTGAAGGAAGCACAGTTGCAACAAAGTATGGTAACATTAAAACAGATTTTATATTATTCATAGCAGCTGGAGCTTTTCATGTTTCAAAAATTGAAGATATGATACCAGAGCTTCAAGGACGTTTTCCAATTAGAGTAGATTTGAAAAATTTAACCAAAAAAGATTTTAAAGAAATTTTAACAGTTCCTAAAAATGCTGTAACTTTGCAATATTCAAGTTTGCTAAAAGTGGATAATATAGACTTAGAGTTTACAGATGATGCACTTGAAGAAATTTCTGAGCTTGCAGAACAAGAAAATGAAACAAGTGAAAACATTGGTGCAAGAAGATTGCATACAATAATGGAACAATTAATAGAAGATATTTCTTTTAACGCTAATGGTAAACACCCTATGGCAAAAGTTGTTATTGATAAAGAATACGTACAAAAATCATTTAGCGACACAAAAAAGAAATTTGACCTTAAAAAATATATTTTATAGGATAAAATATGGACTTATCTAAAATAGAAATGCTTGTAGGTAAAGAAGCAATATCAAAATTAAGTAAATGTAATGTTCTTATAGTTGGGCTTGGTGGCGTTGGGGGAATAACAGCAGAAATGCTAGTAAGGTCAGGCATAAAAAGACTTACACTTATAGATTTTGATAAAATTAGTTCTAGTAATATAAATAGGCAAATTGTTGCACTAGAAAACAATTTGGGCAAAATAAAGATAGAAGAACTTGCAAACAGATTAAAGGAAATCAATTCTAACATCGAATTAACACTTATTGCAAAAAAGTTGACTAAGGAAAATATTCAAGAATTGATTACAGAAAGGTTTGATTATATTGTTGATGCCATAGATAGCGTTAAAGATAAAGCTGATTTGATTGAATTTGCACATAACAATAATTACAAAATTATATCTGCAATGGGTACAGGGAATAAAGTGTGTGCACCATTGTATGAAGTAACAGATATTTACAAAACTCAAAATGATGGACTTAGTAAAGTTATAAGGAAACTTTTAAAAGAAAAAGGAATAAAAAAACATAAAGTTTGTTATTCTAAACAAGATAAAGTTAAAGTAAGCGGGCTAGGTAGTGCTGTGTGGCATCCAACGGCTTGTGCTTGCGTTATTGCAAGTGAAGTAATAAATGATTTAATAAAGGAGTGAAAGATTATGGAAGTTATTAATTCTCAAGATTTTGAAAAAAGGGTTTTAAAAAACAATAAAACTGTATTAGTTGATTTTTTTGCAACATGGTGTGGGCCTTGTAGAATGCTTTCTCCAATTTTGGAACAAGTTGCTAGTGAAACAGACGCAGAAATTTTAAAAGTAGACATAGATGAAAGCATGGATCTTGCAAGAAGGTTTGGTATAATGAGTGTACCAACTATGATACTTTTCAAAAATGGAGAAGAAGTAAATAGAATGACTGGTCTTCGTCAAAAAGCGCAAATTTTATCAATGATTAATGAATAAAAAAACACTTTAAAAAGTGTTTTTTTTATATTCAAACATAATTTTAAAAAAATATGCAATTTTTTTTAATTTAAAAAAATTTTATTAAATAAATATATAATTTGAATTGGTTTTTGTATTAAAATATAAATTAGGCTTGAAAATGTAATTATTGTGTGATAAACTTCATTTAGGAGAAAGAAATGTATACAATAAGTTCTGATAACAAAAATGAAAGTTTGCTTACAATTATTGAAATTTTTAAAAAGCAAATAAAATTTGAAAAAAAAGTAAAAGCTAAAATGGCTGAAAAAATCGAAGAAATAAAAAACATGCAAACATTTGTGGTTGATACAGGTTGGTTATTTGAAGATATAGTAAATGACGCAATAATTTCTTTAAATTCTGTTGAGCCTTATAAGCAAAAAAAATGCGAAACTTTTAATGATTTTGCTAAGTTGGCTATAATTTGTTTGGCTGCTTATCAAGGACCAAATGCTGAAAGTGCTATTAACGATTACCTTCTTTTTATTGACGATTTAAAGCCTGTTGCAACAAGAGAAGATATGATTAAACCACTTGAAAGATATATTAAAGTTTGTGATATAAATATAATGTATTTTGAAAGACAAATTTCATGTATTGAAAATGTTTTAAATACTAACAAAAATCAAAATAAGGGTAAAGAATAATTAATCAATGTATATTGACATATTATTTTTGTAGTGATAAAATAACGTCAAGAGGTTGAAATGGAAAAAAGAGTATATTTGGATAATGCAGCAACAACATATGTTTCTGGGGAAGTTTTAAACGAAATGCTTCCTTGTTACAATGCAATTTTTGGTAATTCAAGTAGCTTGCATAGTTTTGGGAGAGAAGCTCAATCTATTGTAGATCGTGCAAGAGACAGAATTGCAAAAGCAATTAATGCAGAAAAATCTAATGAAATTTATTTTACAGGAAGCGGTTCAGAGGCTAACAACTGGGTTATTAAAGGTATTGCTCGTGCAAATAAAGAGAAAGGTAATCATATAATTGTAAGTTCTATAGAACATGACTCTATTATTGAATCTTGCAAAGAATTAGAAAAAGAAGGTTTTGAAATTACTTATTTAAAAGTTGACGAAACTGGTATAGTAAGTTTAGCTGATCTCCTTCATTACATTAAACCTGAAACAATATTAATTTCTGTTATGTCAGTTAACAATGAAGTTGGAACAATTCAAAATATTAAAGCATTTGCAAAAACTGCTCATGAAAATGGAATTATTTTTCATACTGATGCAGTTCAAGCAATAGGAGCTTTAAAGATTGATGTGCAAGATATGGAAATTGACGCAATGACTATGAGTGCTCACAAAATTTATGGACCAAAAGGGGTTGGGGCGTTATATCTTAAAAATGGAATAAGGATTGGCAGTTTAATAAGTGGTGGAAATCAAGAAAGGGGTAAGCGTGGTGGAACAACAAATGTTCCAGCAATAGCAGGTTTTGGAAAAGCTGTAGAAATAGCTGTAAGAGATTTATCTGTAAATCAACAAAAGTTGAAAGCAATTAGACAATATTTTCTTGACAAAGTTGAAGAGCAAATTCCTTATGTTCACCTTAATGGTCATCCACAACAAAAAATTCAAGGAACTGTAAACCTTAGTTTTGAATTGATTGAAGGTGAAAGCATTTTAATGTTATTAGACCTTGAGGGAATAGCTGTTTCTACTGGTTCAGCTTGTACATCTGGTTCTTTAGAACCATCTCATGTTTTAAAAGCAATGGGGCTTTCTAATGAATTAGCACAAGGCTCAATTAGATTTTCTTTTGGAAAATCCATTACAAAAGCAGATGTTGATTATGTTGTTGAGAAATTAAAAATGGTTGTTGAAAAATTAAGAGCAATATCTCCGCTAACAAAAGCAGGAAGAGGCAAAAAGGAGGACTAATAAATGTATACACAAAAAGTAATAAACATTTTTAAATATCCTAGAAATGCTGGCGGTTTGCATGGTGCTAACGGAATAGGAAAAGCAATTGATAACTCTTGTGGAGATTTGATAAAAATTTATTTAAAAGTAAATGAAGAAGGCGTAATAGAAGAAGCAAAGTTTAAAACATTTGGTTGCACAGCATCCATCGCATCTTCATCAATGATTTGTGATATGATTAAAGGTTTAACAATAGAAGAAGCACAAGAAATAACAGGTGGAGATGTTTTAGAAGAACTTGGTGGTTTACCAGTTGAAAAAGTTCATTGTTGTGCGTTGGCAGAAGAATCTTTACATAAAGCTATAGAAGATTATTTTAAAAGACTTGAGAAAGAGCAAAAAAAATTAGAAGAATAACAAAAATGCCCATAATTTAGGGCGTTTTTTGTATAAAAAATTCCTTTTTACACATAATAAAAGTGCAAGGAGGGTTGTATGAAAGAAATCTTGTTTGGTATGGCTGTTGGTGTAGTTCTTGGGGCATTGTTATATAAGAATAATGATACCGCAAAAGAATTGGTTAATAAAGGTCAAAAAATGATTGAAAAAGAAATGAAAGAAATGAAAAAATCTAAAAATGATTAAAATGAATTTTACATAAAAGAAAAATTATTAATTTAATTTTTCTTTTTTTAATTGACAAATCATTGTTATTTTAGCTAATATATAGCATATGCAATATGGTCGCATAATGGGAATAGACTACGGGAGAGTGAGAATAGGAGTAGCACTCACTGATCTTTTAAAAACAATTGCTTCACCTTATGAGGTTTATAAGAGTGTATCACGCAAAGCTGATGTCGAGTATTTTAAAAAACTAATTAAGGAAAAAGAAGTTGAACTTGTTGTTATAGGTTTACCATTAAATATGGATGGAACTGAAGGCGAGAGGGTAGAAAAAACAAGAATCTTTGGTGAAGAACTTAAAAAAGAAGCAAATATTCCTGTTGTGTATCAAGATGAAAGATTAACTTCTGTTGAGGCTGAAAATTATCTTTTAAGTGGCAATTTAAGGCGTGATAAAAGAAAAGGATTAATTGATAAAGTCTCAGCTAGTATAATCTTAGAAGATTATCTTAACACCAAAAATTGCAAATAGGAGATTTAAAATGAAAGAAGAAAAAAACAATAATGAAGAATTAAACAATGTAAATTTACTTGATATACTTTTAGATGAAGATAATGATTCACCTATAACTGTTTATGATGAAAATGATAAACCAGTTCGTTTTGATCAAGTTGCCATAATACCTTACAAAGATAAAACATACGCAATATTAAAGCCTATTGATGAAATGGAAAATGTTGAAGATGATGAAGTTATTGTGTTTTTGATTGAAGAAACAGATGATGGTGATGCAGAGTTGGTAATAGAGACTGATGAACCAACAGCAATGAAAGTGTTTGATGAATATTTAAAATTGTTAGACGAAGCAGAGGGCAAAAAATAATTACAATAAAAAACATATTTTTAGTTAAAGTATGTATTTTATTTAAAATTTTGCACACACTAAAGATACAAGGGAAACCTTGAATCAAAGTGGAGGTGAAAAAGAAATGTTTGGTAAGAACAAAAAGAATGCAAAAAGAGCAAACTCTAATGCAGAATCAGGTGCAGATATGAGTTCAAAAAGTTCTTCAACAAAAAATTGTGGAAGTTCTAGCTCAAAAAGAAATAGTTCTTCTAAGTAAAATCCACTTAGGAAAAAAGATAAAGCTATTAGGCTTTATCTTTTTTTTGTTGCAGTTTAAAGTTTATAATCTATTTGTGTTTTAATTTAAAAAACACTATTTTTTGTTTTAAAAAAATGGATATTAGCAAAAATTTTTATTTTTTTATATAGTAATTTTACAACGAAAATTGACACAGTTTTTGACACAGTTTTTTAACTTTTTAAGGTCTAAAATTGCATCATTTAAAAAATTAGTCCAAAAAAACTGTGTCAAATAAAAAACGCTACAAACCTTATTGTAAAAGGTTTATAGCGTTTTAAGCTGGTGCGGGTGGTGGGACTTGAACCCACACGAAGTTGCCTTCTCAGGATTTTAAGTCCTGTGCGTCTGCCATTCCGCCACACCCGCATTGGAGGCACCACCCAGAATCGAACTGGGGAATAAAGGTT
>CALVMK010000008.1 GCA_944345545.1 uncultured Clostridia bacterium | reverse complement strand
AATGGAGCAGTTGGAGCAACAGGTCCAACAGGAGCAACAGGTCCTTCAGGCAATGAGGTTTTTAATCCATACAATGTTTATGTTAGAAGCAACACTGTTGGTGGAACAGGGACACAAAGCAACCCTTTACCAACATTAAGCGATGCATTAGATGTTGTTGCCAACAATGGAACTATAGAACTTTATGATGGAACATATCCTATTGATGAAACTACTACAGTGTCGAAAAATAACATCACAATAAAAGGAAAACCGAATGCGACTATTTTTTTAACATCAAGTGTGGTGCCATTACTTATAACTGGTAGCGGTAATGTTATAGAAGGGCTTACTTTTACAAGCGACAATCCCTATCCTGTGGAATTTATACAAGTAGGGGGTAACAATAATGTTATAAGAAATAATAAAATATATGGACCAACTCAATCTGGAAGTTCTGATACATGGGTGGTAAATAGGGGTATTGTTACTCAAGGAAGTACTAGTGATAACTGGATAGACGGTAATATTTTATATTCTTTAAGACAAAGTGGTTATTTAAACCCCAATTCTAGTGGTTATATAACACACAATGTCGTGTTTAACACAAGGGGTTGGGTGGTTGACCAAGCACTTTTTCAATTTTCTGGTAATTCTTGGGGAGAACCCGAAAACGCAGTTGATATAGCTTTATTATCTGGCACAACTTCAGGTGTTCCTTATAATTCAATTGCTGATTTACAAAATAATAATAGCGATGCAAATATTAGTGATCAACGTTAAATAAAAGGTGTTTAAATATAAATTTAAACACCTTTTTAAAAAACATTAAAATTTTTTAATTAATTTATCCTTGTCAATTAAGATAACTTCAGTTATTTTTTTATATCAAATTCTCTAATAATATTACCATATAATATTTAAAATGCAAAGTTTTTTTTGTTAAAAGTAATTGTTTTTTTATCTATGTTACATAAAACTAAAACAAAATTTTGAAGAATTTTGTAGATTTTTCCAATAAAATATGTTATAAAACAGTAATGGAGAAACCATTTTTCAAAAAGTTGTTAAAACTAATATAGTTTTATTATATTATTGTTTATATTCTAAGGAGAAGATATGGAAAAAATAAATATTGGCTTGTTTCTTGATACATTTTTCCCAATGATAGATGGGGTAATAAATGTTGTTGATAATTATGCTAAAAGGTTAAAAAAATTTGCAGATGTAACAGTTTTTGTGCCTAAAATTAAAAAAGGGAAAGTTAGGTATGATGATTCACAATTGCCTTATAAAGTTGTGAGATGCAAATGTTTTAAACTTTTTTTTATTGATTATGATATGCCTGTGCCTTCATTAGATTCAAAATTTAAAAAGGCAATACAAAATGCAAATTTAGATATAATTCATATTCATTCACCATTTTATATAGGTAAAATGGCTGTTAAATTTGCTAAAGAAAATAATATACCTTGCGTTGGAACTTTTCATAGCCAATTTAAAAAAGATTTTTTGCGTGCAACAAAATCTAAAGCAATAACAAACATGTTATTGAAAAAAATTATGAAAGTTTTTAACTCATGTGATGAGTGTTGGGCAGTTAATAAAGAAATTGGTGAAGTTTTTAAAACTTATGGTTATAACAAAGAACCATTAGTATATAATAATGGGACAGACTTAGATTTAGTTGAAGATGAAAAAAAATCAGATGATATTGTGAATAAAGCATATAATATTAATGCAAATGAAAATGTTTTTTTGTTTGTAGGAAGGATAAATGTCTTAAAAAATATTTTATTTATAATAGATGCTTTAAAAATAGTAAAAGACAAAGGCAAAATTTTTAAAATGATGTTTGTTGGAACAGGACAAGACGAAGACCTTTTGAAAAAATATGTTACTGAAAAAGGATTAAAAGAAGATGTTATTATCTGCGGAAAAGTAACTGATAGGGAAATGATGAGAAACATTTATCACAGAGCAAAATTATTTTTATTCCCATCTTTATATGATTCTAGTTCGCTTGTTCAAATTGAAGCTGCAAGTCAAAAAACTCCCACAATTTTTTTGGAAGGAGCTGTAACTGCTGGAACTGTAACAAAAGATGTAAATGGATTTATAACAGAAAATTCTGTTGAAAAGTATGCAGATAAAATAATAGAAATTTTAAACAATGACGAATATTATAAAAGCGTTGCTGAAAATGCTTATAGAGATTTATATGTTTCATGGGATAACGTTGTAGAAGGAGCTTATAAAAAGTATTTAGAATTAATTGATAAGAAAAAAGTCAAAAATTAAATTTATTTGTTAATAAAAATTATTTTTTTAAAATGTTTTACACTAAATTTGTTTAAAAATAATTTTAATAAAACAAATGACAAAACGAAATTTGTTTTGTCATTTTTTAATTTATCCTAAAACTTATTCTTGCTTCAACTGTACTTGAACAATCATAATAAAAAACAATGTCATAATATCCTGAATTTAATATTTCTAAATTTTCAATTGATTGAGTAATACAATCAGTGTCTGTATATCTAAAAACGACAGAAAGATTTTTGTTATTTTCATCGATATCAATTGATGTGCCGTCGTTGTAGGTAAGAATAAGCTTATAATCATCTAAAGTTGGTGGGGTATCACTAGAAAATTCGCCTTTGTACCAAAAGGTGCCGTAATTAAAATTTGATGATAAGTTTATAATGTTAATTTGTGATATAACCTTTTCAGGTTTAGAAAACATAATTAAAGTGAAAAAGCCTATTAAAATTAATAAAGTAGAAAAAATTGAAATAAAAAGCTTTTTTTTCATGTGAAACCTCTTAAATTATCTTGACTAAATTATAGTAAAAAAAATCAATATTGGCAAGAAATAAAAGATAATAACAATCAAATTGCCTAATATCTTTTTTTTATAAAATATTGTTTTTTGTGTTAAAACTTATTATTTTTGCAATTTTTGCAAATGCCATATAAAATGACATCTTGCATTGATATGTTGAACTCATTGATTAGTTCTGTTAAGTTGTCGTCATTACCCAAATTTTTATCAAAAATCTGATTACAATTATTACAAACTAAATGAATGTGATTTTTTCTCACAAAATCAAAATGTGCAACATTATCTTTTGTGACAATTTTGCAAACTAGTCCTTCTTCTACTAAATTGTTTAATATTCTATATATGCTAACTTGTCCAATTTTAATTCCTTGTTTTTGTGCGTCATCGTATATTTTTTGAGATGTTGGATGATCAAATTTATTTTTTAGATTATTAAGGACGAATTCTTTTTGTTTGGTATTTCTAGTAACCATTATTGTTGTTTTGTTTGTCCTTTTTCTTTTTTGAAACACATAAACCAATCAAGGCAATATTGTTCGTCAGTTTGATTTTCCACTCTTTCCTTTGCTGTTCCACAAGAACCAGCAGTAGGAATTATAACATCATCTCCCGGTCTCCAATCAGCAGGGGTTGCAACATTGTCTTTGTCAGCTTTTTGTAGTGCAAGAATAATTCTTTTTATTTCATCAAAATTTCTGCCTGTAGAAAGAGGGTAATATAATATAGTTCTGATAATTCCTTTAGGGTCAATGATAAACACCGCTCTAACTGCTTGAGTATTTGAAGAATTTGGTTGTATCATACCATATTTATTTGCCACTTCCATTCTAATATCTTCGATAAGTGGGAATTTAACTTCAATGTGTTTTTTGTCTTTCCATTCAAGTTCTTGAATTTTTCTAAGCCATGCAATATGTGAGTATAATGAATCAACAGACAATCCAACAAGTTCAGTATTTATTTCTTGAAATTCTTTCATCATTGAACCAAAAGTCATAAATTCTGTTGTGCAGACTGGTGTAAAATCTGCAGGGTGTGAAAATAAAATAACCCATTTACCTTTGTAATCAGCAGGAAAATTGATTTCTCCTTGAGTTGTAGTTGCCACAAAACTTGGCGCTTCGTCACCAATTAAAGGCATTTTTTTAATTTCTAAATTATTGTTTTCCATATAAACCTCCTTAAAGTTTGTTGAAATATTTTCTTATTGAAAATCATTTTCAATAAGATTATAGCAAATACATAGATAATATGCAAACAAAAATAATAAATTTTCAAATAATTTTATTATACCATTATCTTCAGTTGTGTAATAGCTGTAAAGCTTGGATATTATTCGTATATGTTTATTCGCATAATATAAAAGTAAAAAAATGTAAATATATAAAATTTGCAAAAATATTAAAAACAATTATTATGTTTAGGTTCACTATAAATCAAAATCATATAACTTTTGAGGATGAATGTGAATTAAAATTATATAAATATTACATTTAATAAAAATAATCTAATCAAAAATGATGTTATATTTTGAATTGCTTGATTTTTTTATGTTTTTTATATATACTATTTGATAGTTATACATTTTTATATTAATCATTTAATCATTAACCAACTTGCGTATAACACAGGGAGGGAGTTATGAAAAAAAGAATATTAATGCTAGTTATGGCTTTTGCTATTATTTTGCCAGCGGCATTTCTTTTAAGTGCGTGTGGTGGTAAAAATAATCCGCCAGAAGTTACAGAAACAGATATATCTGTGTATATTGATGGAACTGAAGTAAATGAACAATTCAATACCATTGATATTTGTTATGGTGATTATACAGATATTTCAGAAATGATTAATAGTAAATTAACTGTAATTGTAAATTATAGTGACGAAACTAATAACAATTTGAATTATGGTGATGGTGGATATGCAATTTCTGGGTTGCCACAAAATTTGAATGCAAATGAGCAGGGGTATAATCTTTCTTTAAATTATAAGAATTTTAGCAAAAACTTGATACTTGTTGTTCATAAAGCTAATATTGATTTTACAAATGTTGGTTGGAGTTATGATGGTTCTTATCCATTTACTTATGATGGACAAGAAAAAACAGTTTCTATTATAAATCTACCAGAAGGTGTGACTATTAAAAATTATACAGGAACAATATCTGCAACAAATGCTGGAAATTATACAGCGGGTGTTGAGTTTGAATATGATGATGTAAATTATTATCTTTCTGGTGAACCACAAGAACTACAATGGAAAATTGAAAAAGCAGAAAACACAATAAGTGGAGAATTAGTTTTAAATGGTATAACATATGGCGGAACACTTGGCGAGCCTAGCGGTGTGTCAGCACTATATGGGGAAATGATTTATAAATATTATAATAGTGAGTATGAAGAAATTTCTAAACCTACAAATGTTGGAACTTACTATGTAAAAGGTTTTTCTGTTGGCGATGATAATTGGGTATCACAAGAAACTGAATATAAACAATTTTACATTTCAAGAAATTATATCAGTGATCCAGAATTAGTTAGAACTAGTTTTATCTATACAGGTTCTGAATTTACACCAGAACTAGTTGAAGGAATTGATGAAAGCATAATTGAAATGACAGGTGATTTGTCAGGAACAGACATCGGTAATTATGTAATCACATTTACTTTAAAAGATAAAATAAATTATGGTTGGCAAAGTGCTTTTGGAACAGCACAAGAAACTGAGGATATTGTTTTAGAGTGGAATATTATTGATAGCCCTTTAACTATGACATTAAATGAGAAACAGTTGTCTGCAAGCGAATTTGAAGCTCTTTCACAATTTAACATAGGCGACAACTGGTATGTTACTGTTAGTGAAGGATATAATTATAGTTTAAATTATGAGTATGTAAATACAAGCAACAATAAAGTATGGTCAGGTGAAACAGATGAGGGGATTGATAGCAATCTTGATGTAACAATTAATCCATCACACTTTACTTATATAATTAAAATTACTCAAAATGCTCAATTAATCTACACAAAAACTATAACCGTAAATCATAATATTTTTGAAAATGTTATGGTTGGCGACATAGAGATGACTTTTGATGAGTTTATTATCAATCCAGAAGTTGAATACGGTCAAAATTTAACATTTAACTTAAAAACAGAGTATTTAGATACATTCAATTTTAGTCAAAATAATTTTACAGTTACTAACAATACAACGATTATTATAACATATCAATTATTAGATACAAGAGTTTATAAAACTATCGAAGTTTTGTGCGTAATTAAACCGATAGAAAGTGTAACAATTGGTTCTCAAACACTTTCGTATGAAGAATTTATTGCTAATCCTGTCGTAAAATATGGTGATACATTATCAATAAACTTTAAATCTAATTATACAGGATTTTATGCAAGTTATTCTTTTCCTTATGAAGTAAAAGATGATATTCAAATTACTATTTATACATCAGCGCATGAGATTTTTGATACCATTAATGTTGAGTGCAGAAAAAATGTATTAACAGATATTGCAATTGACGGAACAAGTGTGAGTTATGAAGAGTTATTGCAAATGAACTCAATACATCTAGGCACTTCATTGACTTTTACTGTAAATGAAGAATTTGTAAATGTAATCGAAGTTGTCATTAATAATAATGGTCAAGACAATGTATTAACAGGTCAACAAACATTTGTATTTGAGGAAATTAATAATTTTTATTTAAACATTAGAGATAAATATACACAAAGTTATATAAATTCGATATCTTTAAATGTAATATTTTTTGATAATATTGAAATTAATAACAAAATCGTTAATACATCATCATCAACCTATGTAGAATATGGTAGAGATTTAGGTGAAAACAATTTTGTTATTTCAATTAATGCTGATTTGTTGAATGAATATGATTTGTATTATGAAAACAATTCTTCAATGATTGAAATTACACAACCAACATTTGAAATTTCAATAGTTGAAAATGAAGAAAATTACTATATTTATATATACCTATATAAAAATAACGATTATTTACAAGTTCTAACAATTAGTTTTATGAGCTTTTGCCCTGTTGAAATGGTATCAATGCAAGTTTATCAACAAAATTATATAGATAATCCACAATATAACATTTACAATGACGAAATAAGTATAACTAGTTATGGGGTTATTAATAGTTTAAATCTAACATATAAAGATGGTTATACTGATTGCACATATAAAATTTTTGATGAAAACGGACTTGAAATTGATGATTTCACGACTATAAAAAAT
>CALVMK010000007.1 GCA_944345545.1 uncultured Clostridia bacterium | reverse complement strand
TTTTTCTTTAATTATATCATCTACATATTTTGGTAAAACATTTTTTAGTGGTCCCATATATTTTTTAGTAGCTTCCATTTTTCCATTTATAAGTTGAATTCTTATTTTTAGTTTCAATAAATTAGCCCCAAAAACAGCAATTGCAGAACAACGTCCACCTTTGTAGAGATAATTTAACTTATTTATTATAAAAGATGATTGAACTCGATTTGCTTCGCTTTCGCATTCGGATAAAATTTCAGATATTGGTTTTCCAGCATTTATCTTATCAATAGCTGAAAGTATGAGTATTCCTGAACCAGAAGAAAGTTGTTTTGTGTCTACTACATAAACATTTTCTAATTCCTTTGCTGCTTGCACAGCATTTGAACCAGTGCTGGAAATTTCAAAAGATAGAGAAAAGTGAATTACTGCGTCATATTTTTCTTTCATTTTAGTAAATACTTCTGTGTAATCTAATACAGTTTTAGCTGATGTTTTTGGAAGAACACCTGTTTTGTCTACAAAATCATATATTTCTTTATATGTTATGTCTGCTTCTGTGTATTGGTCATCGCCTAAGTTGACATATAGTGGAACTATATTAATGTCATATTTTTCTATCAATTCTTTTGGAAGGTCGCAGGTTGAATCTGCTGATATTCCTATTTTCATAATTTCACCTCAAATCAATGTTAACAAATTGAAAAATTAATGTCAAACACTATTAAATTTTTTTTTATTGTGCTATAATTCCTTCCATGGAACAAAAGAAAGGTATGCACGATAAACATCGTGAGCGTTTGCTTAACACAATTAAAGAAATAGGTTTTGATAAACTTAACGATATTAATGCACTAGAATTTGTGCTTACTTTAATTATTCCTAGAAAGGATACAAATCCTCTTGCACATTCTTTGTTAGATCAATTTGGTAGTTTTTCCAAAGTTTTAGATGCGGACTATTCACAACTTGTTCATGTTTTTGGTATGGGTGAAAGGTCTGCAACTCTTTTAAAATTGTTTCCTGAAATTTTTAGAAGATATCAAATTGATAGACAAACAAAAAATCCTGTAATCAACACTTTAGGCGATATGATTAACTATTTTAAACCAAGGCTTGAAAATAAAACTAAGGAAGAATTTATTGTTGTCGGGCTTAATAATAAGGGAAGAGTTGTTGCAGAAAAAACTGTTTCTGTTGGTGGAAAGAACAGTGTGGCTATTGATAAAAAAGATTTGAGCTTGTTCATTTTGAATAAACATGTTAGTTCTGTTATATTTGCTCATAATCACCCAGGTGCAGACCCAAGACCTTCTAAAGCAGATGTTGACGCAACTCAATCATTAAAAGAATTTTTGACAATTAATAATATTAGACTTGAAGACCATATTATAGTTGGTGAAGATAGTGTTTATAGTATGAAAATGCTTCAGTACATAGAAGAAAAGGACATAAGAGATGAATTTTGATGAAAAGCTTTGTGAAACTATTAAAAATTTAGAAGGGAGAAAAACCCTTCTTTTACACAGCTGTTGTGCACCTTGTTCTTCTTCTGTTTTAGAAAGACTTAAAGATTATTTTGATATTACTGTTTTTTACTACAATCCAAACATTGCACCTTTTGACGAATATAATCGAAGATTAGAAGAACAGATAACCTTGCTTAAAAAATTAAATATTTGTTATATAATAGGAGAGTATGAAAAACAAGATTTTTTTTCAGCTATAAAAGGTTATGAAAATTTTCCTGAAGGAAGTGAAAGATGCAAAAATTGCTATGAGTTTAGGCTTAAAAGAACTGCAATTTTAGCTAAGCAAAAAAATTTTGATTTTTTTACAACAACTCTTTCAGTTAGTCCGCATAAAAATGCAAAGTGGATAAACGAAATTGGTTTAAATTTTGAAAAAGAATTTGGCGTTAAATTTTTAGTGGCAGATTTTAAAAAGAAAAATGGTTATTTAAGAAGCTTGCAGTTAAGCAAGGAATATGGCCTTTATAGGCAAGAATATTGTGGTTGCAAACCAAGAGTTAAGGAGTTAAATGAAAAAAATAAAAACTAAAACAATATGGAAAAAAATATCTTTTGTTATAACTTCAATAGTTGTAGCATTATTTTTAAGTTTGTTTGTTTTTATTTATACGCACGAATATTATCCTGTAACTGGTCAATCTATGTATCCAACTATTAATGGCAGTGGTTTTGATGAAAATGGTGTTTACATTAATCCAAATAACAAAGGAAGTTTTCAAGACATTGTTGTTGCAGAAACGGAAGATGGAACAACTGTTATCAAACGTATTTTGGGTTTAGAAGGTGATTTGGTTTCATTTATTAAAGATGTTGACGGAAATACATATTTTTATAGAATACCAGCTGGAACTCAACAAAGTGAATATGAAAATAACCTTTCAGCTTTTAAACTAAACGAGACATATCTTTATGACATATCTGGGAATGAAATTCAAAAAGAGCATTTTGATAAAATGCTATCTAAAGAAAGTGAAAATAAAGTGTTCGTGATGAGCAATTACACTTTTTATGAATTTTTTCAAGTTCCAGAAGGTGAAATATTTATAATGGGTGATAATCGTGGACATACCACTGATAGCTCTGATTATGGGTCTTTACCAGTAGATAACATTTTAGGTAAAGTTGATTATATGGTTAAAAATAATTACTTGCAAGTTTTTGAAATTTTGTTTAAAATAATAACATTTAAAGGGAGTAACATATGAAGATTGGCGTAGTTGGTTTGCCAAATGTTGGAAAAAGTACATTATTTAATGCTATTACAAAAGCTGGAGCAGAAAGTGCAAATTATCCTTTTTGCACAATAGAACCTAATGTTGGTGTTGTTGCTGTTAAAGATGAAAGGTTAGATAAACTAGCTGAATTTTATCACACTGAAAAGATAACTCCTGCTAGCATTGAGTTCGTGGATATTGCTGGGCTAGTAGCAGGTGCGAGCAAAGGGGAAGGCTTAGGAAATAAATTTTTAAGCCATATTAGAGAATGTGATGCTATTGTTCAAGTTGTAAGATGTTTTGAAAATGAAAAAATAATAAATGTTAATGATGGAGTAGACCCTAAACGTGATATTGAAATAATAAATTTAGAGCTAGTTTTGTCAGACTTAGAAAGTGTTGAAAAGCGTTTTGAGCGTGGAAGTAAGCTTGTGAAAACTGGAGAAAAAACCGTTTTACAAGAAGTTGAAGTTTTAAGTAAAATTAAAGAGTGTTTGGAAAGTGGTAAACCTGCAAGAATTTTAACCTTTAACAAAGAAGAACAACAAATAGTAAAAAATTTATTTTTATTAACAACAAAACCTGTAATTTATGTTGCTAATATAGATGATAAAGATGTTGGAAAAGAAGATAATAAATATGTTAATGCGGTAAAAGAAGTTGCAAAAGAAGAAGGTGCTCAAGTTATTTCAATGTGTGCTAAACTTGAAGAAGAATTGTCTTCTCTTTCAGAAGAAGAACAAAAAATGTTTAAAGAAGAACTTGGCATTAAAGAAAGTGGTCTTGAAAAGTTGGTTGTAAGCAGTTATGACTTGTTGGGACTTATGAGCTTTTTAACAGCTGGAGAAAAAGAAGTTAGAGCGTGGACAATTAAAAAAGGAACAAAAGCTCCACAAGCAGCAGGCAAAATTCATACTGATTTTGAAAAAGGTTTTATAAAAGCAGAAGTAATCAATTATCAAACCTTATTAGATTGCGGAAGTTATGCTAACGCTAAGGAAAAAGGTAAGGTGAGAATAGAAGGAAAAGATTATATCGTACAAGATGGCGATGTTATGCTTTTTAGGTTTAACAATTAATGTAATTTTAAATCTAATAAGAATTTTAAATTTTTTAAAAATAAAACAATTAAAAATGGTAACCTGATTGGTTATCATTTTTTTTGTGTAGTAGAATTATAATAATATAATTTTTTTTCATATACTGTTTTTAAGTTAATTATAATTATTATTACATGCATGCAAAAGATTAAATGTATAGAAGATATATTTAGCAAAGTTTTAATTAGAATTTTTTAATAAATTTGACAGTTAATGTTGATAATTTAATTTTTATTCTTATAAAATGAAATCGTATAAATGCAACTTATTTGTTTGCATTGTGTTTAAAAGATGTTTAGTTATTTATTGAAAAAAATTTTTTATTTTTTTTTCTTTTTTTAAATACTTGACAATCTTTTGACAAATTTTTGCTCTTAATATTGAACATAAGTTCTATAAAAAGCAAAAAATTCGACAATTTTGTAAAAAATCGAAAAATTTTAGGAGTTTTTTACAAAATTAAGCCAAATTGTTTGATGCTGAAAATTTGGCAATATATAATCAAAATAATGGGGGAATTATAATGAATTTAAAAACTTGGACTAAAACAATTTTTATGGTTTATAGGCACTTACCTAGAATTATAGACTCCATAGATAAAGTTTTTTCTGCAAGGGCTATTAATGGGGGAATTATGAGTGGTAGTGCATGTAGCTACAATGACGTTTACAACATAACTGAAAATTTAATTAATCTTTCTCAAAGAAAAATTGCACTTATTAATTTAAAAGTTCTTGCTTCAAATGCTATTAAAAATATTGATAAAAATTTGGCTAGAATTTTGATATTAAGGTATATCGATGGTTACAGTTTTAAAGAACTATCAAAACATTTTAATATATCAGAGCGTACTGCTTATAGAAGAATTGATGAAGCACTTAGCATGGCGTCAATGGAAATTCTTAATCAAGGATATGATAAAGAAAAGTTGGAAAATTCTTTAAGAAATGAAAAATGGTTGTTTCACCTTTGTGGTGATATGGACAAAGAAGAATTTTTGAAATTAGATAATAACTATTTGAATAGAGTTATTAGTAGCTATAAAAAATTGTCTTTAGCAAATTAGTCATCTATTTCATAGTAATCACTTTTTTTCAATCTTTTTATTTTTTTGGGTTTATCTTTTTCAGCTTCGCTTTTTGCCAATCTTGCTGGCTTAAACAATAAATATATTATTAGTAAACAAGGTAAACAAACCGCAACAACAATTAAAATTTGTGTTGGATTAGAAAAATTTAATGTGCTTGTTGGTCCACCACTTTCTTCTTCAACAAAAATTGGTTCTGTTCTTATTTCTAAAACTTCGGTGTTTGTTGGTATAGTTGAAAGCTTATCACAAAATAGAGAATATAAATAACCCATAGAATAGGTGCTTCCGTTAAGATATTTACAATAATACCATAAATTAGTGCATTCAGGAACCATAGCATCGCCAGCCATTGTGCCATAGTAAACTAAATCAGTTTCTAAATAAGGAACATTGTCTACTATTTCAAATGGAGAACTGCTTTTGGGTACACTTCTTAGTTCTAAACCATTTAATGATATTACTCTAAAAGAAAGTTTTTCTGCGTATGGCGTTATTGGAGAACCTTTTACCACAGTTACTTCACTTTTTTTTACATAGCCGTATAAATCGGAATATCTTGCACTATAAAAGTAATCTCCTGCATTGTCTAGAAGTTGCACGAAATATGAGTTTGGAAGATAGAATAGTGCAGAGCTATCGTTTGGGGCAGAATAAAAACAAACATTATTAGTGGTTATCCTTGCATAAATAATTTCGTCCGTACTTGCTTCAACGAAATTAGTTGGAGATAATAATGTTCCATTAATCAATATTAGTAAAGCAATTACTAAAAATTTCATCAAGGAAATTTTAATTTATTTAACGCAAATTTGGCATCTATAATTTTGTCTAAAATGTGCCAATTTTGCGATTTTTTTTGTTTTGGAGGTTTTTGTAGTGAGAGATTTATTAAAAAAATTAGATGCTGTTACAAGAGAAATTTTAAAAAGATATAATAAAAACGCATTAAAAAGATATAACACTGGGAAAAAAGTACATTCTAAGCAAATGCTTTTTCATAAGTGCTTAAAAAGAAATAGATGGGTTTTTGGTGGTAATAGAAGTGGTAAAACTGAATGTGGAGCCGTTGAAGCAATTTGGCTTGCTAGGGGAATACATCCATTTAGAAAAAATAAAAAATGTGTTAATGGGTGGATTGTTTCTGTTTCAAGACAAGTTCAAAGAGAAGTTGCACAAAGTAAAATTTTGCACTATTTGAACCCTGATTGGATTGTTGATGTATGTATGGTTGAAGGTAGAAAGGAAGGTTATGAAAATGGCATTATTGATTATATAGTTATTAAAAATATATCTGGTGCTGATAGTAAAATATATTTTAAAAGTGCTGACCAAGGAAGAGAAAAATTTCAGGGGGCAAGTTTAGATTTTGTTTGGTTTGATGAAGAGCCTCCTTACGATATTTATCTTGAATGCGTCATGAGAGTTTTTGACAAAAAAGGTGATATCTTTGGAACAATGACTCCTTTAAAAGGGCTTACTTGGGTTTATAATGAAATTTACTTAAATGAAAAAAATAATCCTGAGATTTGGTATGAACAAATGGATTGGGACGACAACCCTTTTTTGGATAAACAAGAAATTAAACTTTTAACAGAAACTTTAAGTGAACAAGAACTAGAAGCAAGAAAATATGGTAGATTTATTGGTAAAAGTGGGTTGGTTTATAACGAATTTGATGAAAATATTCATGTTATTGAACCTTTTGATGTGCCTTGCAAGTGGTATGATAATATTTCAGTTGACCCTGGCTTAAATAATCCGCTTTCTGCGCATTGGTATGCTGTTGATTTTGATGGAAATGTTTATGTAATTGCGGAACACTATGAAGCTAAGCGAGATATTATTTATCATGCTAACAAAATTAAAGAAATTTCAAACAAATTAAACTGGCCTAAGGCAAGTAATGGAATGATTTCAACTCTTATAGATAGTGCTGCAACACAAAGGACGCTTTCAGCTGAAAAAAGTGTTGTTGAACTTTTTTATGATAATGGCATACTTGCAAATCCAAAAGTTGATAAAAATTTATTTGCTGGTATCTCAAGAGTTAAAAGTTATTTAAAAAATGCTGAAGGTAAATCTAAACTTTTTATTTTTAAAACTTGTGTAAATTTAATAAGAGAAATAAAAGGTTATTTTTGGGGTAAAGGAGATAATCCAATAAAAAAAGATGACCATGCATTAGACGAGTTAAGATATTACATAATAAATAGACCAGAGATT
>CALVMK010000006.1 GCA_944345545.1 uncultured Clostridia bacterium | reverse complement strand
TTATCTGTTTCAAAAGTATTTAATCTGTCTATAATTTTTGAAACTAATTATAAAAAAGAGTTTTACTTTAAAAGTAGAACTCCTTTTTTCTTGTTTATTCTGCTAGTTTCAAAATGATTTGACCTTACTCGTGATTTTTTTTATTTTACTTTATTTTATTTTAATTTTGTTTTTTTCTGCTTTTTTCGTTCTTTAAACATAGGGGATATCCATTTTTCTATGTAAGGGAATGCAAATTGTAAAGGAATTGAATAGCAAACTATTATTCCTAAAACTAAAAATACAGTACCAGTAAAAGACAACATTTCAAAAAATTCTGGCATTAAAGCTGTTACAATGGCTATTGATGCTCCGCTTAGTAAAACAGTTAAAACTCTTAGTGAATTGAATGGGTAACATAGTTTTAGTAAATTAATATAACCTGTAACTGTTAAAACAAGTACACATAATGTTTGTTGCTCTGCTACATTTATTAAAGAAAATTTTCCTAAAACTAAAATCACTGAAATATTTAAAAGCATAAGTAATGCACTTGGCACTGCTTTCTTTAAAACTTCTGGAATAAAGTTCCCTTTGATTTGTTCATCATTTGGTTGTAAAGCAAGCAGAACGGAAGGAACTCCAATAACAAAAAATTCTAAAAGTAAAAGTTGCTTTGGGGTGAACGGATAGGCTGTTGGAGTGAATGTTACTAAAGCTATAAAAAGCATGATTGTTGATAAAATGATTGTAAATAATGTTTTCATTAAAAATAAGGTTGAAGATTTTTGAACGTTATTAATCACCTGACGACCTTCTTTAACTACGGAAGGTAAAGAAGAAAACTTGCTATCCATTAACACTAAGCTTGATAAATTTCTAGCAACATCACTTCCATCTGCCATTGCAATGCTACAATCCGCTTCTTTTAAAGCAAGGGTGTCATTAACGCCGTCGCCTGTCATGGCCACTACATAGCCTAGGGTTTTTAAAGCTTTAACCAAAATATGTTTTTGTTCTGGAGTTACTCTGCCAAACACTGTGTATTTATCAGCTATTGTTGTAACTTGTTGAGAGCTTAAATTTTCTAAACTGATGCATTTTTCTGCGTCTTCAATTCCAACTCTTCTTGCAATGGTGCTTACGGTGTTAGGATTATCCCCAGATATTATTTTAATTTTTACGCCATTGTTTTTGAACCAATTTATTGTTTCTATTGCGTCATCACGTATGTGGTCTACAAGTGTTATAATTCCTATTGGAATTGTTGTGCTAGGCAATAAATCAAGTTGATTTTCATCTATTTTGTTATTTGTTTTTGAGACCAATAAAACTCTTTCACCTAGTTTTGCTCTTTCTTCTATTAATAGCTTTACATCATCAGGCAAATTTTTACAACTAAATTCTGGTGCTCCTAATAAATATGTATTTTCACCAATTTGCGTTGCAGAATATTTTCTCTCAGATGAAAATTCTAATACTTTTTTTAATTCCAAAGGATTTTCCGTTCCAAATTTAGATAAAAGTGCATTAAAGGTTGAATTAGTGCTTTTTTGTGCTGATAAAATGTTTTGTATTATTTCTTCAAAGTTTTTTGTGCCATTTAAACTTTTATAAAATGTTACATTCATAGTTCCATCAGTTATTGTTCCTGTTTTGTCAAGACATAACATATTAGTTCTTGCAAGCATTTCTATGCTGTAAATGTCTTTTACTAGAGTGTGCTTTGTTGCAAGTTTAATAACACCAACTGTTAAAGCTATGGTTACAAGTAAAAACATTCCTGCGGGGACCATACCTGTTAAAGACCCGCATGTTTTTGTTATTGCATAAGTAACAACATTTGGGTTGTTTGCGAAACTAAGATAATTGTTTAAAAACATTAGCCCGCCAATTGGAATTATAATTATTCCTATATATTTAATGATTGTTTGTAAATCTTTAAATAAGTTAGAGTTTGGTTTTTTAAATTTTTTTGCTTCTTTTGCTATGCTTTGAATATAACTATCATTGATTAATTTATCTATTCTAGCAAGAACTGTTCCTGAAAAAATGAAGCTTCCTGCAAGCAAAACATCGCCTTCACGTTTTCTAATTGCGTTACTTTCTCCCGTGAGTAAACTTTCATTTAATTCAGCTTCTCCTGAAACAATAACGCAATCTGCTGGGATTTGATTTCCTACGCTTAACTCAATTATATCATCTAAGTATAAATGATTAGCATGAACTAAAATTTTTTCTCCGTTTCTTATTACATTTAGTTTTGGCGAAGAAACTAGAGATAACTTTTCTACTGTGTACTTAGCCTTAATTTCTTGAATTATTGCTATTAAAGTGTTTAGAACAACGGTTACCATAAACACTAAGTCGGAATAAGCTTCAACAGCAATAAGGGCAATAAAAATTATTGTCCAAATTAAATTAAAGTATGTAAAAATGTTTTCAAAAAGAATTCTTAAAACACTTTTAGAGGCCTTTGATTTTGCAACATTAACTAATTTTCTTTTTTTTCTTTCTTCAACTTGTTCATTTGTAAGCCCAACAGCTGGGTTTGGACAAATTCTTTCTAAAGGAACAATTTCTTTTTTTCTAAACATAAAATTATTATAACATATTAAATAACAATGTAAAATGTTTTTTTATAAAGTTTTATCATAATTTATCTAAAAGATGTATTTACATTTTCCTTAATTTAAGTTACAATGTGATAAAGGAGAAATTATGAAATTTCAAACATTGAAGTATTATGTAGTAATGGTAATGCTTTTAGTTATGATTTTTTGTGTTGTAGGTTTCACTGGTTATGAAAATGGTTCAGGTCAAGTTGACATTAATCCTGATTTTCCAGAAATAGAAGAACCAGAAGTGCCAGAAAACCCTAGTGAAGATGAAGTTGTTGAAATGCCAAAATTTAACAGTTGGAACAAGTTGTGGGAATATTCTTACAATATTTTATTAGAAGGTTATACATCAAATTTTAGTATGAATGTAAACGCAAATACTCTTGGCACAACGGCGATACAAAGTTTTAGTGGTAGTGAAATATATAACTCAGTGTTAAATCAAGCAAAATTAGAGTATTTTACTACAAACTCAAATTCAATGGCTGGAGCAGATTCTACATATTACGAATATATGACATATAAAGACAATATTTGTGAAAAAAGACGTACTAATGACATTAATTACGAAGAAAAGACATATAATTTTACTAATGAACCAATAACAAAAACAGAAGTAGATGAGTTCAAACCATTTCTATTTTGTTTAAGAGGGCTTGAGCTTACTAAAGAAAATGTTAATGAAATTTTGTTTGACAAAGTGTCAAATTCAAGTTATTATATAATTAAACTTGAATATAAATTAGACAAGTTGACACAGGTGTACTTTGATAGTTTCACTTCAACGGGGCTCGTTGATAGTGTTGATATAAACTCAATAAATTTTGAGATAAGAATAAGTAAAAAGAATGGAAGTCTTTATTCCATAAAAACTATAGAAAATTATGTAAATCATCTTTCCTTTTTGCCTTTATCGGCAAATTGTGTATCTACTGCTATTCAAATTTTTCAAGTGGAAAAGAACCCTGTTATATAAAAGGATTAATAATGGTATTTAAAAGATTAAGATATTATTCAATAATTGCAATTCTTCTTTGTGCTTTAATTTTAGGTTTTACATTTGGCGGAGCGGCATCAAGTTCTAGTTCGAACATTCAACCAGATGTTCCAGAACAAATAATTCCAACACTGCCTGATGACAATATAGATGGTGAAGAACAAGAAAAAATGCCAATTTTTAAAAATGCTTATAAGTTATGGGAATATTCTTATGACATTTTTAAAAATGGTGCAGGTTATAGTGCAATTATGAGTGGTCAAGCTAGTTCTCAAATAGGAACTCAGTATATGTATATCATTTTGCAAAGAAATGGTCCATGTAGCAATTATTCAGATAACTTGGAAATTTCTTATAGAAAGGGAACGTCATCGTTACTTGATAATTCTTGTCTTGTAACATACACAGATAAAGATGGCGTGCAATATAGAAGCAAGTGCTATAATTATGTATATCCAGAAAGTTTTGTGGTTGAAGGTGATTTATCAGTTGGAAGATACACTGATAGATTTGAACAAGGTGAAAGAGATGTTCACGACTTCCTTTTAAATATTTCAGAAGAAACAACAAAGCTAGTATATTTTGACAGAACGAAAGAAGATTATTATGAGTTTAAAGTTACCATGAATCAAGATGCTGTGCCTTCTTCTTATTATAACGTGGTGCTTTCAAGTAGTTATGTTGACTCAATACCTCAAAGTTCTATAAATATTTCAATAACATTTAAAATAAGCAAAGTAAATGGACATCTCTTAAGCTATGTTTTAGATGAAAGTTTTGAAGTTATACCTTCTGGAATTTTAGGAGTGGTTGGTAATCAACATGCAACAAACTATATTACTTACACTTTTTATGAGATGGACAAAGAACAAAATATAGAAAATCCTTTCACCGCTTTTGGCTATTAAGGAGATGATATGATAGTAGACAATCAACAAATTAAATATAAAGAGCTTGAAAATGAGTATTCATTTTTAAGGGGGTGTCTTTGACGAACAAAAGCTAAAGGACACAATAGCAAGTTGTGAAGCAGAAAAGCAAAAAGATGGATTTTATGAAAATTTAAAACTTGTGAAAGATATAGGAAAAAAACAAAGACATGCAGAAGACAAGTTGGAGCTTATTAACAATTTTGACAAAAAATTTTCGAACATAAAAGCCATGTTAGAAATGTTGGCTGTTGAAGAAGATGAAGAGCTATTTTTAGAATTGAATGAAGAACTAAAAGATTTAGAAAGGAAGCTTGAAGACTTAAAACTAGAAACTTTGTTAAATGGAAAGTATGATAGCTTAAATGCAATACTAACTTTGCATGCAGGGGCTGGTGGAACAGAAGCACAAGATTGGGTTTCAATGTTGTATAGAATGTATACAATGTATGCGGAAAGAATGGGTTACAAAACTACACTTTTAGATATTTTAGATGGTGATGAAGCAGGCATTAAAAGTGTTACATTTTTAGTTGAAGGCGATAATGCTTATGGCTATTTAAAGTCTGAAAAGGGTGTTCATAGATTAGTTAGAATATCACCCTTTGATGCAAATGCTAGACGACATACAAGTTTTGCCAGTTTAGAAGTAATGCCAGAATTAGAAGAAAGCCCTGATATATTGATAAAGCCAGAAGATTTAAAAATAGACACTTATAGAAGCAGTGGTGCTGGTGGTCAACATGTCAACAAAACGGAAAGTGCGATTAGAATTACTCATTTGCCAACGGGTATTGTTGTTTCTTGCCAAACAGAAAGGTCTCAAATACAAAATCGTGAAACTGCAATGAAAATGCTATATGGTAAGCTTGCTGAAAAACAAGAACAAGAAGAGATGGATAAATTAAACTCTATAAGGGGTGATATAAAAAAAATTGAGTGGGGAAGTCAAATACGTTCATATGTATTCCATCCGTATAATTTGGTTAAAGACCATAGAACAAATTATGAGACTTCAAACATTCAAGCTGTAATGGACGGAGATATTCAACCTTTTATTACTGAATACTTAAAAAAATCTAATATGTAAAACCTTAATTATTTTAAGGTTTTTTTCTTTTATAAAGGAATAATCGATTAATCATAGTTAAAAAATCAAAAATTGTGAATTAGATTGAAAAAAACAAATATACTAAATTTAAGGGGTGAATATGATTGCGGATACACATAATGATTTTTTAACAAAAAAAGTAGATATTAATTATTTAGAAGAAAGAGAAGAGTTTTTAAAAAGTTTATGTTGTCCTGTTTGGACAAGTGAACTTAAAAATCCTATGGAAGATATAATAAGGGCAAAAACATATTTAGATAGTAAAAAGTTAAAAACTGAATTAAGATTGTGTGTAGAAGATTGCTGGTTTTTAAATGACAAAAATTTAGAAGAGTTGTTGTCGTTAAATCCTTTCTATATTGGTTTAACTTGGAATGACACAAATTGTTTAGCTGGTGGCTGTTTTGATAATGGCGGAATTACAGATTTTGGGAAAAAAGTTATAAAAACATTTGAAGATAATGGGGTAATAATAGACACAGCACATCAAAATAGGCAAACATTTTTTGAGTTTGCAAAAATAACATCAAAGCCAATTTTTAATTCTCATACTGCGGTTGATAAGCTTTTGCAAACACCAAGGAATTTGAATGATGAACAACTAAAAATAATAAAAGAAAGCAAAGGTTTTGTTGGGATATATTTTGTTACAGATTTTTTAAGTAAGCAAAAAGTTGATTCTAAAGTTGTTGCTGAGCACATAGAATATATTGTAGATAAATTTGGGATAGATCTGGTTGGTTTTGGAACTGATTTTAATGGAACTGAGGAATTGCCAGAAGATGTGAAAGATTATAACGATGTTGAAAATATTTTAGAAAAGCTAAAAGAAAAAGGTTATTCGGCTGAAGCTTTAGATAAAATTAGATATAAAAATTTTTATAGTTATTTAGAAAAAGTAAATCATTAATATTACATTTAAAGCTAAACTTGACAAAATTATGGTTTTATGTTACTTAATGATAGATAAAATCATTTAATTTAAAGGAAAAAATGTGATAGAAAAAATTTATTTTTATAAAAATGTTTAAAAAGTTAATTCAAAAAGGTTAAATACAAATGAAAAATAAAGTTGTCGATAAAAAAATTGATAAAAAAATTGGAATGGGAATTTATTTTAAAAGATACAAATTGCCAATTTTTTTATATATCTTTATTTATTTAATTGCTTCTGCTGGTGATATTTTAACTACAATATTCTTTGCTCAGCTCATTGAAAAATTAACTTTTGAATTATTCACAGAGGCAATATACATGTGCTTGATAATTATGATAATTGTTGTTATTTCTAGATTGGGTTGGTATTTAACTAACAGATTGTATTTTAAATATACAAATAAAATAATGGCAGAGTTAAACTATGATTTGGCTAAACAGTCTTTCAAAATTAATAGTAAAACTTATTCTAACAATGAAATAGGAACTTTTGTGCAGAGAATTGTTTCTGACCCTGAAAGAATTGTTAGCAATCTTTCAGATCTTGTCATAACATTTATGGACATGGTTTCAGCTTTGGTTATTATTGTATACATTTCAACATTAAATTTATACATTGCGTTAATTTTAATATGCCTAATTGTTATTTGTTCCTTTATAGAAATGCGACGTGTAAAACTTTTAAAAATTAACAGAGTTGATAACAGAAAAAAGAATGATAAAATCAATTCATTAACTACTGAAATAGTAAGAAGTGAAAAAGATATAAAAAGTCTTGGACTTGAAAAAAAATTAGAAGAAATTTCAAAAAAGTATTATCAAGATTATAAACAATCTTCTTACAAATTAAATATTGTAGACTGTAATTTTTGGACCCTAAGAAATATTTTTATTGAATTAATATCTGTTGCCGTATTAATTCTTGGAATATATTTTATGGATTTAGGAACTATGACTCTTGCAACATTTATGATTGTTTATTCAAATAGGGGTTATATGCGTTCTTTAGTATGGTCAGTTGGGAATATTTGTAGTAAATTTACAGAAATAAAAGTTTGCAAAGAAAGAATGTTCGCACTTTTTGATGAAAATATTTTTTCTACAGAACATTTTGGAAATGTTCATTTGGATAAAGTTAAAGGCAAGATAGAATTTAAAAATGTAAGTTATTCATATATAGAATATGAACAAGTTGACAACATAAAAGGCAATAATAAAAACTCAAAAACTGAAAACAAAAAGATTTCATCTATAAATAAAATCTTTGAAAATTTATCATTTAAAATAAATCCCAATACTACAGTGGCATTTGTAGGAAAATCTGGCAGTGGTAAATCAACATTGTTAAATTTAATGTCTAAAATGTATGAAGTTGACGGCGGAGAAATTTTGATAGATGGAATAAATATTAATGATTTAGATAAAAAAACTTTACGTTCAGCTATTTCTTTAGTTAATCAATTCCCCTATATATTTGATATGACAATAAAAGAAAATTTAAGTTTGGCTAAATCCGATGCAACAGAAGAAGAGATGAATCAAGCATTAAAAAAGTCTAGTTTATTAGAGTTTGTTAAAAGTTTGCCAAAAGGCATTGACACTCGAGTTGGTGAAGGGGGAATTAAGCTCTCTGGCGGGCAAAAGCAAAGGCTTGCTATAGCTAGGGCATTATTAAGAAATTCACCAATTATAATATTTGATGAAAGCACATCTAGCTTAGACAATTTTGCACAAGAAGATATAAAGAAAAGTATTGATGCGTTAAAAGGAGAGAGCACAATTATTATTGTAGCACATAGATTATCAACAATAATAAATGCTGATGTCATATACTTTTTGGAAAATGGTAAAATTATTGATATTGGAAGTTTTAAAGAATTGTTTGAAAGAAATGAAAAATTTAAAAATATGTTTGTAGCAGAAAATTTAGCATAAAAAAGAATATAAAAAATAATATTGCATAAACTCCAGTTAGGGAGGTAAAACATGATAATTGCTAATATAATCAGTTTTATAATCTTGCTAATAGGCGGGTTAAACTGGGGTTTAGTTGGAATTTTCAATTTTAACCTAGTTGACTGGATATTTGGGGGATACAATGCAGGTTCAATAATAGTTTACATTTTAGTTTTGTTATCTGCAATTTGGCTCATCATATCTGCTATTATGCATGGTGGAATAAGATTAAATTCCAACAGAGAATAAAAACAAAAGCCCACGAAAAAACAATTAATTTTGTTAAAATCGTGGGACTTTTATATTAACTTTGCCAAATTTTAATGCTAATTTGAAAAAACAATCAAAAATTTTCTTTGATTGTTTTTTTGTATGAAAAACTCACGGGGTAATTTAAAGAGTGTTATAAAATAAAAAACAAGCTTGTTTTTTTAAGCTTGTTTCTTTATTTTATTCTCCTTTAAATGGAAGAAGTGCCATTATTCTTGCCCTTTTGATTGCTATAGCTAGCTCTCTTTGATGCGTTGAACATGTTCCTGTTTGACGTCTTGGAAGAATTTTGCCTTTTTCTGTTATATATCTTCTTAATTTCGCTGCATCTTTATAGTCTATTGTAGAAGCTTTATCTGTGCAAAATGCACAAACTTTCTTCTTAGATGGGCGTTTAAACTTCTTTGCCTTTTCTTCTTTTACTACTTCTGTCATTTTAGCTCTCCTTTTTTAAAATGGTAGGCTGTCGTCATCTATTGGCTCTAATTCTGCTACATCAGCCTTTTTGTTTTGTGGAGCTTGGTATTCCGCTCCGCTTTCGTTATTTCTCGTGCTTAAAAATTCTACTTCATCTGCTATAACTTCTGTTATATATCTTTTTGAGCCATCTTGAGCATCATAGCTTCTTGTTTGCAATGTTCCTACAACACCGCATTTACTGCCTTTTTTTAGATATTTATGGCAGTTCTCAGCTTGACCTCTCCATACAACTATATTTATAAAATCTGTTTCTCTTTCGCCTTCGGCATTTTGATATCTTCTGCCAACTGCTAAAACAAATCTACAAACGGAAACTCCGCTATTTGTTGTTGCTAATTCTGGGTCTTTAGTTAAATTCCCAACTAATATAACTTTATTCATCTATTTCTCCTTACTTAGCTACAAACATTTGACGAACAATGTTATCCGTTATGTTCATAAGCTTGTTCATTTCATTAACAACAGTTGGTTCTGCTGAAAAATTCATTAAAACATAAAAGCCTTCATTTTTGAAATTGATTGGATAAGCAAATTTTTTCATTCCCCATCTATCAATTCCTTCAACTACGCCTTTTTTGTTTTCAACATATGCTTTAAATTTTTCAATTAAAGCTTCACGAGCTTCTTCGCTTGCGTCTGCTGAAATGATGTACAAGAGTTCGTATTTATTCATGTGTTTCCTCCTTTTGGACTAATTTGGTTTTCTTTCGAAAACAAGAAGTACTTTAATTTTCTTAAAGTCGGGTAGATTTTAGCACAAATAATTTTTGATTGCAAGTATTTATTTACATTTTTATTTCATTTTATGTATTCTTTTTTCTTTACATTTCTATTAAAGTAATATATAATATATATGGCAAATTCAAGGTGTTAACCTTTGTGTTTTTTAAAAGGAATTTTTATGGATGAATTAGACTTAACTAAAAGCAAAAAATATGATGAAACAGATATTCAAATTCTTGAAGGTTTGGAACCTGTAAGAAAAAGACCGGGAATGTATATTGGCTCAACAGATGAGCGTGGGCTTATGCACTGTGTTATTGAAGTTGTTGACAATAGTATAGACGAGGCGCTTGCTGGCTATTGTACGCAAATTGACATTACTTTAAATGCAGATGGTTCTTGCACTGTTGCAGATAATGGCAGGGGAATTCCTACTGGTGTTATAGCATCTGAAGGTAAAAGTGCTGTAGAAGTTGTTTTAACTAAACTCCATGCTGGCGGAAAATTTGGCGGTGAAGGCTATAAAATTTCTGGTGGTTTGCACGGTGTTGGTGTGTCTTGCGTTAATGCACTTTCAAAATGGCTAAAAGTTGATGTTTATCAAAATGATTACCATCACTTTATAGAGTTTAGGCGTGGAACTGCAGTCGAGCCATTGAAAAAACTTGAAAAGGTTGATAGAAGAGGAACAACTGTTACTTTTCTTCCAGATGATGAAATTTTTGAAACAGTTAATTTTGATTACGACTTAATGCGTAACAGATTTCGTGAAATAGCCTTTTTGAATAAGGGGCTTGTTATTACTTTGGAAGACAGAAGATGCGACCCTGTTAAAAGTGAAAAATTTGAATTTAAGGGCGGTATTATTGAATTTGTTGATTATTTAAACAAAAATCGTGAAACCTTGTTTCCTAATCCAATTTATTTTAACAAATTTAATGCCACAAACGAAGTTGAAGTTGCATTTCAATATAATGATGGATACACTGAAGTAATTCATAGTTATGCTAATAACATAAACACAGAAGAAGGTGGAACTCATCTTGTTGGCTTTAAAAATGCACTCACAAAAGCAATTAATGATTATGCTCAAAAAAATAAGATTATTAAAGAAAATGAAAAGCTTTCTGGTGATGATTGTCGTGAAGGCATAACGGCAATAATTAGCGTAAAACTTATGAACCCACAATTTGAAGGCCAAACCAAAACTAAGCTTGGAAACAGCGAGATGAGACCAATAGTGGAAAAGGCGGTGCTTGAAGGCTTTGGAGATTTCTTAGAAGAACATCCTAAAGAAGCAAGAGATTTAGTTTTGAAGTGTATAACAGCTCAGCGTGCTCGTGATGCGGCAAGAAACGCCAGAGATTTGACAAGAAGAAAAGGGGTGCTAGAAAGTACTACTCTTCCTGGAAAACTTGCAGATTGCTCAGAAAAAGACCCTACACATTGTGAAATATATCTTGTTGAGGGAGATTCCGCTGGTGGAACAGCAAAGCAAGGTAGAGATAGACGTTTTCAAGCAATACTTCCACTTCGTGGTAAAATTTTAAATGTGGAAAAAGCAAGACTAAACAAAATTCTTGAAAATGCTGAAATAAAAGCAATGATTACGGCTTTTGGTGCTGGAATTCATGACGATTTTAATGAAGAAAAATTGCGTTATAATAAAATTATTTGTATGACTGATGCCGACGTTGACGGATCTCACATTAGAATACTTCTTTTAACTTTCTTTTTCCGCTTTATGCGTCCACTTATTGAAAAAGGGCATGTATACGCTGCTCAGCCACCACTTTATAAATTAACTCGTGGAAAAGAAGAATTATATTTTTATTCTGATGAAGAATTGGAAGCAAACTTAAATGAGTTTGGAAGAAAGGGTATAACACTTCAAAGATATAAAGGTCTTGGTGAAATGACAGCACAACAACTATGGGATACAACTATGAATCCAGAAAATAGAGTGTTACTTCAAGTTACAATGAAAGATGCAATTGAAGCTGATGCTGTGTTTAATCAACTTATGGGTGAAGACCCAGAGCTAAGAAGACAATTTATTCAAGAAAATGCAACCCTTGTTGACGAACTTGATGTATAGGTAGATTATGAGTTTTATAAATTATTTAAAAGAAAGGCAAAAGAATTTTGTTCAAGCATTTAAAAATCTTTCGCAAAAAAAATTTGAAGATGGCAAAAATTTTAATTACGAAATTAGTGAATTAGAAGTTGAAATGTTAAATGTTTTATATCAATATTTAAAAGATAATCCTGAAGTTGATGAAAAATATCTTGCCATTATTTTAAAAGATGAAAGGCTAAAAGCCTATGAAACTTTGCTTATTAATTACAAAGGGCATGATTTTGTTGAAAACTTAAAAGAAGTTGGTTGCACAGGAATAAAGAGCTATTTTCATTATCATTTTCATAAGCCTGAAGATGCAAAAAGATATGTGCAAGAATTAAAGAAGTTTAAAAACGTATTTAAAAACAATGCTTATGAAAAATAAGGAGAGATATGAAAAAGAAGTTTGAAGATGCTTATAACAAATTTTTAAAAGCTTGGGGCGAAGATGCACAAATCATGATGGCAATAGAAGAAATGAGCGAACTTACAAAAGAGTTGTGTAAATATTTGAGATATAAGCAATTTAAGGAAAAGAATGTTAATGAAGTTATACCAAATGTAAATGAAGAAATAGCTGATGTACTTAATTGTGTGGAACAACTGGAAATTATATTTGATAGTAAAAAGATTAATGAAATAAGAAAAGAAAAAATAGAAAGAACATTAAAAAAGGTGTAAAATGGAAAAAGACAAGAAGAGTTTAGAAGAATTATTTAAAAATACCACTGTCAAAAAAATTGAAGTAGAAGATGAATTAAAAAAATCTTTTATTTCTTATGCCATGGCAGTTAACGTTTCTCGTGCAATTCCTGATGTGCGAGATGGTTTAAAACCAGTTCATAGAAGAATACTTTATTCAATGGGAGAGTTAAACAACTTTTCTGATAAGCCATACAAAAAGTGTGCAAGAATAGTTGGTGAAGTTATGGGTAAATATCACCCACACGGAGATAGCTCAGTTTATGATGCACTTGTAAGGTTAGCACAAGACTTTTCTATTCGTGAGCCACTTGTAGATGGGCACGGTAACTTTGGTTCTGTTGATGGTGATAGTCCTGCTGCTCAACGTTACACTGAAGCAAGATTATCTCCTATTGCAGCTGAGATGTTAAAGGATATTGATAAAGATACAGTAGATTTTTATCCTAACTTTGATGAAACATTGATGCAACCAAGAGTATTACCTGCAAAATTTCCAAACCTTCTTGTAAATGGGGCTGACGGAATTGCTGTCGGCATGGCAACAAACATTCCTCCTCACAATTTAGTTGAAGTTATAAATGGCGTTCAAGCTTTAATAGACAACCCAGATATAGACATTGATGAACTTATAAAAATCATACCAGCACCAGACTATCCAACAGGTGGCATAGTTATGGGGAGAACTGCTGTTAAACATGCTTACAGAACAGGTAAGGGTGGCATTGTTGTAAGGGGTAAAGCTGAAATTGTTGAGGAAGGAAATAGGCAAAGAATTATAATAACTGAACTTCCATATCAAGTTAATAAAGCTCGTTTTATAATGCAAATGGCAGACCTTGTTAAAAATAAACGTTTAGAAGGCATTTCTGACATTAAAGAAGAGTCTGACCGTGATGGAATGAGAGTTGTTGTTGATGTAAAAAAAGATGCAAACGCTCAAGTTGTTTTAAATATGTTATACAAGCATACCCAACTTCAAATGAGCAGTGGAATAATATTGTTAGCTTTGGTAGGTAGAGAACCAAGAATTTTAAATTTAAAAGAGATTTTATACTATTATCTTGAACATCAAAAAGATGTTTTAATAAGAAAAACAAAGTTTGATTTGGCTCGAGCTGAAGAACGTGCACACATTGTAAAAGGTCTTGTTATAGCTCTTGCAAACATTGACGAAGTTATAAAAATAATTAAAAACTCTGCCGATAAACAAGAAGCCATGACAAAACTCATGGAAAATTTTGAACTTTCTGAAAAACAAGCTAATGCTATTCTTGAAATGAAACTTTCAAGATTAACAAGTTTAGAAGTTGAAAAATTAAACGAAGAATTAAAAGAATTAGAAGCAACCATTGCTGAATTAAATAGCATACTTGAAAGTCCGGCAAAAGTTTTATCTATAATAAGAAATGATTTGGAAGAAATCAAGCAAAAATATGGAACGCCAAGACGCACAGAAATTAGCTTAGAAATGGGTGGAATTGACATAGCTGATTTAATTGAAAAAGAAGAAGTTGTTATATCTATGACCCATCAAGGATATGTTAAAAGAATGAGTGCTAGCGAATATAAAGCTCAACGTCGTGGTGGAATTGGTGTAACAGCCCATAAAACAAAAGACGAAGATTTTGTGGAAAAAGTTTATGCAACAAATTCTCATGCAGATTTGTTAATGTTTTCTAATCAAGGAAAGGTTTATAGCATAAAAGCTTATGAAGTTCCTGAAGCATCAAGGCAAGCTAAAGGAAGGGCTATGATAAACTTAATTCAACTTTCACAAAACGAAAAAGTATCAGAAATTGTTCCTGTTCCAGAAGAGCGTGATCTTGATGGCTGTTTAATTATGGCAACTAAGAATGGACTTATAAAAAAGACTAAAGTTACTGAGTATGAGAACATAAGAAAATCAGGTAAAATTGCTATCAAATTAAATGAAGGTGATGAGTTAATTGGCGTAGGTTATGTAAAAGAAGGTGCTGAAATTTTAATTGCTTCATCTAGTGGAAAATGTGCACGTTTTAAAGAAAATGATGTAAGAAGAGTAGGACGTGATGGTGTTGGTGTTAAAAGCATGACTTTAGATGAAGGAGAAACTGTAGTAAGCATGGCTATAGTGAAACCAGAAAGCATGATTATTACAATTTCTGAAAATGGATACGGAAAAAGAACACATGCAAGCGAGTTTAGGTTAACTTCACGTGGAGCAAAAGGTGTAAAAGCAGGCGTATTTAATGAAAAAACAGGTGGGTTAGTAGGTTTAGTTCAAGCAGATGAAAATGAAGACTTAATGTTAATAGCAGATAGTGGAATTAGTTTAAGAACACCTGTTAAAGATATAAGCATAATAGGTCGTGTAAGCCAAGGCGTAAGGGTTATGAAATTAAAAGACAACGCAAAATTAGTTGCTTTTGCCGTAACAGAGCATGAAGAAGTTCCACAAGAAGATGATATAGAAAATAAAAAGCATGACACTATAATAGAATTGATAAAAGAAGATATTGATTCAGAAGAATAATAATGTAAAATAAAT
>CALVMK010000005.1 GCA_944345545.1 uncultured Clostridia bacterium | reverse complement strand
TTATAATAAAATAAATAATTAATATCATTAAAAACTATAAATATTATATTTTATTTTTTAACAGGGTAATTTTACCCCCCCCCGCATTTTTGTCAAGCAAAATAAATATGTTTTTTAAAAATTTTTTTAATGTTTTAAATTAAATTTTTTTATTTTATATAATAAAAAACAGAGCTTTTAACTCTGCTATTATTTGCTTCCTGGATAAAAATTAAATGCTTTCATAATTTCTTCTAAATCTTCGGTTGGATTTACAGCTTCTTTTAAATCAAACCCACTTTCATTTGGTGCCAAACTATTATCCAAATTTTTTGATAAAAATTTTGTGTAAGCGGCTTCTCCATTATCTTCATTTAAAAATTTTTCAACAGGACTATCATAGTTTTCATTTTTTGAAATTTCTACATCTGCAATGGGTTTAATGTTGCTTTTTTCTTCAAAATAAACATCTTTTTTCTCATCTTTAATATTTCTTCTTCTTTTAACTTTAACAACTCTTAAATCTTCTTGTTCTTTACCATAGTTTGTCATTTTTGAAAGAAGACGTCTTATAGTGTCATTATCAGTTTGAACAGGCGCTGTTATTTCAGTGTTAAAATCTTCTTGCAAAGCAAGTTTAACGGCATTTTTAAATTCATCTATTACATTTTTAATGTTTCCTATATTTTCAAGTTGAGGATATTTTTCTAACGCTTCAGTAAATAGAGTTTGAAATCTGTTATATAAAAGGTCAAGTTGTTGAATTTTAAGTTTGTATATATTTCTCCAGCTCATTTCTATTTGTTTAGCTTTTTCCATTGCACTAGCTAATGTTTCTGCAAACTCTCCCGCTCCTTTAGGTTTTTCTTCTAAAAGTTTTTTTTCTAGCTCTAGATTTTTCATTTTGTATTCCATAATTTCTTTATCATGGTCAGTTACAAGTTTTTTTATGTACGAATCAACTTCAGACTTTGAATAACCATTTTTTTCAGTTTTAAACATCAACTCAGCTCCTTGTGTTCTTTTTATAAGACCTAATGAAAAGTGTTAATATAAAAAGCAAATACAATGTATTTATAACATAAAATAAAACATTTGGCAACAATCTTGCCTTATATATAAATAATATTATAACTTCTAAACAACTTATAACAAACAATTTTAAATGAATTTTTTGGCGAAAAATTGAAAAAACCATAATTGAAGCAAAAGATAACGAAAAAATATACCAAGGATAAAAATTTTCTATATCAAACATGAAAAAATTTTGAATAAGCGAAGCCACACCGATAAAAATTAACATACTACCAATAAATAAACTAGAATCTAATTCCCAAAACCAACTTTTAAGTAAACTATTAAATCCTAAAATTAAAATTGCAAGTGAAAACCATTCTTCAATAGGTTTGCCAATTATAAAAAAATAGGTCATCACTCCCAAATAGCCTATAACGGAAAATATGGCAAAATATCTCAAAATAATAGTTTTTTTCAAATAAACCCACCAAATTTATTGTTTTTAATCTGGTAAATTTTATTCATAAACATCACTTTTTATTAATGAGTTTTTTCTTTTAAACACCCTAATCGGCGGAACCATTATTCCTTATAACTAGCCCACGGCAATTAAAAATAGCTAATTATCAAAACTAAAAGTTTTAATTTATTTCATTTAATTTTAAAAAAGCTTTTGCAGTAGCTAAAGCATCGTTGTAAGCTCTGTGAGCATTCTCAAGATTAATGTTAAGTTCTTTAACAACCGTTTTTAATTTATAATTTCCTAATCTTAATTTTTCTCTGGCAATGGCCATAGCATCTTCAATTTCGTTGGAGAACATGCAACCTTCTGGCTTGCCAGCATTTTGAACAAACTTTATATCAAACCCCACATTATAACCAACTAAAATTGTATTTTCACAAAAATAATGAAAATCTTTAATAACATCTTCTATTATTGGGGCATTAAACACCATTTTGTTATTAATTCCAGTCAAATTTGTTATAAGTTCGCTTATGGGCCGTTTTGGCTTTACTAATGTTTGAAATTTTTGTGTTATTTTACCATTTTCTATCTTACAAGCCCCAATCTCAATTATTTCACAGATATCTGCATCTAAGCCTGTAGTTTCAACATCAAATACAACAAAGTTGTTATCATAAATATGTTTATTATAAACAGGTCCAACAGCAAACAAATTTTCCTGTTCTAAAGAAAGAATTTTTTCTGGCTCAACCACTTTATAACCTAAATTTTTTACTACAGTTTTAGGCTTGGTGATATAAATATCTTTAGGAATTTCGCATAACGCTATGCTTCTAGCATATAATGTTAAACTTCCATTATATCCATTTTTTACATCACCCATCATTATAACACTGTCCCCCACAGCAAGTTTATCCATTTTGGTTTCATTAACTTTAGGGCAAAAATAAACAACACTTATGCTACTTTTCCCTTCATTTAATAAAAAAGTATAATATGCCTTTTCTTTTTCAACTTTTCCTTTTTTTATAAAAGTTTTTTTATTCAAGTTTGCAACTTTACCAGCTAATATCACAGACAGTTTTTCAGTTTCTATGTTTTCTATGTATTCTGGTTCAAAATAAAATTCTTTTCCAACTAACATGACTGGGTCAATGACTTTATATCTAGGAGTTTTTTCAACCATGTTTTGTTCTAAAACATTTTCTAATCTTTTTTCAATTATTCCATCATATTCAACAACAGGTAATTCTTTAATTTCAAGAGAAAACTCAGCACAAAATTTTGAACTTAAATAGTTTATAATGTCAATTTCAAATTTTGCTCTATCTATGCAATTAATAATGTTCTTTGCAAAGCTTAAAGTTGTATTTATATAACAATTTTTATTTTCTATTTTTATATTTTCATCTTTAATGTAAGCAAAAATAGAACTATAATTGTTTTTTAAAAATAACATTACTTCCTTTAATATAAATTCATTATCCAAATAAGATTTCTTAAACTTTAGAACAAGTTTACCGTTTAAATTAAGATAAGATTTAATAAAATCATAAATTAAATTTCTATCATTAAAAGAAATGTCGCCGACATTCTCTGGATACATTAAAGTAAATGTACACAATTTCTCAGCGACATTATATTCTACATCATATATTTTTAAAAACGTAAATTTATTGTTTAATTTTTTATTTAACTCAACTATTAGTTTTTCCATAATTTATACAAAGAAATGAATTATATCCACTATTATAACAAAAGCGAATAAAATTATCAATCCTATAAAATGAATCCAATTTTCCACATTTCGTTTAATAGGCTTTTTTCTTATCCATTCAATAGTTGTAAAAACCACATGTGCCCCATCTAATGCAGGAAATGGTAACAAATTAAATATTCCAAGGTTAGCAGCAATTAACGGCATAAACAAAAGAATGCTAGCAAAACTTTGTCCTAAGGTTGAAGCTACTACAGAAACAGTAGTAATTGGTCCACCTATTGCACTTATAGGAAGTTGGAATGTAATTAGCAACCATAAAGATTTTAAAACCATCCAAACTAATCCTATTGTAAATGGAACACACTGCGCAAGTGCATCTATAAAAGACAATCTTTCGCTTGAAAATTGCAAACTTAACCCCAATCCTGTTTGTTTAACTGGCTCACCATCTTCAACAATATTTTCTCCAGTTTCAGGGTCAACTTGTTGTTCTGTTACAACAGTTATTGTTTCTGTTTTAATTTCACCTGTTTCTATATCACGAAATTTAATTTTAATTTCATCACCATCTTTAATGTTAGATAAAATTGTTTCTACAGTTGAATCCCAAACATAATCTACTTTCTTATCATTTATTTCATAAATAATATCACCAACACTAAAAACACTAGCAGACTGAGTAAAATTAGGATTAACAAAAGTAACTTTATAGATATTTCCATAGCCAAGTGAAACTAAAAGTATAAATGAAAATATTATTGCGGACAAAATGTTAAATAATGGTCCCGCAATGTAAACTAAAATTCTTTTCCAAGGTTTTTGATTTACAAATGATTCAGGATTAGTATCTTCCCCCTCTGCATCTTCGCCAAAAAAAGCACAATAACCACCTAATGGAAAAATTCTAAGAGAAACTTTTTCTCCCCTTTTATTAGTTTTCTGTGCAATAGCTTTTCCAAAACCTACTGAAAATTCTGTGATTTTAAAACCTAATGCTCTGCCAACTAAATAATGCCCAAGCTCATGTATTAAAACCATTATCAAAAGAATAACAATAGCTAAAATTATATATAAAACTATCATAAAACTCCTTTATATTATAAATATTAGAAAAAAGACAAAAATAACAACAGCATTGAAAATATAACTATCTATTCTATCTAAAATACCACCATGTCCAGGTAAAAGATTTCCAGCGTCTTTAACTCCAGCTTTTCTTTTTAGAAAACTTTCAAATATATCGCCAGCTTGACAAGCCACAGAAGCAATAACAGATAATATCATGATATGCCAAAGCTCTAAATGTAAGATTTCAAACATTGTGCTATAAGCACCAATGGTGTCGAAAATTAAATAAAGAACAGTAGTTCCTACAACAGTCCACAAAACACCACCTATAGCACCAGATATTGTTTTATTAGGGCTTATTTCTGGACAAAGTTTTTTCCCTTTAATTAAACTTCCAGTAAGATAAGCAAAAGTATCTGTTAAAATTGGAATTAAAAATGTTAAAATTAAAATAAAGAAACTTAGCACTCCATTAAAACCTGTAGCTTTAGTGAAAATGTATGTCAATTCCTCACACCTATTTAAAATAACTAAAAGCATTAGCAAAAATGAAGGGTAAAACATTCCAAACAAAGTTTGTGTTGCTTTTTGAAAAGAGTATGTTGAAATGCTTGTCCTAACTTTTCTTAAATTCATCTCGTTTTGTGTATGTTTTTTAAATATAACGGAATATGAGAATGTACAAAGCATTAACAAAAGCATTATTCCAACTATAGCAACTAAAATTAAGTATATTGGCAATTTAAAGTAAACTCCCAACATAAACATTAAATAAAATAAAGTTGGAAAAATGCCAATTATAATAGCAAAATTATAATATCCTGTTTTTGTTAGTAATCTAGAAAACTCAAGACCAGCAAGAATAGCAATAACTCCAATAAAAGCATCAAAAATGTATAATGTTAAACTTCTTGAAAAGAAAACTAAAATTAAAGTGGCTATTAATGCTAAACCTGTTAACATTCGTTGTTTCATTTTTTCTCCTTTGTAATACCACCAAAGCGTCTATCTCTTTTAGAATAAACTTTAAGTGCTTTAATTAAATGTTTTTTATCAAAATCTGGCCAAAGTACTTTTGGAAAATATAATTCTGCATAAGCACATTGATACAACATAAAATTGCTGAGCCTTTGTTCTCCGCTTGTTCTTATAATAAAATCGGGATCAGGAATATCTTTTGTGTAAAGATATTTATGAATATCTTGGCTTGATATTTCTTTTTTCCCTTCGTTTAAAATTAAATTAAATGCACGAACAAGTTCATCTCTATCGCCATAATTCAAACCTATATTTACTATTAAACCTGAATTATTTTTTGTTTTTTCTTTAAGCTCTTCAAATTTTAAATATAGGTCTTTAGGAAGCTTTGATATATCTCCCATTGTCATAAGTTTAATGTTTTTACTAAGATATTCTTCTTCGTTCTCTTTAAGATAATTTCTAAGTATTTCAAAAATGGCATCTATTTCGTTTTTATCACGTTTCCAGTTTTCAGTTGAAAAAGCAAAAAAACTTAAAACTTCTATTCCAAGTTCGCTAGCAGACTCCACTGTTTTTTTTACTGCCTCTATTCCAACCTTATGCCCAACTGTTCTTGGCAAACCTCTTTTAGTTGCCCATCTTCCATTACCATCTAATATTATAGCCACATGTTTAGGAATTTTTAAATTCAAGTTTTTTCTCCAATTAGACTTCCATAATTTCTTTTTCTTTAGCTTGGCACATTTCATCAACCTTTTCCATATAAGAATCAATTATTTTCTGTATTTCTTTTTCAGCACCAGCATAATCGTCTTCAGAAATTTCGCCATCTTTTTTTAGTTGTTTAAACATGTCAAGTGCATCACGTCTAGCAGAGCGCATTGAAATTTTACAATTTTCAAGAAGTGTTCTTACTTGTTTTGCTATTTCTCTTCTTCTTTCTTCAGTTAAAACAGGAAAAACAAGTCTAATAATTCTTCCATCATCACTACATGAAACTCCTAAGTCAGCAACTTCAATAGCCTTCTTTGCTTCTTTTAGCATAGATATATCCCACATACTAACAGTTATCATTCTGGCTTCAGCAACTGTAATGTTTGCCATTTGATTTAAAGGTGTAGGCACACCATAATAATCTACTATCACCTTATCTAAAATATGTGGATTGGCTCTTCCTGCACGTAAAATTTGATATTCACTTTTTAAATGATTTACAGACTTATCTAAATCTTGTTTAAAAGAATCAATAATATCTTTCATAACATCTTCCATTAATTAAACTAATAAAATACAAGAAGATTTTACTATAAACTAAAAGAATTTGCAAATAAAAAGCATTATAAATTTAATTTTATTTTTAGTTTATAATCTTTATAAGAATTTTAATCAAAATTTTTATAAGTCTTTATTAAATTATATCCTTAAAAGGTTAATTTAAAACAAAAAGCTCCATAAATGAAGCTTAATATTATTATATTCTTAATATTACTTGTTTGACATCTTAGCAATTTCTTCAGCTAAGTTATCTTTTCTTTTTTCAAGACCTTCACCCATTTCATAACGAGTAAATCTTCTAACAGAAATCTTTTCTCCTATAGAAAGAATAGCTTCGTTAATAATTTCTTGAACAGTTTTATCTGAATCCTTAACAAAAGGTTGATTTAAAAGACAGAAATCTGCGTAATATTTCTTAAGTCTTCCTTCAACCATCTTAGCTATAATTGCTTCTGGTTTACCTTCATTTTTAGCTTGAATAGAAAGAATTTCTTTTTCTTTTTCAAGTTCTTCTGCTGGAACATCTTCTTCTCTAATATACAAAGGTTTAGCAGCTGCAATTTGCATAGCAATATCTTTAACTAATGCTTGAAATTTATCGCTTTTTGCAACAAAGTCCGTTTCACAGTTAACTTCAACAAGCACACCAATTTTTCCGCCCATGTGAATATAAGAACCAACAACACCTTCTGCAGCTATTCTATCTGCCTTTTTTGCAGCGGCCGCCATTCCTTTTTCACGAAGATAATCAACTGCTTTATCCATATCTCCGTTAGTTTCTGTTAATGCTTTTTTACAATCCATCATTCCAACGCCTGTCATAGCGCGGAGTTTTGCTATATCACTTGGTGTTACCATTGTTTATTCCCCTTTTTCTTCTTTTTTTGTTGTTTTTGCAACTTTTTTAGTTGTTTCTTTTTTTTCAGAAGTTTCTTCTTTTTCAGCTTTTTTTACAGTTTTTTTAGCTTTTTCTTCTGCTTTTTCTTCTGTTTTTTCGCTTACTTCTTCAACTGATTCTTCTTTAACTTCAACTCTTTTAGATGACTTTTTCTTTTTCATAGGTTTTTCTTCTTCGTCTTCTGCCATCTCTTTTGTAGGTTTAACTTGTTCTAAAACTTCTTTTAAATCAATTTTTTCATCATCATCACTTGATTTGTCTTTAAGAGAAACACCTTCTCTAGCTTCAATTACAGCATCAGCTATTGCACTTGCAATAAGTTTTACAGAACGAATTGCATCGTCATTTCCTGGAATAACATAGTCAATTCCTGTTGGGTCGCAGTTAGTATCTACAAGCCCTACCATAGGTATTTTAAGGCTAACAGCTTCTCTAACGCATATGTGTTCTTTTGTTGGGTCAACCACAAAAATAACACCTGGGAATTCTCTCATATCTTTAATTCCGCCAAGAGTTTTTTCAAGTTTGTCGCGTTCAGCTTTTAAAATAGCAACTTCTTTTTTAGGAAGAAGACTAAACTCTCCAACTTTTTCCATTTGATTAAGCTTGTTTAAACGGTCAATTCTTGTTCTAATTGTTTTAAAGTTAGTAAGTGTTCCACCTAACCAACGAGTATTAACATAGAACATACCGCATCTTTCAGCTTCTTCTTTCACAGCATCTTGTGCTTGTTTTTTTGTGCCAACAAATAGCACGCTTTTTCCGCTTGCAACGATGTCTCTTACAAAATTATAAGCTTCATCTATAAGGTTTGATGTATCTTCTAGATTGATGATATGAATGTCATTTCTAGCGGTAAAAATGTATTTCTTCATCTTAGGATTCCACTTTTTAGTTTGATGACCAAAGAGAACTCCAGCCTCTAAAAGTTGTTTCATTGAAATAACTGACATAAATTTTTATCCTCCTTGTTTTTAGTCGTCCCAACGATTTTAAAACTCTGCAACACAACCAAAAATTTGGCAACCGTGTGCAAATTTATCGAAGGTGTTTATTTCTTTGTCCTGAACCTTTACCAGAACCACATAACTATATCATATAAACATCTTGATTGCAAGTGTTTTAATAAATTTTAAAAAACAATTTTTATTTCTCCCCTTGCCTTATCTATTGCTGTTTTTGATAATGTCCTTGCGTTATAATAAATAACATCATCAATATTAAGACATGGTCTTTCCCCCTTGCTTGCAGAAATAGTTTTAATTTTATTTTTCAAGAAAAGTTTTAATTTATAGGTCATGAAAGATGTTTGTATTTCAAACTTGTCGTCGTTTTCTATTATAAAGTTTTCTTTTAATAATACATAACACTCATAATCTGATATAAGCCCATGCTTATATTTATTCAAAACTTCATCTATAGAAAGTTTTTTGTGCGAAAAATCCTGTATACCATTTAATGTAATTCTTTTAGGTAACAAATTATTAAAAAGGTTGTTTAAAACCAAATTTTCAGTTTGAATTTTAATATTAAAGATTTTTCTAAGCTTTTGTTGATTGCTTTCAAATTCACTTTGTTTATTTTTTATTTCTTTACAACTTTCAATAATTAAAATGTATTTTACTTCTTTAGGTTTTAATTTTATATCATATTCTAAATTCACACAAGGTCGATTAGAGTTTTTTAAGCCTAAAACTTTTGAAAAGCAAACATTTGCATCATGAGATGTATATAAATATAATTTGTTTTGTGTAAATAAATTTTCCGCTACTATCGTTCTTCCTTGTTTTTTAAAAAGGTAGTAATTTAATTCATTTAAAGATAAATCTTTAATATAATTAAAAGATATACATTGTAATTTGTTTGTTATGTTTTTGAGTTCAATTTTTATAACTTTGCTTATAAATTTGTTTTGAATAATATTAATTTCGAAAAAATTATTGTAATAATTTTGAATTAAATTTATATCTTTAAAATATTCTCTCACTTTAAAATTATTAAAAATAAAACCAGAACTTAAATTTAATTCTTTTAATTTATTAGACTTATAATTTATATTAATTTTATAAATATTTTCTTTTAATTTTTTTGATATTTCATTTTCACAAAGAACTTTTAATTTATTGTTATGTTTAATGTATTTTTTATAAAATTTTAAATTTTTTTGTGCATCAAAAATAATTAAATTAAAATTATATTTTTTATTAATTTCATATAGAATTTTAAATAAGTTTTTGCAAGGATATTTTTCTAAATACAACGGAATAGAAACATCTATTCCAGAATTTTTTAAAATATTTGTATCAATGTTAGAATATGTTATAGGAGAATGAAAAATAATACACTTTAACACATGGTCATAAATTTTACGCTTTTTTAATGGTAATTTTAAATTAAAAGTTAAATTAAGTGGCACTGATGTGTATCTATTAAACTTTAATAACTTTAGTTTAAAATGAATTCGATTTTTTAAAATTTTGTTTTGCTTTGAAACTGCTTTAATTAAGATTAAACATAAAATAACACAAATCCAAAAATATATCATAACAAGATTGTTACCAAAAAGTAATAAATTTAAGCCGTAAGGTTGACAAATTTTGAAAAATTTGGTATCTTATTCCAAGGTTGGCCAAACGGTCGCGTTAATGCTGTGATGGCATTACCGAGGAAAGTCCGAGCTTCAAGAGAACTGGGTGCCGGTTAACTGCCGGTGAAGGTAACTTTAAGGAAAGTGCAACAGAAAATTACCGCCCGCATTAAGCGAGCAAGGTTGAAAAGGTGGTGTAAGAGACCACCGACCCTTTGGTAACAAAGGGTGCCATGTAAACCCCACCTGAAGCAAGGTTAAAAAAGGCAATACGCTTGTTCTCTCGTGCCTTTTAAAAGCACCGCTTGACTGTTATGGAGACATAACAGCTAGATAGATGACCGTTTAAAACAGAACTCGGCTTACAGACCAACCCACCAAATAAAAAATCCATCAGCTGTGCTGATGGATTTTTGTTTACAAAACCTTAAATTTTTATATCAATTATTTTTTTCAATTTTTATATTTTATATTTTTGATTTCTTTAATTTGAAAAATATTACCGTTCCTAATGCCAGCAATGCTACAAAAATTATTGCTATAACCTTTAAAAACCAATCTGTCAACAAAATTGGGTTAATTTCTCTTACTTTCATAGCATCTGCAAAATCATTTGATAAAAGCAAATCTGTAACAAAATTGTTTACATTTGCCATGTTAATATAAAATCTTTCACCAAAGACTTCAGTGTTAGTTTCCAAGCTGTCTGTGTTATGCATGATTGTATCGTTATTCTCTGTTTCGTGAAAACCTAATCTAGCAACATCTAAATTACCAGCAAAAAAATTTAAAGAGTTTATTCCTCGTTTTATAAAAGACGCATTATCAGAGTTTAATCCTATGTGGTTATAATTTATTCCAAGAGTGTTTCTGTTTGAATATAACCTTTTTGTACCAAGTTTTGTAATCATATAGTCATTTGCAAAATTGTCTATGTAATTACCATATTGCGTTGGAGCATCATAATGATAATAATATAAATAATCTCCCGCACCTATTGAATCCAAATTTATATAAAGTATTATATTATCAAGAATATCACTTTTAAGATTATCCAAAAAATAATTTGAGCCTGCAAGACCAATTTCTTCAGCTCCAAAATATGCAAAAATTATATTAAAGTTTAAATTTGAATTTTTTAATGTAGAAGCAAGATTTAAACTTGTAACAACTCCGCTTGCATTATCATTAGTTCCAGAACTAACATCTAATTTATAGACGTTGTCATAATGAGCACCAATTACAACATAATTTTCAGCATTATTATCTACATAACCTATTACATTTTGCGAAGATGTTTTATTATATTCAAAGCTTTGCTGATAATTTTCTAAAAGTGGACTAATTGATAACTCTTTAAGCTTTTCTTCTAAATAATTTGCAGTTTGTTTTTCCCCTTCACTTCCTGCTGTTCTATTAGAGTTTGAATCTACAAATGTTGTCAATTCCTCTTCACAAAAAGAAAGTTTGCTGAAACTTAAATTTCCGCTTAAATTAATAAAAATGGTTAGACCAACAATAAAAAATAAAATTATCTTTTTCATAATACACCCCACATAACAACAAACAAAGCTAAAAATATAAAGGCATATTCAAAATAAATTAAAGAAAAATCAATTTGAATATAATTTTTCTTCAAAATATGATAGCCAAATATAAACATTATAAAATAAGCTATAATGGAAAAAAAGATTAAAAAATAAACAGTATAAAAATTTATTGCTACAAAAATTTTAGTTATAACATATAAAAAAACATTTACAAAAATTATTAAATATCTAAAAATATTTGAAAAATATTTTATATTTATGTAATTTTCAATTTTATTTTTTTGAGCTATGTAAAAAATTCCTATTAAAGCTTCAAAAATTATATAATACATCAAGCTATAACCTAAAACAGTTAATATACATAAAAACAAATTAGATATGGAAAAAAGAGAGTTAGCAGTGTCATAACTCACTAAACAAAAACTAAAATAAGCTGTTAAAATTAATATCCATTTTTTTACACCAGTTGCTTCAGATACTTTTTTCATTTTATCTCCATTATAGAAAATATTAAATAATGTATGGCGTTTTCTGCACTCATTTGTCCAGATTTAATCATATAATCAACATTTAAAATTAGCTCAATTATTTTCTTTAAAGCTATTGCTGTGAAATTGCTTGCTTGTTGTTTTGCTTTAGTTATTGCAAATTCTTTAACTCCAAGAAAGTTTGCTAGTTCTACATTTGACAATGAACTTATTTTTGCATGAAATAATCTCCTAAAATGTCCCGCTAGCAATGATAGTATCATAGTTGGTTCCATGTTGGCAAGCATTAATTCCAGAAGTTTAACTGCTCTATTGTCTTGTTTTTTGGATAGTGCGTCTGAAAGCTCGAAAATTGTATAATCATCGCTTTTACAAACTAAATTTTCAACATCTTCTTTTGTTATTGTTTTATCTAAACAATATGAAAATAATTTTTTTAGTTCCATGTTAATTTTACTTAAATTGTTTGAACAATTTTCAATTAAAATTTTTATAGCCTCGTCGTCAATTTTAAAATTTTCTTCTTTAACTTTTTCTTGGACTAATTTATCAAGTTCATTATAACTAAAAGTTTTACAATCTATTAATGCACTTTCTAGTGCTGTAAAATTTTTATTATTATCTATAACAACAAGAACGCTGTAAGGCGATGGATTTTTAGAATATTTTATAATTTTTTGTTTGTCCGTTTCACTAATCTTTGACAAATCTTTTAAAATTATAAGCCTTTTTTCTGCCATAAAAGGCATTTGATTACAAGCATCAATAACATCTTCAGCTAAAAAATTTTCATCATCAAAAAATGATTGATTTAAGTCTGAAAGCGAAATTCCACAAGCTTGTTTTAATTGGTCTACAGCTAAATCAATTAAGTAATAATCATCTCCCACAATTCTATACACATTTTTTAAAGGTAAATTAACAAAATTTTTCAATTTATACTCCTTACTTCTTTTAAATTATTTTCATCAAACAACATGGTAAAACTTCCATATTTCTTTGTCGAATACGAATTTTTTAATTCTGTATTAAAATCACACGCTAGATATTTATATTCTATATTTTCAGCATAACCATAATTATTAGTATCGCAAATTAAAAGTATATCTTTAGGCAAAAGTTCATAACTAATATTTAAAATTTCAAAATCTTCTGGGTTTTCATTGAATACATAAAATATATTTACATTTTCATAGCTTATTAAAACACCAAGATTATATTGTTCATTGCTAAAAAACTTAAATGAAATGTTATCTATTGTTGTATCTGTTGAAATCGTTAAGTTAGAAATGTTTTTCGTTACTAGATTATCAACTTTTGTCTTTTTATAATCTAAATACTGTTCACTTTCACTTGATATTTCTCCAAAATGAAAAACTTTTCCATTTGGCGTGGTTAATACCGCTGTGGTAGTTTCTTGCCCTTCAATTACAGTAAAACTAAGATTTGTTATTACCGTTGGTAAATTTGTTATAGTTGCAAAACAAAAACAAGCACAAAGTAAAACAATACAAACTGAAACTTTTGCTTTAATGTTTAACAATAAAAAACTTGAAACTGCAAAAAAAGCAAGATAAAAAAACAATATTGTTATGTAGTCTAGTTCAAATAATTTTATTATTCCAATTTTTAAACTAGAAACTAAACTGGTAACAAGCATTATAAATTTAAAAAGCATGTCTGGTATAAACAAAATTATGTTTACAAATTTTATAGGTAATAAAATTAAAGAAACAAAAAGAATACTATATGCAATTCCAAAAACAGGTATACAAATTATGTTTGCAAGAATTGAAAAAATGCTTACTTGTCCAAAATAATTAGCCATAAAAGGAATTATGCCTATTTGAACACTTATAGTCATTGCTAAAGAAGATGCAATAGCTTTTGGAAATTTAATCTTCACAAAAAAATTAGTTAACGGCCTTAAAAATAAAGCTATTGAAAAAACAGAAAAGAAACTAAGTAAAAAACCTAAATCATAAACCATTAATGGTCTAAAAATTAAAATTACTAAACCTGCCAATGAAAGAGAATTTAAAATATCGTATCTTTTACCAAACAATCCAGCACTTAAAAAAATTAAACTCATGAGGGTTGCTCTTGTAACAGAAGCATTAAAACCACACAAATAACAAAAGGCAAACAAAATAATAGCAGTTATTAAAAATCTTATCCATGTCTTAATTTTAAATTTAGACAAAATAAAATATAACAAAGTTGCTAAAAAACTTACATGCAAACCTGAAACAGCTAATAAATGAGCAACACCACTTAATTGAAAATCTTCAATTACATCATCATTTAAGTTTGATTTATCTCCAAACAAAACTGAATATGCAAGTTGAGCCCCTGTTTCAGACATGTTTTCATATAAACCGTTTTTAACAGCTAATTTAAAACTTTCCGATAAGCTAGGGTTACCATGTGTTATACTTTCACTTGTTAAAGTTGCATATGCAAAATAATATTGATTATTTTTATAATGATAAGTATTAATTGTTCCAAACTCATTTAAGCTTTGTTTTTCAACATAAGAGTTAAATGTTATGTAATCACCAACGCTTAAATTTTCTTCTGTGCTAGTAACATAAACATATATATTGCCTGTTTTTTCACCATTTATAGTTACATTAGTAATTAAAGTTCCGCCAAATCCATAAACTTCATCACACACCCTACCAACAACTGTAACTTTATCTTGATAATTTTTAGGATTAAAACTATTATAATCTAAAAAGAAAAACCCTAAGCCTAATGAAAAAGAAATGCAAACAACAATTAATGATATAAATTTTTTTCTATATATGCAAAGAAAACCTACAAGAATTATTAGTAGGCTTAAAAAAGATATTGTTAAAGCATTTCCAGCAAAAATATCCTTGGAAAATCTTATACCTAACCCAAGTGCTACAAACGCAAAAAAAAGCGGTCTAAAATTTAAAATATTTTTCATAAGTTTTCTATGCCAAGTAAATATCCAGCGGAAACTTTAAAAAACTTAGCCAAATTTGCAACTACTTCTGCTGAAGGAACAGTTGCTCCACGTTCCCATTTGCTAACAGCAGACTGTTTTACTTTGCAACAACTTGCTAAATCTTCTTGACTTAAATTATTTTGCATTCTAAGTTCTTTAATCTTTTCCCCTATTTTCATAAAAACCTTTTAGTCTTTTAAGACTAATTAAGTATAACAAAAAAAGCTTTTTATAGCAAAGCTTTTATTCTTAAATATTAAAAATAAATAATTAGTTTAAAAAAATAAATTTTTTGGTACCCCTAAAGGGAATCGAACCCTTGATTCCGCCGTGAGAGGGCGACGTCTTGACCGCTTGACCATAGGGGCTTATTAAACTTTAATAGTATACACAAACTTTGTTTTAATTGCAAGTGTTTT
>CALVMK010000004.1 GCA_944345545.1 uncultured Clostridia bacterium | reverse complement strand
AATGAAAATCCATTAAAATTTACTATCAAAGATGACACAGAATTATATGCAAAATTCCAAATTAAATCATTTAATGTTTCTTACAGTGTATCTTCTACGTGTCAAGATTACGGAAAAATAACTGGTAGCTTAAATCAAACGGTAACGTTTGGAGAAAGCGCTGAAAGTGTTACTGCAGTTGCTGGTGTTGGATATACTTTCACAAGATGGGTAATTACAAAAGGTGAAAATGTTAGTTATGTTAGTGAAGAAACATTATTAATAGATAATGTTACAACAGATGTTATATGCGTTGCGGAATTTAATAAAATAGATGTAACAATAAACTTACAGGTATCTATTGAAGGTGAAATTATAACTGATGGTATAGATAAAGTTGCTATTCAATATCTATCTGGAGCTGAAGGAGATTCTATTTCAACAGCTGAACTATTAGAAATGACACTAACAGGAAAATCTAACACAGATATTAAGATAAAAGCTGTAGCAAAAACAGGTTATACATTTGGCGATTATCAACCTTATTCCATTACTGGAAACGTTGAAGTTTTAATTCAAGATAACATATTAACTTTAAGAGCTAAAGAAGCAGAAACTAATGTTATAATTAATTTCGGTAAACGTGAAAATGCTATAAATTCTAGTTTAACGATTTCTGGAAGCGTTGGTGGCGGACTTATAAGGTATCAAAAAGATGGCATATGGCAACATACAGGTGCAACTTATGAAGTTGTAATGAAAACAGAAACAACATTAACCTATAAGGTTTTTGTTACACCAGGCTATCAAATTGAAGAAATATTTAAAGAAACATATGTTGATGGTCAAGTTTATTATGGTAATGGTTACATAATGACCATAACAACAGCAACAGATTATACTGGATTAGATGAATTATATTTCACCGAAGCTTATGATGTAACTATTTCAGGTTATAAAACAGATATAGAGATAACAATACCAATAGAAAGATTAAGAACACTTGTTACTTTCCATAATGGAAATTTACAAAATTCAAGCGAAACATTTACTGCTGAAATATTGTATGGAACAACAGAAATTGTTGGGGCAACATTAGATCAGTTAATTCCAACAAGTGATACACATTCTTTTGTTGGTTGGGCAAATAGTGCTAATGCAATAATAATAAATTCTGCAGGAAAACTTGAATCTAACTGGTTGTTTGTAGATGAAACTTATGATTTATATGCTCAATGGCAAGAAAAATTAATACAAATTAACATTGAAATAAAACCTGAAAATGCACTTCAAAGTCAAACAAATTTCTATACAACATTATTTGCAAATTCTTCAGCTCATGGATTAAAGCCAGAAGCCTTTGATGTTAATGGCAAAACTGTTTATTACACAAGACCACTTTCAAGACTTTATTTAACACTTCCTGTTTACAAATCTGGGTATATCTTTGAAGGTTTCTATTTGTTAAATCCAGAAAGTGGAGAATATGAAAAAATTACAAATGAAAGTCAAAATCCAACTGAAGATTATGCAACTAGCACAAACTGTTTATTAAATTTACAAGGCTTTAATTACTACACTTATCTTGATAGTTCTTTAGATGGTTCTATTAATATTATGTTAGCATTTGATGTTATTACAACAATTAGTGCAGAAAACTATTATGGAGATAACAATAGAGTTTCTACAATAGGTGGAAGTGTTAAGTTTGTTAGTGTTAATGTTGGAAATGAATTAAATTTAACAACTGGAGCTGGAGAAACTATAAAAATGTTAGCGACTCCAGATACAGGATATAGATTCTTATATTGGCAAGATGAAACAGGACTTATTGTTTGCAATACTGAAGAATTTGAAACTACTGCATTAGAAAGCAAACAATATAAAGCCGTGTTTGTTGGTAACCGTATTCAATTTAATTCTGATTATGATAATATTGAAATTCAAGGCGGAAACTTAGAAGTATATAACGATGCTGAATATTATCATGTTGGAGATATTGTTAGATTTAAGTATAACAGTTATGTTGTAGGTTATGACCATATAGGTTGGGAAGTTATAGCTGAAGGTGAAAAAATAGCCACATTAAACGGAATTTACCCTAGTTATACGCTTTCTAACAATTACAATGTGATTAAGATTAATCCAACCTTTACTGAAGGCGAAATAGATGTTAGCGTTGTAATGAGTGGTTTAGCAGATGGAAATGGGACAATAACATTTAGTAGTGATATGGATGTTGATTATAACAAAGTTGGAAATACTTATAATTTTACAATTCCTTATGAAACAAATATTAAATTTGCAATTGTTCCTAACATTAGATATACATTTGATAGTGCTACTGTAAAATATTCTAATTCAAACGCAACAACTGTTAATGTGTTAAACAACATATTTGCAATTAATTACGATAATTATAATAATGCTAGAAAGATAACTATTAACATTAATTTTAAAGAAATATATTGGAGAGAATATGTTTTAGAAAGCAAACAAATTATTGATAATGGAGATGGAAATTATAGCGTTGCTAGTGGCGGAGATTTCATTGGAAATGGAAGTGAAGATTATCCATATGAATTAAATAGCATACTAGATGTTGCAAAACTTGCATTCATAATAAACTATAATATAAAACAAAACGATAATCAAAAAGAGAAATATGCTAAAGCGGTTTATGAATTAAATCAAGACATAAATTTTGCTGATAGATATTGGACACCAATAGGGACTAGAACAAATCCATTTAAGGGAACAATATATTTAAGAGGGGAAAGAACTAACATATTTGTAAACAACGAAGATGAATTATTCCCAGCTAATACAAGCTTTGATACAGAAGCTGAATATTATTCACTTTATGGTAAATTGTTTGGTTTCCTTGATGGCGCTAATATAATAGTTGAAAAACCATCGTTAACAGTTTTATGGATAGTTATTGGTTGTATTGCTCTAATTATCTTAATTGTAATATTAGTTATAATTATTTCAAATGAAAGAAGAAAGAGAATAACTGATGAAAGAAATAAACTAGTAAGATAAAAAAATAAAGCTCTGTTTAGAGCTTTATTTTTTTGATTTTAAGGCTTTACAAATATTAATTTTAAAATATTAATTTATTAAACTAATTAAACAATATTTTAATTAAAACATTATAAAAGTAAATAGTTTATAAAAATTATTTTAAAATAAAAAATAATTGTATATTAATCTTAAATTAATTTAAAATAAATTAAAAATAAACATAATTATATAATTTTTGCATAAAATATACTTATTTTTAAATAATTATTTTTTTAAGCTTTTAATTTTTAATATTATATATTATATGATATTATTTACAATATTTAATATAGATATACTATAATGTGTTTAATAATATTATTAAAAAAAGAAAATTTATATATTAAAAAAATCGCATTGTTTAAAATGCGATTTTTTAATTATCTTATTCTCATTCTCTTTCTTAACAATATCATTACAATAATTAAGGTAACAACTACTACACATGCAACAACTATTAAAATTATTGCTAAAGTTGTGAGTGGTGCACTTTTTATAACTTTGTAACTGTAAAGTAGTCTGCCACTGTCGGTGTATATTTGTATAAACCATGTTCCTTCATTGTTTATTTCTAATGTTTGAATAGTTCCAGAAGAATTTTCTTCATTTATGTTAATAACATTTCTTCCTGCAACTATAGTGCAATCTCCAACATTGCTATAAATGTTATATGGATTATATGTTACTATAATTGTTTCTGTTGTGTTTGTTCCTTCTGGCACTGAAACTTCAATAGGTATTTCTGCATCGTTTATCCAAAATTCAAAACTAAAACTTTGGTTTTCTATGCCTGAATTTGTTCTTATATCAATTTTATATCTTCCAGCACCTGTTTGTTCGTCGTATAATGAAATTAGAACATTTTTGTAAACAATGTATTCATCAACTTTACCTTCATTATAAATTTGATATTTAGAAGATTTTGTTAAGTCTAATTCGACGCCATCTTTTTCAACTGAAGTTATTTCATAATTTTTATATTCAGAAAATTCAAAAGCCCATCTTGTTTCATTTTTATTAATAATTGTAAACGAACTTCCTTCTTCTCTTACATCTTTACCATTTATTCTAGCTGTGAAATAAACTTCATAATATCCTGGTTCTACAAACGTGTAAGTGCCATCAGTTTTTGTTATTGAGTATTCTTCTCCATTCTTTTTAGCATGAATTACTGGTTGATAACCTGTGTCGTAATAATCTTTCGTGCTTTCTGGAATGCTTACGATTATTTGGTCGTTATAAATTCCGTTATCAATAGGGGATTCTCCGTTTATTTCAAACATTACATTTTTAATAAATGTTAAGCTATAGCTTTGACTTTGATAACCAAATGTTGGATGAACAAATGTATGAGTGTTTCCTGCAAGGTCTTTAAAAATTATTGTATATTCTCCGCTAAGACTTAATGATATTGAAGATTTTTCTCCGCTTTGTGTTACATTAGAAGTATCATAAACATTTTCAGCATTAGATCCGTATTTTACTTCTATAGACACAATGTTTTCTTCAATTAAATAATAACTATCCCATAAAATTGTTAGACTGTCTAATTCTTGGTCATCAACTGTGGCTATTATGCTTGAAGAAATTCCTGTAAAGCTGGTTTCAAGCCCGTTGCTATTAAAATAAGAAAAATTATTAATTATTGAAGAACTTTTAGGAACAGTTGTTATTGCAATTACTTTTTTAAAGTAATTAATATTAGGATTTTTGCTTGCATAATTGCTTATTTCATAAAATCTTGTTGTTGTTCCGTTGTTAGATTCTTGTAAGTTTTCATATTCAGTTACAACAATATCTTGTTCCTCGTTTACATAGATTTCATATGAAGAATTAACTATGTAATGAGAAGAATAGGTTATATTGTTTTGAATATAAGGTGTGCCTGTTTCTAAAGCAGGTTTATATGTACCATCATTTTCATCATAATAACTAACTTGATAAAAATCTTTTTGAGAATCTGAAATTGTAAAGGTTTTTGTTTCAAGAAGGTGAGTGCCGTTCAAATTTCCATATATTCTAATTGTATAAGTTCCAACTTGGTCAACCACAGTTCCTGATGTTAAAGATTCTTCTTTGTTGTTAGCATATTGAATTGTTACGCTATAAGGGAAGAAGAATGGAATATCGTCGGTAAATTCTAAATAATTAAAGATGTCAAAATATTCAATTCTTAATTGTCCAGAGAAAATTGCCAATGTTTCAAAAAGAGAATCTTTATTTGTATCATTTTTATCGTATAGACTTATTTTTGGTTTTAATGTATTAATTAGAATATTGTACTCTTGCGTTGAATTGTCATTCACATTCTTTAGTGTTATGGTGAATTTATAAATTCCACCAGTGAAAGGTAAGTTAGAAATTATGTCTACAGGTTCTTTTAAAGTTATTATTCCAATTGTTTTATCATTGGAAGGGCTTTGACATGAATAATACAAGTTGTTAGTAATAGAAGTAGGGTTAGCAACATTTTGATTTTGTAATATTGTTTCAAAGCTAAATTTAGAATTTTTTTCAACTAAATGTTCTACTGATATGCTTGCATTATAATCAACTTCATTGTAATAAAAACTCATAGAATTAATGCCATAATACCAAGTTTTATATTCATTATCAATTATTTCTGCAATTTCACCTTGAACTGCATCATTTATAACTGTTGTTCCATATGTGTGAGCTATTGAATATTCTTTTCCAAAATTATCCGTAAATGAATATCTATAAGCAACTTTCAAAGGATTTGTAACAACAAATGTCCAATAATTATTGTTTTTTGTTACTGTAACTTTTTCATTATTGTTGTAGTTTCCACTAGCACTATAAATTTCAACAAATTCTATTGAAGTGTCAACCCATTCGCTTATTGTTATTGAATTTAATGTTAAATAAGTTGGGGCTGTTATAATAATGCCTTCTCTATTAGAAGTTAATGAAACTGAAAGGTCTTCGCTAGTACAATAAACATTAAAAGTGTATGTTTTGTTATAAGCTGAATCTTGTAGTTTTATTTGTTTATAGCTAGAATTAAGAGAAGTTTTTATATTCATTATTTCATTTAAAGTAACAGTGTCGGGTAATGTATCAGCTGAACCAGACCAACTTGATATATTATAAAAAGTATTTTGTGATAAATAAGGTGAAGATAAGTAAATTGTATTATTTACAGCAAATACAAAATATCCTTTTTCGTTAATATTAAATGTAAATAAACCAAATTGATTTACCTCAAATGAATTTCTAGCATAAATTGTTTGCGTTGGTTCTGTTGAAAGCTTAGAGTAAGTGTAATCATCAAAATTTATTAAAGATGTTTCTTCATCGCTATTTGGATCATCTGCTGTTGCTTCTAGCATAGATATAGATTTGCTTTCTTCTGGATTAATAACATAAACTGTATAGATGGATATGTTTCCTGCAAGGTCAATTTCAATAATTTCGTAGTAATAATTATCTTTAATTTCGTTATCAAAATCTGTAGAAGATGTTAGTAACTTGTGGCTTGCTATTGCGTTTTGTGCATTTACAATAGAAGTTTCTTGCCAGTATTGATTAATATCATATTTTGTGCCGTCTTCAAAAACTTTGTAGTAGTAATAATAACCTTCTTCATATTTTGAAGAAATGCTTGATGGTGTTACAAAATTCTTTAACTCGTCTTTTGTTAGCATAAATGAGTAATATGCTAAAGCACCATTAGCTGTTGAAATGTTATATTTATAAGATTTACTTGTTCCAACATTTTCTATTGTTAAGCCATAAATATTTTCTGTTTCATCAATGTTTGTATATCTTCTTGAATATTCAATAAATTGATTTCCATTCAATTTTGTTTTATCTGCTAATGACTGCAACTTTTCTATTGGTGCTAATCTATCTATATATAACTCTCTATTTATTGAATGATAACCGTTGTTGTAATCTTTTCCTTCGTAAGTCATATAAACAAATAAACTTGTACCACTAGCTAGATTAGATATGTCGATATCAAAATAATATGAGTTTTGTACTGTTCCGCTTTTTATATCATTTTTAGAAATGTAATTTAATTTTAGCGGGTCAGTAGAAGTGTAGTAATAAATTTTATCAACTTTACCATCGTTGTTTGCATCACTTTGATCAATTTTTGCTAAATAAGCACTTACTGGGTCCGTCCAAGTAACACGAATAGTATCACCATTATAATAAGTAACTGCATACTGGTCGTTTTCTGGATAAGTATTTAATTTTTCATCGTTTGTTGTAGTAAATTCAAATTCTGGTGCTATGCTAACTATTTCTATGATAAACGAGATTTCTGTTTGAACATTAGGATAGTTAGAATTTGAAGCGTTTTGGGTTATTGTAATTTTATAAAAACCAGCATTAGTAATATTGTTAGATACAAAATAATTGTTTTCGTTAACCGTTAAATTTTCAAATAATGTAAAGTTTGTAATATCTCCTGTTAATGTTGGAGAATAATATATTTTAACTGACAAATCAAAACTTGAATTGTGAACAGAAGATTTAATGTTTGTTGAGCTTGTTGATGTTCCTGTAAAATTTGTTCTTGCTAATGTTTGATATGGGAAGCCGTTTTCGTCATATATAAACGTGCCAGAACTATCTTTTGGACTAAAATCTCCATAATAATATAATTTATCAGCTTCATTTGGTTCGCTATAATAGAAATATGAAATGTCATTATAAGGTGTAATGTTTGTGGAGTTTCCACTTGCATATTTAAAATTAGGGACAAAAATTTTAATAGGTAATTTATTAGTTTCTAATATAGCCACATTTTCATTGGAATAAGTTTTATATATTTCATTAAAAGTTGTTGTGTTATTATCCTCCAACATACTGACATAAATATGTTGACCTATTAAACTTTTATATTCATTGTCAGCTAAAATTTCTGGTGATGACACAATGTTTTGTCTGTCTACAATAAAAACATTTTTTCTAATAGCAAAATCATATTTATCATTGGTTGTAGTGCTTTGTAGATAATTTTCTGTGCTTTCTGTGTAAATTCTTTCAATTACATATTTACCTTCAAGAGTTTTATAAGCTTGGTCTATATATGAAACATTTATTTCATAATAATAATATCCTTCAAAATCTCCAGTCAATGCTTTTGCTAAATTGATATTTTCGCTTTTATCATAAATTGTAATTGTTGTGCATGTATCTGAAAGCTTATAAGTTGAATAATTTTCTTCATTATAAGTCTCAAACTGGTAATAATAAATTATTACTTTATCTACTTCTATGTTATCGTTTGGGGTAGGGTTAAAAATGTAGATAAGTTTGTTTACATCTTCATTAGAAGATTTTCTCTTTCCTGTTGCGGTGTAATATTTAATTCTAGTGTTAATATAGCTTTCGTCAACATTTACCACATCTCCATCTATAGAGTACTTATAACTATCAGTTGTTCCAACTTCGTAAAGAGAAGTTGCTTGCATAGTTTCAATATCACTTATTTGGTCTGGCATAACAAGCACATCTGCGCCAGATGCATCTGATGAAACTTTAACATTTAAGCTTGCAGAATAGTTATTAGTAAAGTTTTCTTGGGTTAAAGAGTTAAAATATTGATTGCTTTCATCTATTATATAAAAAGTATAATTAGTTTCATTTGCTATGCCGTTTTGTAGGAAGGAAATATTTTGACTATAAACATTATTTAACTGAATGTAATTATTTCCTGAAAGCATATAGGCTGTTGAGCTAATTTCTGGCGATAAGTAAAGATATCCATCTTTAAAATATTGTACATCATTTGATGTTGCTAATTTTTCATTTAAAATTTTATATAACCATGGGTCAACAGTATCAAGTTCTAAAGAAGATTTTGTAAAACCTGTTCCAATTAATTTATATTGCCCCCAGTCTATTCTTGCATCTGCTGAAATCACATTATATGGCTTTATTTCTTCATATACACCATTAATTTTTTGTAAAATCAGTGGAGAAGTGTTATCTATTACTAATGTTGCAAATGCTGAATTTCCTGCTTCATCTGTTATTTCAAATATATAAAGACCTTGTTTTGTTAATAGGTTAGTATCTGATACAACATTTTTTCCAAAAGTGTTGTTATAAAGATTTTTAATTAAAGTGCCAGATGTATAATCTAATGTGTAACCATTTCTTAAAGCGTTATTATTATCAAAGAATGTTGTTGTGATGGAGTTGTTAGATTCAATACCAGTAAAGTCATTTGGGTTATCTGTTAAATTTGAAGTTTTAAAAGGAATGTATTTATAGTAGGCTGTAGTTTTTGCACCACTTGCTTTTTCTGCCCATTCAAAAGTTGCGTAAGTATTTGTGAAAAAGTTTATTAGTGCACCTTTAGTATATGTTGAACTTTGTCCTTTTGTTGCTACCTTAAAGCCTATTCCTGAAATATCAGTTGTGTCTATTGTAAAATAACTAACCCTATTTTTTGCAGTATTTTGAGTATAATTTGCACCATAATATAAAATCACTTTATAATTTTTATTTTCAGAAAGATAATATTTTCCATCTGCATTTGGAGTTAAATCGTAATAATTAGGTGAAGTATAATTTTTTGCTTGAACTACAAGTCTAACAGGGGAGTTAAATTTGCTTTGTTCTTCCACTGAAACTTGAACTTCGTTTTTTGTGTATGCATTAGAACCCAAAATTGCAGAAGTTCCGTCTTCTTTTATCTCTAATGTTTCTGGCTTAGGAGTTTCAGTTGTTATTTTAAAGTAAAAGTATTGAGTAAAAGTTTCATTAGGACTTGTAACTCCATAAGAAATGTTATTTTGATAAGTGTAATCAACTTTTAATAAATAAATTCCGTTTTCTGTTAAAGAGTTGTTAGACCAAGTTTTTGCTTCACTCCATGTTCCGTTTTCATATGTATAATAAACTGAAGTAGTAGTGTTTAAATTAACATTATATTTAAAAGAAATTGGAGCTTGGTTAGTCGAATTTGGTTCTAGTGTTTCTGCGGTAATAGTTGGAATATTGTTTTCTATAATTTCTGTTTCGTTTGATGTTTTATATGTAATATCTGCAGTTAATGCAATTCCATCATTAATTTCAATAACATTATCTTCAGTTAAAATTTTAAATTCTTTAATTTGACCTAAATTTATATCATTGTAATAAATTTGATATCCAAAGACATCTAACTTATTTGGTTTCATTGAATTAAACTTTTCGTTATCTAGTTTAACAAATTCTGAAGGGTCTGTTATAGTTTGCCCGTCCATCAAATAAACAAAGTTATAAACTAAAACATATTCTCCAAGGTCATTGAATGTAATTTCAATGTTATAATTATCAAGAAGTTTTGTTCTTACTATATTATCTCCTTGAACTGCTATGTTTTCGCCGTTAAAATAAATTATTGAATTTTGTATTGTTCCTTGAAAACTTTTTTGTATTGTAATTGCAAATTTACGTCCGTCAAATGAAAGGGTAGGGAGATTTAATGTATTTACAGTAGTGGAACCTTGATTGGAATAATTAAAGAAATAATTTTTTTGATAAGTTCTAGTTGAACTTGCCAAATTTTCTGTTCTAGCATTTTTCATAGTTACTTTTGGTTCGCCAGCTGTGGTTAGATAATCTGACTCTTTAAAAATATAAAATGAAACTGAAAAGCTTTTAGCGGAAGAAATAACATAATCTGTTCCTGAAAATTCATAATAGTTATCAAAAGTGAAAGTGTATTTACCTGATTCAAGTTTTGATTCTTCAATATTTAATTTAAACCATTCAAAAACCTTATGACTTTGTGATGTTATGTTAGTTCCATCATATGAATTTGAAAAATAATGTATTTGTGGTAATGTATAACTTTCGCCTACTAAATCTTTGAGTTCAACATTTTGATTATCTCTCGTTATTTTTATTGAAGATAATGATAAGTCTAAAGGGAAAAACTCAGAACTATTAGGTTTAGTATCGTCTCCATTTACTGTTGCAAAACTTTCTATTCCATAGTTTAAACTTAGCTCTTCATTATCTACTGTAGACAAATTTAAACTTTTTCCATTGCCTAAACTCAATTCAAAACGTTCTCCACTTTTTAAAAGAATGGTTTGTCCATTTTGATAAGGTGTAACCTCGTTATCTTCTGTAACTGAGACGGCGGAAAAATAATTAGGAATATTTGCATCTTCAGCAGCAGCAATTTTGCTTGGTGTGCTTATTGGAAAAAATGCTGTGCCTAAAACAAAAGTGCAAAGCGAAATAATAATTCCAAAAAACAGATTTTTAATTTTTGTAGAATTCATAGAATTTCCCCCATATAATTAAACTGCTTTTATTTTATCAAAAGTCGACAAATTTCGCAAATAATTTTAATATATATTTATATTTTATATTATATATTATTAGTCTAATTTATAGTGTGGATAAAAATGTACAAAAAATTCATAATAAATCATTTATTTATTAATTAATTAAATAAAATAAATGAATATTTTTAATTAAAAATATTTAATTAAAAAAAATAAAAAACCAAGCTTTTATGCTTGGTTTTATAAATATTAATTTAAAAATCAAAATCGTCAAATGAAATAGAAGAATTTGTTTTTTTGTATACTTTTTTATTTCTTTCTTTAATGTCATAATAAATTGCAGATTCATTTAAAGCATGGCTAGGTGCATATTCTTCAGCAGCAATTTTCTTATCAAATTCTGGAATTTTAAAATATTGGGTAAATTTAACTTTTATGGGGTTTACTTGAAAGATTTTTACAATTGCAGTTCCATAATCAAGTTGTCCAAGTTCATAAGGATATATTAAAGGACGTGTAACAACTTGTGAACTTGTTGTAGATGAACCCATATCTTCTTTTTTTTCTGATTTGCTAACAGAAGTGTTTTTTGTTTCTATTGAAACATCACCACACATTTTAGAAAAATCTTCTTTAGTTTTTTGGTCTTCTGTTCCAAGGAAAATTTGAATGTTACAGTTTCCTCTAATTGTTTCAGCAACATCTTTTCCATATTTGTTATCTAATTGGCTGTAAGATTGAACCACTAATTCAAAGAAAATTTTTCTTGAACGTGCAACGGTGATTATGCTATCCATTTTTTCAATTTTAGGCAAGTTTGCAAACTCATCAAGAAGAAAATAAACTGTTTTAGGAAGTTGTAAATTAAGTCTAAGGCTTGCAAGCTCAATTAATTTTTTATAAAGTTGTGAAATACACATTGTTGCTATACAGTGTCTAGACTCTTTTTCATCTGGAACTTTAATAAATAGTGCAGTTGGTTGGTCTACAAAATCGTCGAACAACATATCTGAAAAACTTGTTGCGTAACAAATACCGCCGTCTTGGAATATGGAAATTCTTGAAAGTAAAACACCCATATAGCTTCTTGTAGTGTTAGGGGCATTGTTGATAACGGTTGAAACCAAACTTTGAACTTTAGAAAGTTTATCTCTGCCACCACAATATTCTCTTATAGTGCCAAATGGGTTATCTGGGTCTGCATCACGGTAAGTTGCAATTTTGGCTAAGTTGTAGAAATTAAACTTTTCTTTTGTCATGCCTAATTCTGGTATCAAACTATCTTCTAACATTGCAAGCATCAAGCCATATAAGAAGTCTTGAGCCCCACGTTCCCATGATGGGTCGTTTTTATTTTCAATTGGAACAATGTTTACGGCAATTTCTCTAAGTTCATTTTCTGCTTGGTCAATAAGTTCTTGTTTTTTTGCACCTAAATCGTTCATTAATTGTTCTTTGTTAGGGTAGGCGATTCCATTATATTCATACCATTCGTTATTATATTGTTTAGCAATAATTTTTAATTTTAAGTCTGCAGGATTAGAACCTTTATGTGTTATTACTTCATTTTCTAAATTCATAGCTTTATGATATTTTTCATAAGAGTTTGACATTGGATTCCATCTTGTAGAAGCATAAGGATTTCTTAAATCCAACGTCATAAGCCTGTATCCATTAGCTTTTAATTGAATACTGTGGTTGTTATAAAGTTCGCCTTTTGGGTCTGTAATAACCAAACAAGGCTTTTCTCCAGTTCTAGATAAAATTCTAATGGCTGGGTCTATAATCATAGTAGTTTTACCGCTACCAGTTGTTCCTATAACAAGAGTATGAATTGGGTTATACATATTTACATTGAGTTTGCCATTTTTAACTTCATTTCTAATTACAACTCCTGATTTTTTAACATTTGGAAGGGTGGCATAAGTGTTATACATAAATTTAGGGTCAGTTAACAATTCTTTTTCTGAAATCCAACGGGCATCAAAATATTGCTTTATTTTTTCACCGCTTGCAGTTGTTCCTACTCCACTTGAAGAGCTAGACTTATAATTTTTATTGTTGGACAATAGCATAAGCATAAAAGCAAGAAGTCCTAGGCATATTCCTATTATTGCATAAGGCCCACTTAAATTTTCTATAAAATTTTCTGGCTTTACCAATATAAGATTTGCAATTATACCTGCAACGTAACAAATTAATAAAATAATTAAAGAACTAATTAATTTTTTTTTCATAAACTGGCTACCTTTTAAAAAATAATATAAATAATAATGTAAAAATTTATTATATAAAATATATATCACATAAAAAAATAATATCAAAACATATTTTAAAATCTTTTATATTTTTTTTAATAATTTTAAAAAAATTACTAAAAATATGTATGCATAAAATATTTTTAAAAAAATTTTAAAAATTGTCGAAAAATGTTTTGAATTAATTTTATTTTATGCTAGTATAGCAATGTAATTAATTTTGCATTTAATAAATGCGGGGTTTTTGCAAAAAAATCTTTTGGAGGTAAAAAGTTATGACTCTGTTGTTGACAAAGATTATGGCTGGTATGTCAGGTTTGGGCGGTTGGATAATTTCTCAATCGGAATGGGAAGACATTTTAGGTGGAACAGATAGTGATATGTATACACACTTTGGATGGTTAATCCAAGTTATTGATGCTATATCATATGTGTTAATCCCATTATTAATTTTGGTTGGTGCAGCAGGAACGATCTATGCCGTTATCCTTGGTGTTAACATGGCTAGAGCAGATTCAACAGAAAAACGTGAAGAAGCTAAAAAACGTTTGATAAATGTTATTGTTGGCCTTGCAATCATGATTGGTTTAATTTTATTCTTCATTCTATTCATTAAGTATGCTGTTCCAGCTTTCTTCCCTGATAGTGGAGCTACAGCACCTACTACCTCTGGCACATAAAATTTATTTAAAAATAAAACCTTTAAGTTCACTTAAAGGTTTTTTTATGTCTTATTTAAAATGCTGTACAATTATGTTTTTTTATTATTTTTTTTAAAAAATACTATACAAATATGTTTTTTTTTGTTAAAATAAAGCAAAATAAGAAAAAGGAGTTTTATGTTTAATTTGGTAAGTTCCTTGGGGATAAGTTTTTGGGATGTAGTTTTAGCTATTTTTTCCTTTATTCCCAAACTAATGTATTTAATTACAACAAGTCTTTTTAGTATATTAGATGTTTTCCAACTTCTTTTTCGAAAACTAGCTGGGCTTGATACTTATTATGTAACAAATTCAGGACAAACTACTCAACAAACTGGTGATATTATTGAAGAATTTATTAATGGAATATTTACAAATAAATATCCTATTTTATCTAATATTTTTTGGAGTTTTATTATTTTAGGCATTGTTATGTTGTTTGTAACAACGCTTGTAGCAATAATAAGAAATGAATACACTCCTGAGAAAGACGGTTCTAATTCTAAATCTAAAGTAATTGGAAGAAGCATAAAAGCTTTTTTATCTTTTGCTATTGTTCCTGTTGTGGTTATATTTGGTGTGTACCTTTGCAACATTTTTCTTAGAGCTTTAGATGGAATTACTAGTGGAAGTAGTACTGATGCTCTTGGGTTGCCAACTACTAATTTAGCAATGTATCAAAGAAGTGATAATTTTGAGGGTAGCAATAGCTATATTGCTTACTCGTTGTTTACAAAAAAAATAGCAACAAACACAACTCCATTTAGTGGTGTTGCATTTAAAGCTGCAGCTTATAGGGCAAACAGAGCGAGATCTTCAACAGAGTTTTATCAACTTTTAGATAGTGGTGAAATTACAAACTGGGATGTTTTTACTGGTGTAGATGCTGAGACCGCTGCAACTTATCTTGATAATGCTTTTGCTAACAACGTAAGGTTTCAACAAGCAAGAACATTAGATTACAGCACAGAATATCAATCTGTTAATAACATTTTATCTGTTGATATTATATCTGGTGCAGATTGTGCATCGTTATGGACAGAACCATTTGATAGCTTCGATAGATTTAGAGTTGGGTTGGTTTGGTATTACTATGATTTATGGCAATTTGATTTTTTCATAGTATTTGCAATATTGCTTTCTATGCTTGGTGTTTTCTTTGGTATAATTTTTGGTTTAATGAAGAGATTTTTCGAAATAGTAGGGTTATTCTTAGTTTCTCCTGCGGTTGTAGCTTTGATGCCTTTGGATGACGGAGCGGCATTTGGAAAATGGAAAGGGAAATTTGTTTCAAAAATGCTAGGGGCTTATGGGGCAGTTGTGGGAATGAACTTAATGTTTGTTATAATGCCTTATATATACCAAATCAAATTCTTCAATATTGGAATAGTTGACACAATTATACAAGCAATATTTATTATCGTTGGTTTAGTAACTGTTAAAGGTTTTATAGCTTTGATGAGTGAAATAGCTGGCGGAGATGATGTCCATAAAGCTGGAGCTGACATTGCTAAAGATGTTGGGTCAACAGTTCAAAAAGCTGGAGCTGCAACATTAAAAACAACGGGTGCTGCTTTAAAAATTGGTGGTATTACAAGTCTTGGTGGAATTGGATTAAGTGCTGCGGCAGCTGGTGTAAGATCAATAAATTTACCTAGAAGAAACAGAGCGGCAGGTGCTGGACCAGCTGGTGGTGCTGGTGGCCCAGCAGGCGGAGGCGATACTCCAGTAGGCGGTGGTCCAGTTGGTGGTGCTGGCGGTCCAGCAGGCGGTGGCCCAGTTGGTGGTGCTGGTGGTCCAGCAGGCGGCGGTGCTCCAGCAGGCGGTGGTCCAGTTGGTGGTGCTGGCGGTCCAGCAGGCGGTGCTCCAGCAGGCGGTGGT
>CALVMK010000003.1 GCA_944345545.1 uncultured Clostridia bacterium | reverse complement strand
ATGTTTCTCTTAAATATTCTGCTAGTTTCAAAATTGCTAGCCTAAAATGCATCTTTTATTTTTTAATAAAACAATAATAAATATAATAAATTAAATTAATATAAAATAAATTTATATTAGAATTTTTTTGTTAAATTTAATACTTTATTTTTAACAGATTCTACTGCATTCTCGCCATTTTTTACAATTTCAAAAATGAAACTTGCAATTTCTTTCATTTCGTTTTCTTTCATGCCTCTTGTTGTAATTGCAGGTGTTCCTAATCTTATTCCGCTTGTTATATTTAAAGGTTGTTTTTCATTTGGTATACCATTTTTGTTACATGTAATGTTTGCCTTGTGTAATAAATTAGCAACATCTTTACCATTGGTATTAAATGGCGTTAAATCTACTAAAAGCAAGTGGTTGTCTGTTCCCCCTGACACTAATTTAAAACCATATTTTAAAAGTTCTTCGCCTAAAACTTTTGCGTTTTTTACAACTTGCTCTTGATATGTTTTAAATTCTGGAGCTAAAGCTTCTTTAAGCATAACTGCTTTTCCTGCAATAACGTGTTCTAGCGGACCTCCTTGTAAACAAGGGAAAACTGCTTTGTCAATAGCTTTAGCATATTTTTCTTTGCAAAGAATCATTCCACCTCTTGGTCCACGCAGAGTTTTATGAGTTGTTGTGGAAACAAAATCTGCGTAGGGTATGGGAGATGGGTGAAGCCCTGTTGCTACAAGACCAGCAATATGTGCCATGTCTACCATTAGTAAAGCGCCCACTTTATCCGCAATTTCTCTAAATTTTTTGAAATCAATTATTCTAGAATATGCACTTCCACCAGCAATTATAAGTTTTGGTTTATGTTTTATAGCCAATTTTTCTATTTCATCATAATCTAATAATTCAGTTTCTAAGTTTAAACCGTAAGGTACGCATTTAAAAAATTTACCTGATATATTAAATGGTGCTCCGTGCGATAAATGACCACCAGCTGTTAGGCTCATGCCCATGAATGTATCACCAGCATTTAAACATGACAAGAATACTGCTAAATTTGCGTTAGAGCCAGAATGTGGTTGAACGTTAACATGCTCAGCATTAAATAATTTTTTAGCTCTTTCTATAGCCAATGTTTCTACAGCATCAATGTTTTCACATCCGTTGTAATATCTTGAATTTGGATATCCTTCAGCATATTTATTTGTAAAACAGCTTCCCATGGCTTGCATAACTGCTTTTGAAACAAAATTTTCACTTGCAATTAATTCTATATGTTCATCTTGCCTTTTTTTCTCTTTTTCTATTTCATTAAAGACTTTTATATCAACTTCGTTTAAATTTCTTTTATCAACATTCATATAAACCTCCTAGTTTTGTAAGTATAGCATTTTTCAAAAACAATACAAAATATTTTAAAACATTTGCTTAAATGATTAAAATTTGATATCATGAATAAATGATAATATTTAATGGAAAAGCTCTTGCGATTGAAATTAAAAGTCAAATAGCGGAAGAAATTAAAAAACTAAATAAAAAATTAAAACTTGCAGTTATATTAGTTGGTCAAAATCCTGCAAGTGAACTTTATGTAAGAAATAAAGAAAAATCTTGTAAAGATGTTGGAATAGATTTTGAGCTTATTCGTTTTTCAGAAAATTGTAAACAAAATGAAATTATAAAAAAAATAAAAGAATTAAATAAAAAAAGTGAAATAACTGCAATTCTTTTGCAATTACCACTTCCTATAAATTTTAATGAAAGAGAAATAATTGAAACAATTTCACCTGATAAAGATGTTGATTGTTTAACTCAAACAAATTTTGGACGACTGGCTCTTGGAATTTCAGATTTTGCGCCATGTACAGCAACTGGCATAATTGAGATTTTAAAAGCTAATAAAATAGCAATGCAAGGTAAAAGAGTTGTTGTTGTAGGAAGAAGTGCACTTGTAGGCTTGCCAACACAGTTGTTATTAACAAAGAACAATGCGACAGTAACTTTGTGTCATTCAAAAACTCAAAAATTAAAAAAAATAACGAAAAAAGCGGATATTTTAGTTGTTGCAATAGGGAAACCTAAATATATAACAAAAAAATATGTAAAAAAGCATGCAGTTGTTATTGATGTAGGTATAAATAAAGTGGATGGTAAAATTTGTGGAGATGTCGATTTTTCCAGTGTTAAAAAGAAAACTCATTTAATAACCCCAGTTCCAAATGGTGTTGGACAAATGACTGTGGCTATGTTACTAAAAAACATTTTGTTATTAAATTTGAAAAAAAGTTGAAAATATGTTTTGTATTTTTAAATAAAATGTATATAATAACTAAAAGGGAGGGTTATGGCATATGAAGAAATTTAAGTTTATTTCTTCAATAGTAGTTACGGTAATTGTCTTAGCAGTAATATGCTTAGGCATAGTTGTAGCAGTTTCTCCTCAATATGGAATAACTAACTCTGTAACATTTAATCCAACGGATAATTTGTCGTTTAGTGTAGTTTGCGAAGCTACTTGGGCTATAGAAAGTGAATCTGGTGGAAAAGATACTTCAATCACTATATCAATTGATGAAGATGGAAAAATTACACCTACTAATCGTTGGGATGCCCCAGATATAAACTTTAACAAGGTGCTTCCTAATACTAATGAAGTTATGATGTCTTTTAAGTTTACAAATACTTCAGGTACTCTTGAAAGTCCAGTTTTAGATAATATTCTTGTTGTATCATTTGAAGGAATAAAATCAGATAGTAAAAACACTATGTTTGTGGAAGACCCTCGTTTTGTTGCTGAAGTTCAAACCATTAGAACTGTTGATGGTGAAGAAGTTGCAAGTGCTAGAAAAGTTGTTAGTGGTGATGAAGCTAATGGAGCAGATGCTTTGTTTGAAGTTCCTTCTGGTGAAACAGTAACGCTTAATATTTATTATGTTCTTGAAAGAGAAAATGCAAATATTGATATTGACCAAAACATAAAAATTAACATTGGATTAAAAGAAAATGTAATTTAATAAAATTAATTTTAAAAAATATATATAATAATTTTAAAAATATTGACACAGCCGTATTGGCTGTGTTATTATTATAAGGTTAAATTTATACAATAGTTTTAAATAAACATTATGTAAATTTACTAATATGATAAACGTCAAAAATGTTTGTTATTATTGCGTTCATAGCTCAGCTGGATAGAGCGTCTGTCTACGGAACAGAAGGTCTGGGGTTCGAATCCCTATGGACGCACCATTGTAATTTCATAAAAAAACAGCTTAACCATAGCTGTTTTTTTATTATTTTTAATTTAATATGCTTAAATTAATTAAATAAATAATTTTTTATTATATCTATAGTTTTAAAATTTAATAATCTACAAATTGAAACAAAACAAAAACTTTATTTTAAAAATTTGGTTTACAAAAATTAAATTCTTACAATTTGTCCATAAAAGTTATAGGTTTAAGTTGTATTTTACAGGTTGACAATGGAAATAATTTTTTTATATAATATTTTATAGAATTAATTAAAGCGTATGTAAAGGTGTTGTTTTATGGATAAATTTAAAATTTTAAATGGTTTAATTGGAAATACGCCATTTGTTGAAATAACATATAGCTATAACAATAAACTTGATAAAGTTTATGCTAAACTTGAATGGTATAATCTTTCTGGTAGCATAAAAGATAGACCTGCTTTAAATATTGTTAAATGTGCATATAAAGAAGGAAAATTGGTAGAAGGTCAAACAATTTGTGAAACAACATCAGGTAATATGGGGATTTCTATAAGTGCAATAGCTAATTTTACTAAAAATCCAGTGATAATTTGTATGCCTAATTTTATGAGTGAAGAAAGAAAAAAACTTTTAAAAATGTATGGTGCTAAACTCATTTTAACAAATAATTTTAAGGAGGCATTTTTAAAAGCTGATGAATTAGGAAAAGATGGGGCTTACTTATCTCATCAATTTAAAAATGTTAATAATGAAATTGCACACTTCAATTTAACTGCTAAAGAAATTTATAAAAAATTAAACAAAATTAATTATTTTGTAAGCGGTGTTGGAACTGGCGGGACTCTAATGGGAATTGGTAAATTTTTAAAAAAGAAATGTAAAACTAAAATTATAGCTCTAGACCCTAAAGAGTCTAGTTTATTAACTTTAGGAAAAAGTATTGGAGAACATAAAATTCAAGGTTTGAGTGATGAAATAATTCCAAAAAATTATGATGAAAATCTCATTGATAAAATTATTCCAATAAAATCAAATGATGCAATAGCAATGGCTCAAAAGTTATGCAAAGATTTGGGGCTTGGTGTAGGAATTTCTAGCGGAGCTAATTTTTTGGCATCAGCTATTATAGGAAATGGTGCTACAACTGTGTTTCCAGATGATAATAAAAAATATTTATCAACTGACTTATCTAGTTCAGTTGAAAGTGAAATTGTTTCTAATATTAAATTATTAAATTTAAAAATAATTTAATAAAAAATTACTTAAAAATCTTTTTTTAATCTATTTTTAATTAAAAAATAATAAAATTAAATAAATTTTGACAAAATTCATGAATTAGTTTTTTTGTATGAATTTTTTACAATGCTATTTTGTTAAATTGTTTGACTTTTTATGTTTCTTTTTTTATCATAATCTTAAAGGAGGTTTTATGAAAAAAGAATATGAAAGCTTATTCACACCTTGGAAAATAGGTAATGTGGAAATTAAAAACAGAATTGTTTTGTGCCCTATGGGTGGGACTTCAATTTTTGGTTGGATGGAAAGACACCATTTAGATAAAGACGCCTGTGATTTTTTTATGGACCTTGCTAAAAACAATGTTGGTTTGATTATTCCTGGAATTGCACCTCTTAGAAATTTAATAGGTGGACAATGGCTTTACAAAGCAAAAGGAGCTTTCAAAAAATTAAAACCATATATGGAGGAATTTCATAAAACAGGAGCTAAACTTTTTATACAATTAACAGCTGGATTTGGACGTTCATTTTCTATTCCTAATTCAATGGTTCCAATTATTAAAAATAAATTTTTAACAACAATGTTAAAGCCAATTATT
>CALVMK010000002.1 GCA_944345545.1 uncultured Clostridia bacterium | reverse complement strand
TAAAATGGTTTCTGTTAAACTTAGTGAAGCTGTTAAGAATGTTAAAGGTCAGGAGGAGTTAAATGGGGCTGTTTAAAAAAATTGCTGAAGCATTAAGAAAAACTAGGGAAGCTTTTAGGAGAAAACTCGATGCGCTTTTTAGTCATGGAGAATTAGACGATGATTTTTACGAAGAGCTTGAAAGTATTTTAATATCTTCTGATGTTGGCGTTCAATCTGCCATGGAAATTTGTGAAGAATTAAGACAAAGAGCAAGAAAATTAAAGCTAAGAACAGGTGATAGCGTTCGTGAGTTGTTAAAAGATATAATTACAGAAGATTTAGAGAAAGAAGACAATAAAATTGAAATTAATTACCCTGCAGTAATAACTATAGTAGGCGTTAATGGAGTTGGAAAAACAACAACAATAGGTAAATTAGCCAATTACTTTAAAAGCCAAAAAAAAGATGTTTCTTTAGTTGCAGGAGACACTTTTAGAGCTGCAGCTAGTGAACAACTTGCTGAATGGGGAGCAAGAAACAAAGTAAGAGTTATAAAACATGAAGAGGGTGCAGATGCGGCAGCTGTTGTGTTTGATGGCATAACAAGTGCAAAAGCAAGAAATACTGATGTGCTAATTGTTGACACTGCTGGTAGGTTGCACACAAAAACTAATCTAATGGAAGAACTAGGCAAAATAAACAGAGTTATAGAGCGTGAATACCCTGAAGCATACAAATACACTTTTATAGTTTTAGATGCAACAACAGGTCAAAATGCTTTATCTCAGATAGAACATTTTAATGATTACGTAAATTTAGATGGAATAATTCTTACAAAATTAGATGGAACTGCAAAAGGTGGAGTTGTTTTAACAATATCTAGGGAATACAATTTGCCTGTAGTTTTTATTGGAGTTGGAGAAGGTATAAACGATTTAGAAATTTTTAATGCAAAAGATTTTGCAGATAATATGTTTTAAACTTAATATAAAGTAAAAAAAGTGAGCGTTTTAACGTTATAGAGTTAATTAGCTCACTTTTTTTAAATAATATACATAACAATTATTTTTCAAGTTCGAAATCACAAACATTTATTATAGTATGTGAAGTTTCTATATCTGCAAATTCAATTATATTAAATCCAGATGGAACATTGATTTTTTTAAGAGAAGGGCAATTTTTAAAAATTCCTTTTCCTAAAATTGTATTTTTATTTTTAAATGTTATTTCTTCTAAATTACAACAATTTATAAATGCACCATCACCAATTTTTTCAACATTTTTAGAAAGTGAAATGCTTTTTATAGAGCGACATCCGTCGAAAGCAAAAGCTCCAATTTCTTTTATACCGCTTGAAAAGAGTATTTTTTTTAAAGAAGAATCTTGCATGAAAAGAAAATTTGGAATTTTTTCTATTTTTTCTGACAAAACAACTAATTTTAAATCAGGCAATAATGAAAGAGAACCACTAGCAAGTTTATTTATTTCTGGTGGTATAATTATTGTCCCATTTTTTATATCACTTTTATTTGCTTTTATTAACACATCTTTTTCAATTTCCATATTAATCCCTTACAACAAAATATACCATAGTTTTTTGTTGTCGTCAATAGGGGGTAAAGAAATCTTCGCATGTTTGCGAAGATTTGTGATATTAAATAAAATTTTTTAAATTTTGATAGTTTTTTTCTTCTAATTCATTTAGCTTACTACATAAATCTGATAAATCTTCTGAAACTCCACTGTAATCTTTTAAATCTTTTAAACATTGAATTAATCCCATAACTGTTCCTACTAAAAACATTTCAGCAATATTTCTAGTGCTTTTATCTAACATTGTTCCTATATTAATAGAACCCCAAAGTTTTAATTTTTCAAACCATGTGTTATCTTTTAAATTTATACCTTCACTTTTTGCCAACATTTCACATTCTCTGCTTAAAAGGTCGTAATTTGAATATTCTTCGCTAAGTTCTTTTTTAAATTCTTCATCTTCAACTTTTGGAAGCATGTCTTCAATAGACTGTAATGCAGTTGAAAGATTTTGAAATATTGAATTAATAAATTTTACGTATTGTTCGTTTTGTGCCATATAACCTCCTAAAACTAATTATAGTATGCTCTGTAAAATATTTTATATTCTTAGAATACTAAAAAAAGTTTTGAACAAACTAGCATTATGAAGAAAAGTATTAAAATATGGCTTATTGTATTTATAATTAGTTTTGTAGGTAGTATATTATTATTTAATTCTGTATCAAATAGTATAACGATTGCAGAAGGTATTTACTTTAATTTCGATGCAGTTGGCTATGTTGGGCTGGCGTTTATTTTAATTGCTTTAATTAGTGGTGGTGTCTTGTATTTCAAGTTTATTAAAGCTCAAAACTTTAGCAGAATGCTGTTTTTTTTAACAGTTCCACTAACACTTGTTTTTGCAACAGCCATATATTTTGTTAGTAATATAAATAGTTATACAAACACTCAAATAGACCTTGTTAGACAAGCTTTAAATGTTACATCAACAAACAATATTAACTATGTTTGGGCGATATTATTAACTATTGTTTATTTAATTTTATTATTTTTTGCTTTTAGTTATGCTTGTAAGCCAATAAAAAAGATAGAAAAAGCTGTTTATAGACTTTCTGATGGTAAAGTAAAAGATGAAATAACAATAGGTGGGAATAAACAATTTCAAGGTATAGAGCATGGATTAAATAAAATTAATGATGTTTATAAGGAAAAAGAAAATTTAATTAAAAAAACTAATCTTGAATATGAAAAATTTATTCCAAAACAATTCTTAAAATTTTTAGGTAAAAATAGCATTTTAGAACTTGAACTTGGAAATCAAGTTCAAAAAGAAGTTACAACTATGTTCTGTGATATAAGAAATTCAACGGCTACGAGCAGTACTCTAAGCTTGGAAGATAATTTTAACTATATTAATTCATATTTAAAAATTGTTTCGCCCTTAATTAGAAAACACGGCGGATTTGTTGATAAATATTTGGGTGATGGAATTTTAGCTGTTTTTATACAAGCTGAAAATGCTATGGAATGTGCTGTTCAAATTGTAAAAACAATAGAACAAAAAAATAAGTCAAATACTAATACTCCAAGCATGGATGTTGGCATAAGCTTAAACACTGGTGAAGTCGTTTTTGGAGTTGTTGGTGAAGAAGAAAGAAAAAGCCCAACAATTATTTCAGATACGGTAAATTTAGCATCTAAAATGGAAAACATAAATAAATTTTTTCACACAAAAATCATTTTTTCTAAACGAACATTAAATAGTTTAAGAAATGAATATCCTTTATCTTATAGATTTATTGGCACTCTTACTCTTGAAGATAAAGATTATTTATCTATGTTTGAATGTTTGGATAGTTATGATAAAAAAATAAGAGAAAAGCTTGAAAGTGTTAAAGTTACGTTTGAGCAAGGTGTAAGATTTTATAATTTAGGCAAATATCACAATGCCAAAGATAATTTCCAGTTAGTTTTAAAACGTGCAAGGGAAGACAAGGTTGCTTATATGTATTATAATAAATGCGAGCAAAAAATTAGTGGAGAAAACCCAATGAGATTATAAATAAAAATTCCACGAATAAAACGTGGAATCTATTAACATTTTTAATGTTTATTATTAAAAGTTAAGCAGATTTTTTTGCATCATCTAACATTTTAGCAAAATGTGCTTTTTTTCTACTTGCGCAGTTTGAATGGATTACATCTTCTCTAGCTGCATTATCTAATAAACCAGATACTTTTTTATAAAGTTCTTCTGCTTCTTGAATATTTTTGTTTTCAACAGCAAGCTTAAACTTTTTTACGAAAGTGTTGATTTCAGATTTAGTTGCACGATTTTGTTCGTTATTTCTTTTTATAACTTCAACTCTTTTTATTGCTGATTTAATGTTTGGCATAAGTCTACTCCTTTTTAGTATTTACTGGTCGAGTTTAGCACAAAATAAATAATTTTGCAACTATTTTTTATAAAAATGGCATATAATTTTTTCATTTAACAATAATATCAATATGAAATCTGATATGATTGATGAAAGTGATGAAGAACTTTTAAAAAATGGCTTTACACTAAATAACCACTTTGATTTTAATATAGAAGTTGGCAGTCTTAGCATAAAAACTGAATCTCAAGCAAAAAATTTTGGTAAAGATAAGGGGGAATATGTAATAATAAATTCTCCTAATGTTCATTTGCTAGGAAAAGATTGCAAAAATTATACTAAGACTTTGCTTATAAAAAATTTAAAAAAGTTTTTAAACGTGAGTGGTAAAATTTTAGTAGTAGGCTTAGGAAATCCTTCTTTAACGGCTGATTCTCTAGGTGATAAAGTTGTAAAAAAACTTTATGTAACTAGTTTTATAAAAAATTTTAAAAAAAATATAACTGATGTTTGTGCAATAGTTCCAGATGTATATTCTAAAACTGGTATCAAAACTATAGAATTAATTGATGCAGTATGTAAAAAAATAAAGCCATCAACTGTTATAATTATTGATAGTTTAGGAACTTATAATGAAATAAGACTTGCTTGTTCTTTTCAAATTTCTAATTCTGGAATCATACCTGGTGGGGCATTATATCAAGGTAATGAACAAATATCTAAGGAAAGTATTGGGGTTGATTGTGTTGTTATTGGCGTGCCACTAATGCTAGTAAATAAAGAACCTAAAACTCCTTTAACAGACGTTCTTTGTCCCAAAAACATAGATGAACATGTTGTAACTTGTGCAAATATCATTAGCGAAGCTTTAAATGACATTTTTCATAGAAAAACAAAAATTGTGCATAATATATTTGAATGAAAGCAAAAATTTTAGTTGTTGTATTTTTAATACTTTTTGTAATACTTTGTGTATTTTTTTCAGATTGTTATTATAAATACAGTTATCCGTTAAAGTATAAAGAAGATATTATAAAAGAAGCGGAATTAAATAATCTAGATCCTGCACTTGTTGCAAGTATAATTAATGCTGAAAGTCGGTTTGAAGCAACGGCAATTTCATCTAAAGGGGCAATAGGTTTAATGCAAATTATGCCAGACACTGCTAAGTTTGTTTCTGAAAAATTAAATATAAATTATAGCGAAGAAATATTATTAGAACCTTCAATGAATATAAAAATAGGATGTTATTATCTTAATTATTTAAAAAACAAATTTACAAGTGATGAAGCTATGTTGTGTGCTTATAATGCAGGCGAGGGAGTAGTAAGAGCTTGGTTAAAAGATAAACAATATTCAATAGATGGTGTAAACTTAATTAAAATACCTTATTCACAGACAAGTTCTTATGTAAAAAAGATAAATAATATATTTCCTGTTTATAAAAAAATGTTTAATTAAAAAAAACGGTTTTTAAAACCGTTTTAAATTTTTTCTAAGTTTTCTAAATTTTTTTGTGTTTTTTGCTTAGGTGTTTTAACAAGAATTTGTTGCAAATTTTCAAAATTTATTATTTCTTTACTGTCATCTTTTAAGCCATACAATGTGTCTATATCATTGATTAAACGTTTCATTTCAGCTGTTTTTCTTTCAGTAAATTCTTTTATTTCATCTGTTATTTTGTCAATAAAATATTGTGAATATTTTTTATTAATCATAGCACAAGATATAGGTAAGTTATTTAAAACTTGTAATGATTGTGTTGAAGGTGGAAATTTGTTAATAATACCTTCAACATGTTTTCCCCAGCATTCGTTATTAAAATATTCAACAAATGTTCCAGTTTTGTTTGAATGTATTTTTAGTTCTGTTTTGTCTCCACCATTGATGAAATATTTACTAATTAGGTAAGTGTAATTATATTTTTTGTTTAAGTCAGGGCACTCTTTATTCAACATTAAATATATATTTTTTATAATATTTGAGTCTGACATATGCCAAAAATCTTTTATAAGATTTTCTTTAATTAAAATATCCTTTTTATTACCATCTTTGCAACTTATTATTAATGATTTATAATATAAATCAAATACAATTTTAATTTCGTTAATCATTCTTCCTCCATAGTGAGAATATAAAGCAAAAAAATCAATTTGTCAATAATGATATTGAATTTTGTAAAAAATTATTTTAAACAATATAATTTGTAGTATATTACTTTTATAAACTGCAATTTAAGCGATAAAATGTTAAAAAGGTTAACTTTGAAAAGGGGAAAAAGTGATTAAATTAAATTTTTTGTCAAAAATTTTAAATTTTTTTTAACAAACGCTTGACACAAAATATATAATGTTATAAAATTGCAGAGTCTGGCGGGGTGTAGCGCAGTTGGTAGCGCACGTGGTTTGGGACCATGGGGCCGGGAGTTCGAGTCTCTTCACCCCGACCAAGATATATGGACCTTTAGCTCAGTTGGTTAGAGCAACCGGCTCATAACCGGTCGGTCCTAGGTTCGAGTCCTAGAAGGTCCACCATTGCATTTGTAAACTTGAGGTTTACAAATGCTATAAATCACCCTCCTCAAATAGTGGGGTGTCGCCAAGTGGTAAGGCACGAGACTTTGACTCTCGCACGCGTAGGTTCAAATCCTGCCACCCCAGCCAGCTTTATAGTTAAAATCGGTAAGATTTGAAGCCATATAGCGACAAATAAAAAAGTAGGGTAGTTGCTCTTTTAAAATAGCTTCGCACGAGAGTAACGACCAAACTCCCAACGAAGTGGAGTTTGCGT
>CALVMK010000001.1 GCA_944345545.1 uncultured Clostridia bacterium | reverse complement strand
TCGATTTTCAAACAATAATTTGCCTAATTCTAAAGCAGGTTCTGTTGCCTTAATTAATTCGGTCCATTTATAAAATCCAGCCAGTCTCGCAATCACATGTTGCGCATTCATTAATGTAAACGGTTTTCCTTCATCAATCTCAAAATTAAAAATAATGTCATCGATGTCACTAAAAAAGCGAGGTGAATATTCATAAACATCCTCATCCTCGTTGTAATGTTTTGTTTCAAAATCTTTTAAAAAATTCTTAGCTTGCAGCTTAAAAAAATCTATATTTATCATAATATATCTCCTTATCAATTTTTTGTTTATTGTCCTTATAATGCATCCGTAAACTTTTTAGACAATAAACTCTTTCGACAAAGAATATATTATCTTTATGTGGTCGATGAAATCTTTGCACGGACGAGCAGGCCTACCACTAACCTTGAATATATTATAACTGAAAATAGATTTCAAGTCAAAGATTTTTAAATATGTTATTAAAAAAATATAATAAACTGGCAAGTAGTTTATAACTTTACTCCACGTAAAAGCCATAGGCAAACAAATGCCAGTAGGTTATGATTTCGTGGGTTGGGATGTAGTCGATGAATTTGATGTGGTTTGAATATTTTTGAATGGTGGGTGTCGACTTTTTGTTTTGTGCTTTGGATCTTCCCTTTTTCTTATTCTTGGTTCCAACCTTCTCATTTTCGGTTCCAGTTTTATCAATTTCAGTTTCACCCTCCCCTTTTCCGGGATTGTCTTTTGATATTTTTTCAAAAGGTTCGAATTGAGATGCGCTTGCGCCGTCATAAGCTTTTCCATCCATACCACTTGGTATGGATGTTTTTTTATATAACCCCAGATGGTCTGGGATTATATTATAAAAACGAACAAGAATTTATTTTCTTGTTCGTTTGCCAACTTTGATATTGTTTTTATTTTAATATTGTTTATCATTTAAAAATATAAGCTTAAAGATATTTAATTTTGACTCATCATCAAAATTTTTTAAATTCTTTCTTTCGTAATCTATCCAGCTTTCAATAAACGGAAAACCATTTATTGAATCGTTCCTATGTTCTAACAAAGACTTTGCTATCTCAAGTTTTGCATCACCGGAATTTATAAGGTTTGACCAATTTTTATAGCCAACTAATTGAGCTATAATGTGTTGTTCCTTCATTAAAGAAAAGTTATTTTCATCAATTTCCCAATCGTAAAGAAGTTCATAAATATCTTTAAAATAATTTGGCTTATAGTCATAATAACCATTTTCATTTATAAACTTTGTTTTATAATCTTTGTAAAAATTTTTAGCTTGCTGTTTGAAAAATTCAATATTATTCATAATATAATCACTCATTTTTTTATTATCTTTTATATTAGCATCCGTATTCAATCTTGATAACAAATCAAAGTTGGTTATATTATAAATTTATTTGGTTGATTAAATCTTTGCACGGACAAGCAGGCTTACCAAAAACCTTTTTTTAGTTTAATTACATTTTTTTCAAAAGTCAAATAAAAATTTAGTCAAAAATCTACATTAGCAAGTTTTTTAACTCACTTTTGTTTTTTTCTTGAAAAAAATTATTTTTTTCTATTATTTGTATTTTTAGTTGAAAATTTATTTTACTAGGTGTATACTACATATTGTAGGAGATGACCATGGAAAACACTAAAGAATACTATTTAGGCTTTAAAGGCGAAGTTTGGAAAAACGAAATTAATGTTTCTGATTTTATTGATAATAACTATAAAGAATATCGTGGAGACGACTCTTTTTTGACTGACATTTCTAAAAAAACAAAAAAAGTTTGGCAAAAATGTGAAAAGCTTCTTGCAAAAGAAAGAAAAATGGGCTTATTAGATGTTGATTTAAAACATTTTTCAGGCATTGATACTTTTCCTGCTGGATATATTGATAAAAAAAATGAAGTTATTTTTGGTCTTCAATCTGATAAACCACTAAAAAGAATTGTTAATCCTTTTGGTGGCGTTAGAATGGTAAAAGGTGCTTTATCGGCTTATGGAAAAGAAATGAATGACCAAATGAAATTTATCTTTGAAAATCATATAAGAAAAACTCATAATGATGGAGTGTTTGACGCTTATTCACCTGACATTAGAAAAGCAAGAAGTTCTGGGCTTATAACTGGTCTTCCAGATGCTTATGGCAGAGGAAGAATTATTGGAGATTATAGGCGTGTAGCACTATACGGCATTGATAGGCTAATTGAAGAAAAAAAAGAAGAACTTTTGTCTGCAGATTATTTAAAAATAACAGATGAAGAAAGCATTAGACTGAGAGAAGAAGTTAGTGAACAAATTAGAGCTTTAGAAGCTATGAAAAATATGGCAATGGAATATGGTTTTGACATTTCTCATCCAGCTGAAAATGCTAGAGAAGCGTTTCAATGGACTTATTTTGCTTATTTGGCTGCTGTTAAAGAAAACAATGGTGCGGCTATGAGTTTAGGAAGAGTTTCAACTTTTTTAGATATTTTTATTGAAAGAGATTTAAAAAATGGAACTTTAACTGAAGAATTAGCACAAGAACTTGTTGACCAGTTTACTATAAAACTTAGGCTTGTTAGACATTTAAGAACTCCTGAATATGATGAAGTTTTTGGCGGAGACCCAACATGGGTTACAGAAAGTATTGGCGGAATGCTGAATGAAAAAAAGAGTTTGGTTACTAAAAACTCATTTAGATTTTTACACAGTTTAATAAATTTGAACCCTAGTCCCGAGCCAAATTTAACTATTCTTTGGTCTAATGCTTTACCTGAAAAATTTAAAAAATATTGTGCTAAAATATCTATTTTAACAGACAGCATACAATATGAAAACGACGATGTTATGCGTCCTATTTATGGTCATGATTACGCCATTGCTTGTTGTGTTTCCGCAATGAAAGTTGGTAAACAAATGCAATTTTTTGGGGCAAGATGCAATCTTGCAAAGGCACTACTATATAGCATTAATCAAGGGGTTGATGAAAAAACTGGAAAACAAGTTTTACAAGATGTCAAAAAACTAGATGGTGAAATTCTTAGCTATAAAGATGTTAAAGAAAATTATTTCAATGTTTTAAATAAAGTAGCAGAAATTTATGTTAATGCTATGAATATTATTCATTTTATGCATGATAAATATGCTTATGAAGCCAGCCAAATGGCTCTTCACGACACTCAAGTTGAACGTTTAATGGCTTTTGGGGTTGCAGGACTTTCTGTTGTTGCAGATTCTCTTTCTGCAATAAAATATGCAAAAGTTAAACCAATAAGAAATGAAAATGGCGTAGCTATAGACTTTGAGGTTAAAGGAAATTTCCCTAAATATGGAAATGATGACGACAGAGTAGATAAAATAGCAGTTGAAGTTGTTAAACATTTTATTTCTGCTTTAAAGCAACACAAGCTTTATAGAAATGCTAAGCATACACTATCTGCACTTACTATTACTTCAAATGTTATGTATGGAAAGAAAACTGGCAACACTCCAGACGGCAGAAAACTTGGTGAACCTTTTGCTCCTGGTGCAAACCCTATGCACGGCAGAGATGTGTGCGGAGCTTTGGCATCTTTAAATTCTGTTGCTAAAATTCCTTATTCTTGTTGTTGCCAAGATGGAGTTTCTAACACTTTTTCAATTATACCAAAAGCTCTTGGCTATGATGAAAATTCAAGAATAAAAAATCTTGTTAACATTTTAGATGGCTATTTCATTCAGGGTGCTCAACACATAAACGTTAATGTTCTAGATAGAGAAAAACTTATTGATGCTATGAATAATCCTGAAAAATATCCTACACTAACTATAAGAGTTTCAGGTTATGCAGTTAATTTTAACAAGCTTAGCAGAGCTCATCAAGAAGAAGTTATAAAACGAACTTTTCACGAAAAAATTTGATTGATAAGCAAAAATCGTCAATTTGACAATAATTTTTTATAAAAAAATAAAAAAATTGTTAAAAATTGACGATTTTTTGTAAATAATTTGTTACACTATTAATATAAAAGGTGATTTTATGAAAGATATTTTAGGTAAAATTAGTAGTGTTGAAACCATGGGAACTGTAGACGGGCCAGGAATTAGATATGTTATATTTTTACAAGGTTGCAATTTAAGATGCAAATATTGTCACAATCCTGAAACTTGGGACAAAAACGCTAAATGTTTAAAACTTACTCCTGGAACAATGGTTAAGAGAATATTAAGATACAAAAGCTATATTGGTAAAGATGGTGGAATTACTATTTCAGGTGGGGAACCTTTACTACAGCCAGAATTTGTTACCGCACTTTTAAAGTTGTGTAAATTTCATGGCTTGCATACTGCTATTGATACAGCAGGTGTTGGGGAAGAACATATTGAAGATATTTTAAACTTTACCGACCTTGTTATATTAGATGTTAAATCAATTGAAGAAGATGAGTATAAATCTATAACAGGAATGTCGATGGAGAAATTTAATGAGTTTGTAAACATTTTAAATAAAAAAACATGCAGAGTTTGGTTAAGACAAGTTATCGTACCAAATATAAATGATAATAGAGAAAGTGTTTTAAAATTAAAAAATTTTAGCCATAAGATTAAAAATGTAGATAAAATTGAATTGCTTCCATTTAAAAAGTTATGCATTGAAAAATATAAAAATTTAGGCATTAAATTTCCACTTCAAGATGTTCCTGAAATGGATGAAAAAAAACTTGAAGAATTGCAATTATTATTAAAATAATTTTATTTAATTAAGTTTAAAAAACTAAAATTTTCGTTCTTTAAATTAATTTTATAATTTTTATTTATTAATAAATTTCCATTATAAAATATTCTAGCAGTTTTTATCTCATTTGAATTTTCAACTGTGTATTTTATATCATAAAAATTAAATCCTAAAATATTTAAAAAAGGATTTATATAAAATAATTTATTATTAATATAAACAATTCCAACTAATATCAATATTATTGCAAAAACACACGCTTCACTAACCTTTTCTAGTTCAAAAGATAATGCAAACAAAACAAATAAAGAAAAGTAGCCTAAGAAATGTTGATCTGTTGTGTTTTTCTTTTCTAAAACTTTAATTTTTATATTTTTATAATTATTAAATTTTATCGCCCAAACAACACCTGAAACTCCAAGTATTATAAGAATAGAAAGAGTTACTATCATGGTTGTATTTAAAACATTAAATGTTAAGTTGTGATTTATTATATCTAAAAATATATTTACTAAAATTAAAAAATACATTGGAATAAATGCACTTATATATAATAATAAATTTTGAAAAAATCTCATAATATTAGTTTTTTTAAAATTTTAATAATTATTATTAAAAAAATAAAAAAGTTCAAAAATTTTTGAACTTTTTTATTTTATGTTTTCATTCTCATTTATAATTTCAGGCAAAATCTTTGATAGACTTTCACTTATTATAGCCTTATGCCATATGCTTTTGTCATTAAAATTTTTTGTTTCTGGATTTATGCATATGGTTTTTACTCCAGCACTTGAAACTTTTTCATCGTTATAAGAATTGCCAATAAAAATAATGTTTTCTTTTTTAATGCCACTATTTATTAAATGTTCTATAAAAACCTTTTTGCCATCAAAATCAAATGGCGTAGCTGTTATGCTTTCTATTATTCCATTATTGTCATAGTTAAAATTGTTGGCATAAATTCCTGTAAAATAATTTATGTTCTCTTTTAAATAACTTTTTATTATTTGTTTTATTGAACCCGAAACAATAAACAAATCATAACCTTTGCTTTTTAAAACTTCTAGCGTGTTTTTTATACCCTTAATTCTTGGCAAAATAGCACCTGTCGTGCTTACTTTAATTGAGTTTAAATTGCCTTTTCTAAAATATTCACATGTTAAATCGCACCACTTTTGATATGAATATTCACCATTTATATAATCTCTAAAAAGATTTCTATAAGTTGAACCTTCACCAGTTGGATAACCTGCCATCTCCCACAAGGTTTTCCACACATTTGCACCTTTTTGTGTTAGCGTTCCATCAAAATCAAAAACAATAACTTTTTCCATGCTTATAGCATATCATTATTTTACAATAAAATCAATAGTAAATTTTTATTTGTTATAAGAATATATATTAATATCATTGAGGTGAACATGAATTTTTTTTCTAAATTAATATCTTATAAAACAGTTAATGGCAATTTAATTTTAACAGAAGAAGAACGTAATGTTCTTTTAGATTTAGCTCAAACGGGTGTTGTGTCTTTAAACAATAATGAAGTTAAACTTGAAAAAGACATTTCTTTAATAACAGAAAGTTGCACTATTAACAATGTGTATTTTTGCCAGATTTTACCCTTTATAGATTGCTATTTATATGTTTTTACATCAGAAAAGCCTGTACTGCTTACTAAGTATAATTACACCAATGTTAATAAATATGAGAAAAAAATAGATGAGATTAACAAAAAACTTTTTGATAAGAATAAGTTTGCTATATTAATGAATTTTTGCACAAAACCAGCAAGCCAAAAAAATTTGTATACTATAAAAAAAGTTCTTGCCACTAAAAACAAGAACTATTTGTTGGAACACACCATAGATGTTGATAAACTTTTTAAAATAAATGTTCCTTTTAAATGATATTATCTTTTCTCCTAGAAGCAAAGTATATAATTAATGATACAACAATAAATCCTGCTAAACCTGATATCATGTAAACGCCATATTTTTCTAAAAAAGACATATCTTTCACTATTATTGTAAACGTGTCAGAAGAAACAACTTTGGAATTTCCAGAAGAATCTGTTGTTAAAGCTTTGACTTCTAATTTGTAAGTCCCTGCTTCGTTGAATGTGTAAGAATTAACACTACCCTCTACAATATCATCATTAATATATAAGAAATATTTTAAGTTGGGGTCTAAATAGTTTTCTTTCCCCAATGGAACTATTGGGGTTATATTAAGATTTGCTGTTTCCCCAGTATAGTAACTTTTTTCTACATCAACTTGAATTCCGCTTATTGGATAATAAATTACATTTACAATTCTAATTCTCCTTACGCTTTCGTTTCCAGATGAATCTTTGGCATAATAAGTTATAGAGTATTCTCCTATCTTAGTTGTGTCTACACTACCTTCTGTAACCACTACGGGTTGGGCATCATAAGAATCATATCCTCTAGCCCCCTTGTCTACGTAATTATTCCCTAAATAAGTATAAACTTCTTCATTACCTATTATTGTAATTGTTGGTGAAATTGTATCTGCAACTACCACTGTTTGTGATAAAGATACCACTTTTTCACCATCTTCTTTTTTGTAAATATCATAAGTTACATTGAATGTTCCTATTTCTAAATCTCCTTGTGGAACATTTCTTAATTGATATGTATAATCGCTTACTTCTATTCCATTAAAAATTATATCGTCTTTAGAGAATGGATAACCTGCTTCTTGATTATATGTTTGATTTCTCAAAGATATGTTTCCATATTGAATTTTTATGCTATGGCTTATTTGCGAGTTCGTTTTATAAGTAAATGTAATCTTATAAGTTCCATATTCGTTAAATGCTTCTATTGAAGAGCTTAACATTGACATGCCATGTGAAGAAGATACATCTTTTGATATTGTGTAATCAAAAATTTCACTATAATCATCATTTATCAAAAGATTTTGGCCTATTACAGGTTTTTCGTTTATATATTTAGTTTTTAAATTTTGCATTCCATAAACAAAGTTAGATGCTTCTTCTATATTGCTAATTTCATTAAATAATAACACTATTGTTATTTCATTTTTATTTACAAATGAAGAAATTGAACTTATATCACTTAATTTATTATTGCTTAAATCTATAACAGTGTTTACGTCAAAACTAAATTTTTCCATACCACTAAATGATGTTAATCCTAAATTAGATAAATCAATAAAATTTACCCCTTTAAAGACTTCTGGATATAATATTTGATTATCATTTTGTTCTGCTATTGTTAACAAACTTTGATATAGTGTTGCATTTGCAAAATCTGTAACTGTTAAAATTGAACTTGGAACTATTAGATAGTTAATTACAAGTTCTTGTGAAACATTACCGCTATTATCAACAGCCACCAATAAAATTCTATATTCTTCATCTATCTTATCTGTGTTTATATCATTAACGCTTGTCCAAGCCCCATCTAATAATTTTTCTATTTTATAAAACACTGTTTTTTTAGATTGATTTGAATACTCCCCATATTGCAAAACATAATCTGTTTCAGCTATTCCATTATCTTCAACTGTAAATAACACATCTTGAATATTAAAAGTTGTTCCTATTACTATATTTTGTTTTTCACTAGCTAGCGAACTTTTTATAATTGGTGAAATTGTATCAATAACTGAATATGTGCTTTCATATGTTCTATAAATTGACGGTTGATTTTTTATTGTTATTTTATATGTAACAGAAACATTTTGTGTTTCTTTAATAGTTGACACCGAGCTTGTAGATATCGTTACTAAACTGCTATTTATTCCACTTATAACAACACCATTGGTAAAAGGTGAATTTCTTTCTATGTTGACATGTGAAACATTGACCTTGATTATATAAAATTTAATTGTAAAATTTGTTCCAAGATTTGAATCATTAAAAACAACATTATATTCATAATAGCTTGGTAAAGTTGTATCATTATTAATTTCTTTATATTCTGTTCCAAAAGAAGTGTTTAAAACAGAATCGTCATTAAAATAATATTCTAATATTTTTGTATGTGCATCAGAGTTAAAGTAATAATTTAAACTATTTAATGTAGCACTTACATTTTGAAAGCCGAATATAAATTTAGTATTTTCTTTTATTAAATCATCAATATTATTATCCTGTAACAACAAGTTGTTTAAGTTCAGGTTAATATGTTCTATATTTTGGTATAAATTGATAAGATTATTTAACGCAGTTAAAGAATTGTTTGTTAATGAATTTTGCATTAAGTTTATTATTCTTAAATTTGAAAGATTTAATTGTTCCAAACCATCAACTGAACTTATTTTTGAATTAGACAAATCAAGCACATTAAAATTTTTAAAGTCGTTTCTATATAATTCGTTTACAACCATTCCCTTATCTTTGCTTATAATGTCTAAAAGTTTGTTATATAAGTTAACATCTTCAAATAAAGAACTATCAATCAAAACATCTTCTTCTTCAACTTCAGGGTCAGAAAGTTCTTGCCAATCAATTTGAAACTTTAATTTGCCGTCTTCAGTTATTTCCAAAACATCAATAACAATGCCAGTGTTTATGTATTCAATGTCTTCTGGAGCAATATTTCCTTGATTTGTTCCAGTATATTTTTGATAGGTTATATCTCCACTTTGCCAAGTTAATGAAACCATGTGTCCATTACAATAATTTGATGTAACCCCAACTTTAGCTTGACCATCAATAGAATTTCCTATGCTAGCAAGCCCATGACCATCTAGCCCTGTCGCAATTAAACTTTCTGCACCTTTTAGTGATGGTTTATAATAAGAAAAATTCCTACCATTATTTGCTGTATACATTTTTGCATAGCCTTGTCCCAAATAACTTAAGTCAGTATCAGTAATAGGAGAAATAATTTCATTTCTCATTATTTGAATATTATATGGTGGTGCCATAAAGTTTCCTGCAGAAACCCCTGTAAAATAAGAACTCGTTATGTTTGTATCCACCCTATAAACAACTAAACCACTTGTTGGCAACTTACTATCAAAAAGCCCATCTTGACTTCTATATTCAATATAAAAATATTGATTTGAATATTCCCCTTTCCCACGAACAAAGTAGGCAAAAACATCCAAAGAAGTTATATCATGAGTTTCCCAATAAGATACTGGATATAATTCATAAGTGTTATTTTCAGTTATTTCAACAACATTACTTTCTTCAATATAGCCCATTTGAAGTTTGTTGTATGCCAAACTATGTTGTGGCATTTGATAATAATTATATGCCATTAAGTCCCAAACCCCAACAGGAACTTCTTCGCTATCTACCAATGTATTATCAAACATCGTATCATAAATATAATAGTCTGGAAGCCCTAAAACGTGGCTAAGCTCATGACAATATGTTGAACTTTCAGCTATCTTTATTCCATTCGAGTCAACAAGTGGGTCTTGCTCTATCATTCCATCTTTATAATCTACTATTTCAACAGTTGCTAAATTATATTTTCCAAGTGTAATACTGCTTCCAGAATTGTCTGTAACGCTTGCTAAATTTGTCATTGTAGAACTATGTGCCCATAGCGGAGTGCTCCAACCCACTGTTCTTCCTTCTGGGTCTGGAGTCAAAAGAAAAGTTAATGAATCAACATAACCGTCATCATTTGCATCTAAGTCATAATCTTTTGCATATTCAATAAAATCTGTCTTTATTGCTTCCCAAATTGCATTTGTTAAAGTAAATGTAGAACCAGAACCAGTTATAAAATAATCTCTGCTATAACTAATCGTAAAAGGAGTTCCATAAGTGCCATTATACAAAAAATTTGTTCTTAAACTAAGTTTACCATTAGAAGTAGTTTCAAAATAACTTTTAACTGAATATTCACTATTGTTATATGTATCTTCAATAACTTCATATGGATAGGCATCATATAAAGTGTTTTTTATGTTTAAAGTGTTGGTTTCCCCTGAAAAATTTATAAAAATTAATGTGTTGTTTACAACTGCTGTTTCGCCATAATCTAACGCTTTTATTGTAGTATCAAAGGTTTGTGGCAAACTAAACGCTTTTGCAACATTATCATTGTTTTCATAGTTAAAAACAGCAAAGCCCATGACTAATAGGCAAACTGACAAAATTATAGGACTTAATTTTAAAGACATTCTTTTCATAAACAACTTTAAGAAGATTTTACCATGTTAAAAAGCAAATGTAAATTCATTAATCAAATTTTTGTAATTTTTTGTAACATTTTGACTTTTAATCTCTTTGTTATTATTTGTTAAATGTTGATATTTTAAAACATAAAAAGAAAACAATTTTTTATTATAGGAGCGGTAACGCTTGCAAAAGAATAAAAAATTTGATAAACTCTCACGAAAGAGGTAATTATGTCAAAAGTATTAATAACATCAGCACTTCCTTATGTGAATAATGTTCCACATTTAGGTCATATTGTAGGTTGTCATTTGCCAGCCGACATTTTTTATAGATTTCAAAAGAGCATAGGAAATGACGCAATTTTTATTGGAGGAGCAGATGAACACGGCACGGCAACACTAATTTCTGCAAAAGAATTAAATATGTCGCCAGAAGAACTTTGCGATAAACTTACAGAGCTCCATAAAAAAATGTATGACAAATTAAATATTAGTTACTCGTTATTTTCAGGAACTCACACAAAGTTTAATGAAGACACAACTATAGAATTTTATAAAGAATTGGATAAGAATGGCTATATAGAAGAATGTGACGACGTGATGCTATATTGTGAAAACGAAAAAATAGCTCTTGCTGACCGTTTTATAAAAGGAACTTGTCCATATTGCGGTTATGAAGATGCTTATGGCGACCAATGTGATTCTTGTGGAAAAACTTATAACATAACAGAACTAAAAAACCCAAAGTGTAGATTTTGCGGAAAAGATGCTTCTTTTAAAAAGACAAGACACCTTTATCTTCACTTGGATAAGCTTCAAGATAAACTAGATGAGTGGATAGAAAGCAAAAAAGATGTTTGGCGTCCAACAGTTTACAAAGAAGCAAAAAGATGGATAAACGAAGGTTTAAAGCCAAGATGTATCACTAGAGATATTCCTTGGGGAATTAAAGTTCCAAAAGAAGGTTTTGAAGATAAGGTGTTTTACGTTTGGTTTGACGCTCCTATAGGTTATATTTCAATAACTAAGGAACTTGGCGGAGAAAAATTTATAAAAGATTATTGGCAAAACCCAGATTGCAAGATTTATAATTTTATAGGAAAAGATAACATACCATTCCACTCTGTATTCTTTCCTGCAATGGAATTAGGGTGCGGAAAATATAATCTTGCCTATAATGTTGTTGGCTTTAATTTCATGAATTATGAAGGTCAAAAATTTTCTAAAAGCAAAAACATTGGTGTTTTTTGCGATGGACTTTTAGATAGTGATATTGACATAGATGCACTAAGAGCATATTTAGTTACAATGTTCCCAGAAAACAAAGATACAGATTTTAAATGGGACGGCTTTAAAGATAACACAAACTCTGAGCTTGTTGGCAAATTTGGAAACTTCTTTAACAGAACTCTAAACATGATTTGGAAAAACTTTGAAGGAAAGTTAAATTTTTCATTATCTAAGGAAATTGAATTAACTGACTTTGATAAAGAAATGATAGACGCAATTGAAACTTATCCCAACAAAATTGCCGAACTTTTAGAAAAGACAGAATTTAGAGAAGCTTATAAGAAAGTTATGGAGTTTTCAACCATAGGAAATGGGTATTTAGAAAAAGTTGCTCCATGGACTATGATAAAGAACGGCGATTTAGACAGTGCAAAAAAAGTTTTATATTTATGCTTAAACATGGCAAAAGCTTTATGTATTGTCGCTCACCCATTTATACCAACTAGAACAGAAGAAATTTGGTCGGAGCAATTAAATTTTAAGGGAAATTTGAATGATATATGTTTTTGGAATCAAGCTAAAAAAATAGACATTCCTTCTTCACATTCAACCTTAGCTCCAAAACCACTATTTGCAAGAATTGATGATGAAAGATTGCAAGCTTTAAAAGAACATTTTTCAAAAAGATTTGATTTATTTAGCTTAAAAAATAATTAAAATTAATTTTTAATTTCATATTTTCACACAAAAAGCGTTCTTAAACACCGTAAGAACGCTTTATTTTATTAAATAATATTTTAATTATTTCCTTATACCATTTTGTCTTTTTATTAAAAATGATAATTATAATTTTTATTTTTCCGCCCCTAAATTTCTGCTTTTTATAGAAATTTTCTTTTTTTCTTCTTTTTCCTTTAACTCGCTTTTAATTTTTTCTTCTCTCTCTTTGATTTTTTCTCTTTCTTGACTTAATTTTTTATCTATTTGTTTTTCTATTTCATTTATTTTTTGACGAGCCAATTTTTCTTGTTCTTTAATTTGTTCATTTCTAAACTGTTCAAACTTAATTTTTAATCTACATGTGCTTAAAAAGTTTTCTATAGCAACTGTTTTATTAAAATTTTTAAAATAACTTTCTTTTAAAATTTCACCATATACATTATCAATATTTTGAATATCTTCATAAAGCTTTAAGCTGTCCGCTTCGCCAGATTTTAAACTTTCTATTGCTTGTTGTAATAATTCTATTCTATTGTTTAAATATAAAACAACACCACTTAATTTATCTTTCATTTCAGGTACTGCATTTTCCATTTCTGTTAAAACATCTAATTTTATGTTTTCCGCATTTTCTAAAGCTAGTTTAAAGTTTTGTGCAACTGCCCTGTTGCCGTTTTCTAAAAATGGTTCAATATCTACAGTTTTTTTATTTTTAATTTTTTGAATTAAATTTTGAGCATATTCCGCATCTAAAACAAACTCATCTCCAAAAGGGTTATAACCCTTTTCTTCATAAGCTTTTCCTAAATTTTCATTGATTAAATTTAAAGCATTAAAAACATCAAAAGATTTTTCTTTAACTTCTTGCTTTTTGTCAACCTTTATATCCATGATTAAAGTTTAACAAAAGAAAATTTTTAAGTCAATTAAAAAAATTAATAATTCGTTTGCTTTTATTTTTAAATTATTATAAAATCTTAGTTATTAAAAGGAGATTAACATGGAATTAAAAGGAAGTAACACAGAAAAAAATTTAATGGAAGCTTTTGCAGGAGAAAGCCAAGCAAGAAATAAATATACTTACTATGCTTCAAAAGCTAAGAAAGACGGCTATGAAGAAATAGCTGCTATATTTGAAGAAACAGCAAATAATGAAAAAGAACATGCTAAAATGTGGTTTAAATATCTTCAAGGCGGAAGCATTAAAGATACTTATTCAAATCTTTTAGATGCAGCTGCAGGAGAGCACGGCGAATGGACAGACATGTATGAAAGAATGGCAAATGAAGCTGAACGTGAAGGCTTTAAAAGAATTGCCGAACAATTTAGAGGCGTTGCTAAAATTGAAAAAATACACGAAGAACGTTATTTAGGATTAGCAAAGCAAATTAAAGATGAAACCGTTTTCAAAAAACAAGACACAGTTATTTGGCGTTGCCGTAATTGTGGACATATTCATGTTGGAACAGAAGCTCCAAAGGTTTGCCCAGTCTGCGACCACCCACAAGCTTACTTTGAAGTTGTAAAAGATTAATCATATTAATTATTAATAAAATAATGGTCATTTAAGATTTCTTAAATGACTATTTTTTTACTCCAAAATTAAAACAAAATAAGTGTTAAAAATCGTAATTTTACAAAAAAAAATATTTCAAAAATAAATAAAAAACATTTTTCGTCAAATAATTACTTTTTATTTATATTTATGTCAAAATTCAAAAAATTTTGCATATTGTTTTTGAAAAATTTTATGCTAGTATCACTTTGTCGCGATTAAAAGATATTTTTGGAGGAATTATGAAAGAAAACGAAAAAATTAAAATTTTTATTGCAGATAATTCAGAAGAAACAACTTCTAACATAGTGGAATATTTTGAAAATAATGATTTTTGCACAATTACAGACACAAGTAAAGATGGTAAAGAAGCATTAGAAAAGCTTGTTAAAGAACCTGTTGATGTGCTAATAACTGATATAGTGCTTTCTGGTATTGATGGTTTTGTTTTAATTGAGTCTTTAAAAGAAAAGCTTGGAAACAAAATGCCAAAAATTATCGTAACATCTAGCTTATCACATGAAGGCTTTATAAACAAAGCACTTTCTTTAGGCGCTTCATATTTTATGATAAAACCATATGAGATGGAAAATCTTGAAAATAGAATTAATGACGTTTTAGGATTAAAAACAAGCACACAAGAAAAAGTGTTGCAAAAAGATTATAAAACAATGCGTACTAAAATTGTTGAAGAAAAAATTTCAAACGTTTTTATTACTGTGGGAATTCCAGCACATATAAAAGGCTATCAATTTTTAAGAGAAGCAATAAAAATGGCTATCGACACCCCAGACATAATCAATTCTATAACAAAAAGACTTTACCCCAGCATAGCAGAGAAGTTTGAAACAAGTGCAAGCAAAGTTGAGCGTGCAATAAGACACGCCATCGAAGTGGCTTGGAACAGAGGCAAAATAGAAAACATTAATTCATTATTCGGTTTAAAAGTTTATAATCAAAACGAAAAGCCAACAAATGGTGAGTTTATAGCCTTAGTTGCAGATAAAATGCTAATGGAAGGTTTAGGAAGTTAATAAAATAAAAAAAGTTCAAGTGTTCTTGAACTTTTTTCAACTTTATTTTCATATTAATTTTCTTAACAATTAAATTTTTTATAAAAACATTTAATTAAAATTTTTATTTTAAATTAAATAAGATATTTTTTTTATTATTTAAAACAAACTAAATTACGTGTTACGCAAAAGTTTTTTGGTTTAATTTTTTCATTTATTTTAAAGCAAATTTTTTTAAGCGTTTTCTGGCACAACAATAACATTTACTTTAGCAGTAACTCCTTGATAAAGCTTAACTGATATTGTAAAATCTCCCATATTTTTAATGGACTCTTTCATTTCTATTTTTTGTTTTGGTATGTCATAACCCAGTTTTGCCAAGCCTTCGCTTATTTCCTTTGATGTAACCGCTCCAAAAATTTTACCATTTTCTCCACATTTAACTTGAACGGTTATGCTTTTCCCATCAATTTGTTCTGCTAAATTTACAGCGCTTAAACGTTCCTGTTCCTTATGATAACTTTGAGCTTCTTTTTGCCCTTTATTTTCACTAATAGATGAATTTGTGGCAAGGCTAGCAAAGCCATTTTTTAAAAGAAAATTTCTTCCATAGCCATCTGCAACTTCCACAATATCGCCCTTTTTCCCTGTACCTTTAACATCTTTGTTTAAAATTACTTTCATAACATCTCCTTAATTTAAGATAACAAAAAAGAAATGTTTTGTCAAAGATATGATTAAAAATAAAAATTTTGTTAAAAATTATTTTATGGATTTAAGATGTAGAAAAACTGAATGTTTATATAACAACAAATACACATGTACAGCAAAAAGCGTTAAAATAAATAACAAAATAATTTGTTCAAGTTATGTAAAGACAAATAAGCAAGAACCTGATACTTCTCGTTTTATATTTGACCGAGCTCCCGATTATGCTCCACAACGAGATAGCAAAACAGCAAATATATGTTGTGAAGCTAATTGTCTTTTTAATCAAAACAAATGTTGCGAAGCTAACGGCATAACAGTTAACCCCATTTCCAACAAGCCCTATTGCATAACTTTTTTAAAAAATGATGATAAAAAATCTAAGATAAAATAAAATAAAATAAAATAAAAAAATCCACCAGCTAATATGGTAGATTTTATTTATTTTTATGTCAGTTTTTAAGTTAGTATCTAAAAGAACCTTTTTTAATATAATCTTTTAAAATTTTTTTGTCAATTTTATTACTAATCATACGGGATTTAACTGTTTGGTGCAAGTAACAGGACTTGAACCTGCACGGGTAGCCCCACTAGAATCTGAATCTAGCGCATCTGCCATGGCGTCACAAACTGCGCTTTTTTAAACTTTTAGTAAACTAAAAGTCTATTTTTCGCTTGTTTGTTCCTTTTCCCAAAAATTCAAAATTTTTGGGAGCCCTTTTTATTGGCGGAATTGGCATCCGCCTTTGTTTATTTGGTGCAAGTAACAGGACTTGAACCTGCACGGGTAGCCCCACTAGAACCTGAATCTAGCGCGTCTGCCAATTCCGCCATACTTGCTCTATAATTCGTAAGTGTTGATTTTTTCTTTCGTTTTTTTATAAACTTCAACCATTGTAAAATTAAAATCAGGGTCGGTTGATATTATCAATCCCACTTCCTTCTTTGCAGTAAAAATTTCTCCAGATGAAAAAAAGTTTGTTATTATGTTGACTTTATCATCTCCGCTTAATATTTCATGCCTATCTAATATGCCAATTCTCTTTCCGTTTCTTTCTATAAGTGTTATTTTGTTTGAAGTATGCAAATTAACATATTTTATATCAATCTCTTCCACCAACCTATCCCCCCTAGGCTCATTATAACATTTACATTTATTTTGTCAATTATAAAATTTAAAAAAAATGCTTATTAAAAAGCATTTTACATTGGTTTTTCTATTATTCCACAAGCAATTATTTCTCCTGAATCTCCTGACGGTTGAGTTTTAAAATCATCTGGATTTTTATGTATTATATATGACTTTCCTATTATTTCATTTATGCTAAACCTATTGTCTAATGTAGCTTGCCATGAATATCCTTGATTTGATAATAATGGTGGCAAATCTCCTGAATGGCATGGGTGTTCTACACTTTTAGGATTATAGTGCCCACCACAAAGAGAAAAATCCTTTTCACAATCTCCATTTTCATGAATGTGCTGAGCAAAAAAATTTGTTTTTGTTTCTGGCAAATAAAAAATTTCGCTTACTACTATTGTGCCTTCCGGAATTGAATAAAACTTTACACTACCTTTTAATTTAGGATTTTCACTATTTCCTTTTACATAAGCAACTGCCACTGGCGTTTTAGACCCTAAAAGCCTGAATATATTTCTTTCTGAATTAAATATACTAAATAACATAGCTTTCTCCTTGTTTTTGTTTATATGCTTTTACAAGTTTTTTTGTTAATAAATTTTTTTATGTTTTTTAAGCTATGTTTAATATTGTTTTTTTAATTCTTTACATATTATTGTAAATGTGATATAAATAGTTTAAGGAGTTAATTATGGACGCAAGCAGATTTGGAGGAACAAAAATTCTTTGGAAGGATAGAAAACGTTGGTGTGGTATGCCACTTTCTTTTACAAGATATTATATTGTTGAAAATGAAGGTCAATGGTTGAAACTCTTTTCTTCTGTTGGTTTTTTATCTACGGTAGACAATGAAGTAAACTTTTTTAGAATTTTTGATATTTCAGTTTATCAATCTCTTTTTGATAAAATGTTTGGAGTTGGAAGCATAACTCTTTTTGTTAATGATGAGAGTTCTGATAAAATCATTTTAAGAAAAATAAAACATCCACACAAAGTGAGAAACTTAATTGCTTCTTTAGTTGAAAAAGAAAGACAGAAACATGGTTTCCGTCTTACTGAATTTCATTCATAGATATTGCTTTACATTTTTCATTTTGAAAAACTAAAACTTTATTAAAATTGTGCGTTCTTATGCATTCTATGGCAAGAGCCGAAAAGGCTTTTGCCATTTTTATTTCTTCTTTAGTAGGATTATACCCCCTTTGAAGATAGCCAACACTACACACCTTAAAAACTCTTTTTGTTTTTTCGCAAAGATAATTTTTTAATTCTTCCAAATTAGCTTTCTTTTCTTGAGCCACAATAACAAGACTTTCTTTTTTGTTCTTTTTAATATCTTTACTTAGTTTTTCTAAGTTTAAAGGTTTAAATTCGCTTATTTCATAATCTGCTCCAACTAAATTGGTTGTTTTTTGAGCAATTTGACCTGAATTATTCCCCATCACTTCAAATATACAGCTTCTTGAAAATGTCTGCATTGTTTTCATAACGCAATTTATATAATTTTCACAAGCACTTACTGCTGTGTAAAACCCTAAACTATATTCGCTATATTTTAAGTCGTTATCTATAGTTGCAGGAATAAAAATAGTTTTAACACCATTTTCTACAAGTTCCTTTGCTCCCTTTAAAGAACCATCACCGCCTAAAATAATTAAAGCATCTAATTTTTGTTTTTTTATTGTTGCTAAACCTTTCTTTAAACCTTTTGGCGTTTTAAATTCTGGGGCACGTGAACTTTTTAAAACACACCCAGCAAAATTTTTATTTTCTTCCAACATGCTCTCATCAAGATTGCATGTTTTATTTTCCATTAAACCTTTAAACCCTGCAATTATTCCAATTAATTCAATTCCTTGTTTTTTTAAACCTTCAAAAATTGAACTTACAACAAAGTTCATGCCAGGAGCATCTCCACCACTTACTAATATTCCTAATTTCATTTTTCATCTCCAACAACAATAACGTTTTCTTCACCTATTAAACCATTTAACTCATTTATTAAATGATTAACTAAATTAACTTTTAACGGCATTTTATATTTTTTTTCTGTGCTTATACATTTACAATAAACTTGAGATTCACCCTTATAATTTTCTAAAGTGTCATAAACTTTATCATATAAACTTTTATTCTGCATGTCAAATTTTAAACACAACTTTTGCTCCTTTATTTCTTCTTTAATTTGCGGAGCTGACCACTTAATAAAGTTATCTGCCACAACAATAGGAGTTTCACCATCTCTTATTGAAATTCTTCCTGCCACAGTAAAAAGTTCATCTTCTTTTAAAATATCTTTGAATTTTGTGTAGACTTTAGGAAATGCCATGATTTCTATTGTTCCATATATGTCTTCTAAAGTAATCATAGCCATTTCTCTTTTATCAGCTTTTGTTATGTGTTTTTTTACTTTGCTTAAAATTCCCCCACAAGTTACAGCTGTGCCGTCTTTTATTGAATAAATATATTTAGTTTCATCTTCCTCTTCTATCATTTCTGGTTCTAGCATGTCAGAAGTTAAAGAAAATTCTTTATATTTGTCCATATATTCTTCAAGTGGATGTCCAGAAATATAAACACCTAATATATCTTTTTCAAATTTTAGCTTACTTTCTCTATTAAACTCTCTTATATCAGGATATTGTATTTCATCTTGAACTTTTAAAGAATTAATAGTGTCAAAAAGCGAAAATTGTCCACTAGCTCTAGATTTTCTATCTTTATTAACTTTGTCTATTGCCATTTCATAAACAGCCATTAATTGAGAACGACTTTTATTAAAACAGTCAAAAGCCCCGCTTAATATTAATGATTCAATACATCTTTTATTTAAAGCTGATTGATTGACACGATTAATAAAATCATCAAAGTTTTTAAACTCGCCATTTTTTTCTCTTTCTGCTAAAACTTCGTCCATTAGTTGAACGCCAACATTTTTTAAAGCTCCTAAACCAAATCTTAAATTTCCATTTTCTACACTAAAATAAGTTTGGCTTTTATTTATGTCTGGCGGATAAACTTCATGTCCTTGTTTTCTTGTGTATGTTACATATTTCTTTATTTCATCCATGTTAGTTATTCTATTATTTAAAACCGCCGTCAAAAACTCAATTTCATAGTAACATCTTAAATAGGCTGTTTGATAAGACAAATATGCATAGGCAGCAGCATGCGATTTGTTAAATGCATAGCTTGCAAAGCTTTCCATTTCAGAAAAAACTTGTTCTGCAACTTCTTTTGGTATTCCAAGCTTTATTGCTCCAGGAATATCGCTTTTGCCTGTTGGGTCTTTCCAACCATTTATGAATTTTTCTCTTTCATAAGCCATTTTTTCAACTTTTTTCTTACCCATGATTCTTCTAACATTGTCTGCTTGCCCCATATTATAACCACCCATCACTTGAAGCACTTTCATAACTTGTTCTTGATAAACAATGCAACCATAAGTTACGTTTAAAATTGGCTCTAAACATGGGTGTGCATAAACAATTTTATCTGGGTTTTGTTTGTTTTTCACATATCTTGGTATGCTATCCATTGGTCCTGGTCTATACAAAGAAACCCCGGCAATTATATCTTCTAAACAATCTGGTTTAAGTTCTTTCATAAACTTTTTCATGCCAGTGCTTTCTAATTGAAATATAGCGTCAGTATCTCCTGAACTGATAAGCTCATACACTTTTGGGTCGTCATAATCCATGTCATAAAAATCAATTTTTTTGCCATGAATTTTTTCTACATACTTAATTGCCTTATCTATATCTGTTAATGTTCTTAGACCTAAAAAGTCCATTTTTAAAAGTCCAAGTTGCTCTAATTCTATCATGTTATATTGAGTTGTTATATCTTCTCCGTTTCTTGACAATGGGACAAAATTATCAACTCTATCTGGAGCTATAAGCACGCCCGCAGCGTGTGTAGAAGTGTTTCTTGGAAAACCCTCAAGTTTTACAGCCATATCTACAATTCTTTTTAAAAACGGGTCTTCATCATACATCTTTTTTAATGATGGTATTATATACTTATCATTTTCTGGCTTGCCAGTAACACCAAAATAATATTTTAAAACTGGTGGCTTTTTTATTCCTTCAGGAAGTTTGTCTGGAATTTCTTTTGAAATTTTATCCACTTCGGAATAAGGCATTCTTAAAACTCTTGCTACATCACGTAAAGCATTTTTTGCCGCCATCGTTCCAAAGGTTACAATTAAAGCAACATTACTATTTCCATATTTCCTTCTCACATAATCAATAACTTCAACACGCCTATCATAATCGAAGTCAACGTCAAAGTCTGGCATCGAAACTCTTTCTTTATGAATAAATCTTTCAAAAATAAGGTCATATTTAAGGGGGTCAACAAGGGTTATGCTTGTAGCATAGGCTACAATACTTCCTGCCCCAGACCCTCTTCCTGGACCTACAGGAATGTCATGGCTACGTGCGTAATTTATATAGTCCCACACAACAAGAAAGTATTCAACAAAGCCCAAATCATGAATTAAAGTTAATTCGCTTTCCGCTCTTTGCAAAATTTCAGGTGTTACATTCTTGTATTTTTTATAAAGCCCTTTATATGTCATGTCCTTTAAAAAATCAAAGCAACTTTGTCCATTTTCTGGAATATAAGGCGGAATATAGTTTTTTGAAGCTGGTAACACGTATTTTTCATCTAAGCCAGGAATCTCTCCGTGCAATTTGCTTTTAATAACAACATCGCATTTATCAGCTATTTCTAATGTTGTGCTTAAAGCTTCTTCATATCCTTGAAAAGCTAATGCCATTTCTTCATAAGTTTTTAAATAAAACTCTTGTGTTTGAAATTTAAGCCTATCTGGGTCATCAATTTGTTTTCCCATTTGCACGCACATTAAAACATCTTGCATTTCTGCATCTTCTTTATCAATATAATGCACATCATTGGTTGCAACAAGCTTTATTCCTAGTTTTTTACTAAGTTTTGCAAGTTCAACCATAACTATTTTTTGTTCTTCTATGCCATGATTTTGTATCTCTAAATAAAAATCATCTTTAAAAATGTTTTTTAAACGAAGAGCAAGCTTTTCAGCGTCTTCAAGTCTGTTTTGCAAAATGTATTGTGGAATTGTACCAGCTAAACATGCACTTAAGCATATAACGCCTTCATGATATTCTTCTAATAAATCATAATCAATTCTTGGTTTATAATAAAATCCTTCAACAAAGGACATAGAGCTTAGTTTCAATAAATTTTTATAGCCTTCGTTATTTTTTGCTAGTAAAATTAAATGATTTAAAATGGGTTTTCCACCTTTGGCTTTATGGTCTTCGCAAACATAAAACTCTGAGCCAATTATTGGCTTAATTCCGTGAGTTAAACATTCCGTATAAAATTGAAGTGTTCCATACATGTTTCCATGGTCTGTAATGGCAACAGCTTTGTTTCCACGCTCAGCACTTACTTCAACAAGTTTTTTTATCTTTGCTGCACCGTCTAATAAACTAAATTCAGTATGCACATGCAAATGTACAAATTTTTCTTCCATTTATTCCTCCAACTCGTTTGCTAGTTTTATAAGTTTTCTAAAACGGTGATTAAGCCCGCTTTTTGTTAATTTAATTTTACTTAAACTTATGAGTTCATCTAAACTTTCTTCCGTGTTTGCTAGCCTTAAAAGTGCCACTTCTTGCAAATCAGCGGGAAGTGAATCTAGACCTATAGTGTTCTCTATAGTGTTTATGGCGTTTAATTGTTTTAAACTTGCTTCAACGGTTTTAGAAATGTTTGCATTTAAACAATTTGTTTGTCTGTTAACTTTATTTCTTAATTCTCTTACAGCAAGTTCATTTTGAAGTTCTAGAACTGAGTTATAAGCACCAACCAAAGCTAGCAAATCTGAAACTTGACTTGCTTCCTTTAAATAAAGAACATATAAGTTTTTTCTTTGAACTAATTTTGCAAAAATATTAAACCCAGCTAATATTTCGCTTAAACCTTGCAAAAAATTATGGCTATGTGATGTGAATTCAACATGATAGCCTGTGTTAGTTTTTTTGTTCGCTTCTTCACTAAGCCTAATGCTAGAAGTTGCAGAGCCTAAAAAAGCGCCTTTTACAAAACTTTTTTTACAACAATCACTTTTAATTATATACTCATCTATTGTTCCACTTAAATTTATGTTGCCCTCATTATCTATAAAGCCTAAGTCTTTTAAAATTTTTTCTGTGCTTTCTTTTGGAAGAGAAATTCTATAATAAACCGTTTTATTTATTTTATAATCATCTTCAATTTCAAGCTCCATAAAATCGCCATAAAGATTATGAAAAATTTTATTAACATAAGGATATAGTTCTTGAATATCTGTAAGAATGTATGCCTGTTTTTGCCCACTTTTTATTTCAATTTCCCCTGACGCATGAAAAAGCCCGCATAGCAAAGCAAGCCCACAACAATCTGTTGGAGCTTCCAGTGCAATTATTTGAAGTTTTGCGTCTCTTGAAAAACTCATTTTAATTCCTTTTTTTCTCTAAAAAATTCTTATCTAAGTTTACTATAAGTTCATGCGGAAGATTAAGCCTTTCAACAATATTTAAGCTTAAATTAACTTCTCCCACCTTTTCTGGAATATGTGCATCAGAATTTAAAATCATTTTAACGCCTTTTTCAGCTAAAATCAATATCTCTTTATCTGAAAGACAATTTTTTTTGCCATTTATTTCTATAGCAGTGCCACGTTGTAAAGCAACGGGTGCAATAGCATTTATATCTACTTGAAAGCCATAATTTAGATGAACTAATGTGTTTATTGGATACTTGTCCAAAGCCTTTAAAACCATGTTTGTATTCTTTTTAATTTGACTTTTTGTTTTTATGTGCATGATATTAGGATAAAATAAAGAAAACTTGTTAGATAAATCAGTTTTAACAAATCGATGAAAACCTAAATTTAAGATTTCTAAATATTGCAAATCTTCTTGTAAAACGTCTATTGTTCCATCTAAACTTTTAAAGTTTGCTTCCACTCCTAAAAAAATATCAAGACCTGTTTCTTTTTCAGCCATTTCAATCTTTTTTTTCATTTCTGGAATTTTATTTCTATCTACACCAAAAAGTTTATGGTCAAAACCATGATCTGTTATTGCAAGTTGCTTTAAACCTTTTTGTTTTGCAATTCTTGCGTTATCTATTATATCTCCAACACCATGACTATAAATAGTGTGAGTATGATAATCTCCATAAAGTAACATAATTACCCCTTATTTCATTATTTTTATTTCTGGTTCTAGCTTTATTTTAGTGGCATCATAAACTTTTTTTTGAATTAGGTCAATGAGATCAAGTATGTTTTTTGTTGTTGCATTGCCAATATTTACAATGAAACCTGCATGCTTTTCAGAAACTTTTGCTCCACCAATTATAACACCTTTAAGACCAAGTTTGTCAATTATTTGTGCTGGAATAATTTTTTCATTTCTTTTAAAAATACTTCCTGCATTTGGATAGTTTAGTGGCTGTGTTTCAATTCTTTTTTTCATAAAGCTAAGTTGCTTTTCTTTAACAGCTTCAAACTTATTAGATGTCAACATTAAACCAGCACTCAAAATTATTTTACCGTTTAATCCACCATTTCTATAACTAAAATTTATTTTTTCCTTTTTTAACCTTTTTATCTTTCCTCTATAATAAATATCTACATAACTAACAAATTCAAAAATTTCATGTCCGTAAGCCCCAGCATTCATGAAAATTGCTCCCCCTAAAGTGCCAGGAATGCCATAACTCCATTCAAGTCCAGAAATTCCAAGTTCAGCTAAAAGCTTATTTATTTTAAATAAGTCTACACCAGCATCTGCTTCAACAAAAACCTTTTCATTATATTTTGTTAAACTTATATTTTGCATTTTTCTAGTAGAAATTACAACTCCGTTATAACCTTCATCAGGACAAAGTAAATTTGTGCCTTTCCCTAGCACGAAAAATTTTCTCCTTAATTTTTTTGCTAATTTAATTGCTTCAATTAATTCATTTATGTTTTTTACTTCACAAAAAAATTTAGCATAACCCCCACACGCAAATGAAAGATGATTTTTCATTGGCTCATAACTTTTTAAAACAACCATAATAATTAATACTAAAAAAATATTTTTTTTGTTAATAACTCAATATCTGTTGTTAAACAATAATAAAATAGCATCCTAAAAGTTAACTTCTTTTAGAATGCTTAAAAATTTTTATTTTAAGGTTTTACCAAACTTTTTCGCTTTTTACTTTAATTATAATGCTTATTGCAAGCCCCACAGATAAAACACCAACAACAATTAAAACATACATTAAAACATTTACCGAATTATTACTTCTTGCTAAAATTTCTGTTTCAGGTTGAGATGTAGATGTGAATATGCTAACACCATTAGAAAGAGCATCTGCTTTTATTGTAAATCTTCCTTCTTGGTCAGGTGTGTAAAGAGCGTAGTTTCCAGAACGTATTAAATAAAAATTATTACCATCAACAACATACCAAAGTATTGTTAAATTTTCTATGTCAAAACCAGAACTGTTTCCAGCATTGTTTGTTAAAATTAATCTGTAAGAGTTCATCCCACCAGAACTGCCTATTATTTCTTCATATGTTATGTCAAAACTAACAGTAGATTCTGGTGCAGGTTTAATATTTATTGTGTAAACATTGTTTTCGCCAACAAGATTATTGTTTAGCTTTGCAAAAAATTTTAATGTGCCAACAGATTTTAATAAGTTTGTAATATCTATTGTTCTTGCATTCTCTTTGTTTTCAATTTCCATGTATTTATAATTGCCTTCTTTGTAATAGAAGAATTGAACACGGTCTGTTGCAGAAAGGCTTGTTTCAACTCTTAATTCAAAAACATCTTCAGCATTAAATGGAAATTCATAATAATTGTTAGATTGAGGTGTTACATACTGCATGTTAGAAACAGATGTTCCCCAATATAACGCTAATTCAACCGTTGTTATAGTGTCTTGATTTTCATTTTGTTCGTTTAAAGAGTCTTGAAGGGAAATATTTTTTGTTTTTTCACTTTCAAAGCAATTATAACTTTCTTGCATTTGTGTTTCAGCTTGACAATTAATTTTGTTTTGAAAATCAGCATTTATAGCACCACAAAAAAATTCTTTAGAATAAATAAAGAAAGAAATTGCTATTGTGATAAAACCAATTAAAAAAAATACTTTTCTTTTCATAGACTTTTACCCTATTAACAATGTAACATATTTTTTTAAAAAAATAAAATAAAAATACAAACTTTTTATAAAACTTCAAAAACAAATGTCAATTTAAAACTAATGCCACCAGAAGATAAGTTTATATTGTTAAAAGTAATTTCAAAATTTTTTTCATTATCATTTATTTTTTTATTTATGCTTAAATTAATAGGTTCATTTTTTGTTATTATTTCATTTTGAAAATCACCAAACTTAAAATAATTACTAACATTTAATTTATAATTTACAATTAAATTACTGTTTGATAAATCATGAAAATAATCATCTATATAAAAGATATAATTATTATTTTCAATTAAATAATTTTTTTCTTTTAAAATTGTTTTTTTAATATTTTCACTTTCAAGTGTTAATTCAAATATTTTAACACATCTTTCATTATTTATTTCATATAAAAAATTTTTGCTTTTGCTATCAATAATCGAAATAGGAGTAATTACAATTTCCTTTAAATATACAACATTTTCTTGAATATTTATTGCACTTGCATTATTATTAATTAGTAATAAATTAATTGCAAAAATAAGCATTAAAAAAAATAATATTGTTTTTTTCATAACAATATTATTTTTCTTTTTTATATTTTTTAAACTATTTTTTATTTATTTTTTTATTTTTAATAAAATAAATTAAAAACATTATTCCACACGACAATAAGCTTATACCAAGAATTAAAGCATACCAAATTTCAGTGCGAGCGTTAACAACATATAAAGTAACTGTTTTATCTAATTCGTCAGCAGATATATTCCAAACATGAAGATAATAACCATTTTGTCTTTCCACACTGTCTGCATCACTATGTAATCTTGATTGTGGTGTTACATACGTGTAAGTATAAGTTGCTTCTGGCAATTTGTCGTAAACATTTGGCATTATATCTAAAACAAGCGTTTTAAACTTTTCAGTATAAAATTCAACTACAGACTGACCATTAGTTGCTGTTGCAAATCTTGTTTTTGAAGTTGTTGTAGTTTTTGTTGTAAAAAAGCCATTTTCTGTTTTTGTGTTATTGCTAGAATTTTCTATGCCATAAAAATAATTTCTAACATTTGAATTTAAAAAAGAAAAGTCTATAAGCACGCTATCTTCTCCAAGATAACATTTTGCTTGAAAACTGCTTTTTAACACTTCTTTGTTTTCTATCTCATCGTCAGCGTCAACCCTATTTTCAAATTCGG